>JBBSHF010000112.1:0-5662 GCA_038253355.1 Candidatus Limnocylindria bacterium
CCAGGTCGACCTCGAAGCCGTCCGCCGCGGCGAAGGCGCGCACCACGGCGTCCGCGGCGTGGTCGGCGATCTCCCATCGGCCGCCGCAGTCGGAGCAATAGAGGTGGCCGTGCTCCACGTCCGGGCCCACGTGGAACTCCTCCCGGCCATCGACGCCGTGGCCGTGGCGCACCATCCCCAGCTCCTCGAGCACGTCGAGGGTGCGGTAGACGGTCGAGGGGATGGTGGTCGCGTCCGCGGCACGGCAGCGCTCGATCAGCTCCGAGCCGGTGACGTGGCCACGCGTCGCGGCGAGCACCTCGATCACCGTCCGGCGCTGCGGCGTCCAGCGCAGCCCGCGCTGTCGCAGACGATCGCGCACCGAGACCCAAGGCTCAGGCAGAACACGGCTCGCTGACATCGGTCGAAAGTATACGGTCTCCGGCGCTACTGCAACTGGTTGCAATAATCGGCCGATGCATCTAGGCTTCACGCCTGATGGGCCAACTGCTAGCGCTCGCCGGATTTGGGTTCCTGCTCGGCATGCGTCACGCGACCGACGCGGACCACATCATTGCCATCACCACGATCTTGACCCGCACGCGTCGATTCGTGCACACCACCATGATCGGGGCGCTGTGGGGACTCGGCCACACGGTGACCGTGCTCGCCGTCGGAATCGGGATCATCGGTTTCAACGTGGTCATCCCGCCGCCGGTTGGGCTCGCCATGGAGTTCGCCGTGGCACTCATGCTGATCCTGCTGGGCATCCTCAATCTGACCGGCGTCATGCGTCGGATCACTGAGCGCTTCACGCCGCCTGCGCCGATGCACGGCCATCCCCACGAGCACCTGCACGCTCACGAGGATGCGCCGGTCCATCCACACGCCCACGCCCATCTGCACGGCCATGGCTCGAACCCAGACCTGGCAGCCTCCGGTGCCGGCCTGCTTGCGACGTTCGGCTGGTACCAGCTGCTGCGACCCGTCGCGATCGGGCTGGTCCACGGTCTCGCCGGCAGCGCGGCGGTGGCGTTGCTGGTGCTCTCGACGATCCACGACAGCGGAGCCGCCTTCGCGTACCTCCTCATCTTCTGCGCTGGTGTGGCGGCGGGCATGGCGGTGCTCACCACGCTCATCGGGCTGCCATTCATGGTCTCCCAGGCACGCTCCGTCCGGATCAACCGATGGCTGACGGTTGGCTCCGGGGTGTTATCGCTGGCGTTCGGCTTGTACCTCGGCTACCAGATCGGATTCGTGGACGGCCTCTTCACCGGGACCTTCCACTGGACGCCTGCCTGACGTATCCTGCGTCACTTGGACCTGTATCCCTGGATCGTCTTCCTGCATGCGCTGGGCGGCTTCGGCTTCGTGCTCGGGCACGGCGCCTCCGCCATCGCGGCATTCACCATCCGCGAGGAGCGCGAGCCGCAGCGGGTCGCGGCACTCCTCGATCAGTCGAGCCGCAGCCTGGGAGTGACCTACGGGTCGTTAGGGCTGCTGATCGTGGCCGGCGTGATCGCCGGGTTCGCCGGCGCGTGGTGGGGATCCGCTTGGATCTGGCTGGCGATCGGCGTTCTTGTGGTGGTCTTGGGAGCCATGGGCGCCATCGCCACGCCGTACTACAGGAAGGTGCGGCAGGCGGTCGGCATCCGCTCGCCGCGCGACCCGGCCGATGCGCCGCCACCTGAGCCGATGCCTGCCGCCGAGCTCGCCGCGCTGCTCAAGGATCCCCAGCCGATCGCCCTGGGGCTGATCGGCGTCATCGGGCTGGCCCTGATCATCTGGCTGATGATCTTCAAGCCGTTCTGAGGCTCTCGAAGCGAAATGCCACGTCCAAGAAGCGCTCGGCCGCTTCCGGGGTTCTCGGGGGCCAGCCGCTCGGTGGGCTCGTTCCTGGCCGGGCTCGAGCAGCAGATCCTGCACCGGCGACCGCCGGCAGCGATCGTGGTCGAGGAGCACCAGCGCGCCGAGGACGCCATCGTCAACGGCCTGACCATCCATCTACCCGATGAGCCGATCGAGCGGCCGGAGCCACCGGATCGCTCCGGCGCCCGCCTGTGACGGCGTCGATCGCCGAGAGCTATGACCGCGCGGCAACCCGCTACCGCGACTGGTGGGGACCGGTCATCGCGGCGACAGCGGTGCGCCTGCTCGATCGGCTGGGTGGGCTGTTGGACGGCCAGCCCGGCGGCCAGCTCGCCGACGTGGGGACCGGCACCGGAGTGGTGGCCCTGGCCGCCCTGAAGCGCTGGCCGCAGCTGCGGGTGGTGGGCATCGATCCCTCGGCCGGGATGCGCGCCGTCGCCGCTGAGCATGCCGCCGCGGCGGGTCCGCAGGCGCAGGCTCGCTTGACCCTGGTCGCCGGCGACGCTGCGGCGATCCCGCTGCCCGACGCCTCCTGTGACGCTGCGGTCTCCTCCTTCGTGCTGCAGCTCGTCCCGAACCGGGCGGCGGCGCTGGGCGAGATGCTGCGCATCCTGCGTCCCGGCGCGCAGCTCGCGGCGGTCACCTGGGTCGGTCCCGCTGAGCCGTTCGAGCCGCTCGACGCCTTCGACGATGCCGCCGATGCGCTCGCCCTGCCGGATGCGGCATCGGCCTACGAGCCACAACCCTTCGACTCGGTCAGGGACGCCATCCGGGAGCTGCGTGCCGCGGGTTTCGTGGAGGTCGAGGGGCGCGGCGAGACGGTCGAACGTCAGTTCGCGCCAGACGAGTACCTCTCGCTGCTCGAGCAGTGGGAGCGCGACGACGTGTTCGAACCGCTCGACGAGCGCGAGCGCGACGATCTGCGCTCGGAGACGCGCAGGCGCTGGCGGGAGCTGCCGCCTGACGCATTCCATTGGCGGGGGCCTGTCGTCAGCCTGCTCGGTCGCCGCGCCTCGCGGTGAGCTCGGCTCAGCGCACCGGGGAGCCCGCGAGCCAGCCCCGACCTGGCGCGACGCGAGTCGATCGCAGCGCACCGGAGCCCGCGAGCCAGCCCCGACCTGGCATACGTCGGTCACAGTCGCGCTAAGCAACTCCAGCGCGTCGCGTCCCGCTCGGCTGAGCTCGGCTGAGCGTGGATTCGGCGAAGGAAGGGCCTTCGCGGCATCCGCGAAAGCGTTAGCGCGCCTGGCACCGACACTTGCACCCTCGAGGACCGGTACGCGCGCTTGGCTGCTGGCCATCATCGATCTGGCCATCCCGTCAGTGGGCAGCGGTTTCGTCCCTGGCCGATCGTGCTGGCATGGGTCGGCCTGCTGGCCTGCGGATCTCGTCTGGCTCTTCGTCGAATCGCGGCGAAGGCCGCCCGCTTGGAAACTCGCTGCATGACCGAAAGCGTCCTCGGCGAGCGTTTGGCGGCGTGCCGACCGGGCGCGGCGTGCCGACCGGGCGCGGCTAGAGGCGACGCAGCTCGTCGGCTTCGTCGGCGGCGACGGAGCGGTCGCAGGTCGGACAGAACCAGCGTGCTTCGACCGGCGTGCCGCAGGCCGCGTGGTGGATCGGCTCAGTATCGCCGCCGGCACGCGATCCCCAGTCGGCCAGGAGGCGCAGCGCGCCGGCCAGCTCCTGCCCCTCCGCAGTGAGCTCGTAGGCGACGCGCGGCGGCCGCTCGGAATATGGCTTCGAGCGGATGACCCGCTCGGCCTCGAGTCGGCGCAGCCGATCGGTCAGGATGTTCGGCGCAATGCCCTCCACCGCCTCGCCCAGCTCGTTGAACCGCCGCGGACCGGGCAGCAGCGCCTCGACCACGAGCAGGCTCCATCGGTCTCCCACGCGCTCGAGTGCGGCCGCCAGCGGCGAAGCATCAGCCATGTGCGGATCGTACGCCATCGGTCTTGACATCTCCTGCTCACGGTGTAACTTGCAACTTGCAAGTTAGCAGAAGGAGTCACCCGATGGGTTCACTGGAAGAGCTCGGCCAGGCCATTGCGCAGATCGCGGACAAGGTCGGGCCGTCGACGGTTGGCATCGGTAACCGATGGCGCGGCGGATCAGGGGTGGTCATCGCCGACGGGAAGGTGCTGACCAACGCGCACAACCTGCACGGCGACGAGGTGCGGGTCTATTTCGCCGACGGGCGTGAGGCCGATGCCTCGATCCTGGGCGCCGATACCGACAACGATCTGGCTGTCCTGGACGTGGCGACCCAGAAGGTCGCGCCGGTCGTGTGGGGCAGCGCCGAGGCTACGGTCGGCACGCCGGTGGTGGCGCTCGGCAACCCGGCGGGCGCGGGCGCACGGGTCACGTTCGGCTTCGTCTCGGGCGTGGGGCGCGCCTTTCGCGGGCCGCGCGGACGACGCATCGGCGGCAGCGTGGAGCATACCGCCCCGCTGATGCCCGGCTCGAGCGGCGGACCGTTGGTGAACGTCGCCGGCGAGCTGCTGGGCATCAACACCAATCGGCTGGGCAGCGGCTTCTATCTCGCCATCCCCGCGGATTCCTCGTTGCGCAGCCGGGTCGATGCGCTCGGCCGCGGCGAGACGCCGACACGGCGACACCTGGGCGTGGGCCTGGCACCGGCGCACGTGGCACGACAGCTGCGCCGCGCGGTGGGCCTGGCGGAGCGTAACGGGCTGCTCGTCCGCGAGGTCGAGGACGACTCGCCGGCGGCCCACGCGGGCGTGGCCGAGGGCGACCTGATCGTGGCCGCCGCGGGCAAGCCGGTGAGCAGCGCCGACGACCTGTTCGAGGCACTGGGATCGGTCGCGGCCGATGCGCTCCTGGAGCTGACGCTGCTTCGCGGCGACGAGGAGCGGAAGGTGAGCGTGGGGGCGTGACCGTGAGCGCGCATCCGGTCTTCGACTCGCAGGTGGCGCGTGCCCTGGAGCGCGGCCACCTGGTCGAGATCACGACGCACGGCCGGCAGAGCGGCCAGGCGCGTCGCGTTGCGGTCGTCTTCCACAACCTCGGTGGGCGGATCTACCTCAGCGGACGCCCGGGCCGGCGTGGCTGGTACGCGAACCTGCTGGCGAATCCGCAGTTCGTGTTCCACCTGACCGATGGCGTCGTCGCCGACCTACCGGCAATGGCACGCCCGGTGACCGACCCCGCAGAACGACGGCAGCTGCTGAGCGTGATCGCGGCGAGCTGGGGCTACGACCTCGACCTGATGGTGGCCAGCGCCCCGCTGGTGGAGGTGACGTTCGAGCCGGGCGTGCGCTAGGAAGCTGCCTCGGTGCAGCGGCGCGGCGCGGCGCGGTTGGCGATGCACGGCTGCGCGATGCAGGGACTGCATCAGTCCGCACCAAACGGACGCTTCCGGCGGCACCTGATGCATGCGCTGCATCACGCAGCACCAAACGGACGCTTCCGGCGGCGCGTGATGCATGCACTGCATCACGCAGCACCAAGCGCCGCACTCTGGCGCGATGTGATGCACGCGGTGCATCGCATCGATGGGCAACGCTCCGGACCGCGCGACCAGCTTGCGCGCGCAGGCAGTCTTGTGAGAATCCAGAGCCGCCTTATGAGCATCCACAGCCGCGTGAGCGCGCGCTCGAGTTCGCGTACATTCTTCAGAGAATGAACGAGAGTCGCGAGACCTACGATGCCGTGGTCGTCGGCGCCGGGCCGAACGGCCTGGCGGCCGCCATCGAGCTGGCGCGCAATGGGCGCTCGGTGCTGGTCGTCGAGCGCAACGCAACGGTCGGCGGCGGCTCGCGATCAGCCGAGCTGACGCTTCCCGGCTTCACGCACG
>JBBSHF010000113.1:0-5204 GCA_038253355.1 Candidatus Limnocylindria bacterium
CAGCGTCTCGCAGATCCGTGTTCCCAGGTATCCCGATGCTCCGGTGACCGCAGCGACAGTGGGGGCGGCGCTCACCGTGCCAACCCCGATGCTTCAGACGCGATGCGATGGGCGTTCGCCATCACCGTCAGCGTGAAGGTCGTGGCCGGGACGCTGGGGAAGACCGAGGCGTCGACGAGGTGGATCCGCCGCCACGCCCCGACGCGGCCGAGCCGGTCGCTGCCGAAGATGCTCTGATCGCCTGCAGCGTGCGGGAAGCTGCCGCCGAAGTGATAGCTCTTGCCGGGGGCGGCGGTCGAGAGCATCGGCACGATTGGGTAGAGGTCGAGGAGAGGTCCCGCCCGCAGCACCTTCCGCACGACGCTGCGCAGCATGGCACGGCCCTCGGACGGCCATTCGCTGCCGGAGATGTCGATCTCCGGCAGCCTATCGCCAGAGGCAGGCCGATGCGCGCGCAGGCGCAGGTGCGGTGAGCGCCACGAGGGCAGATAGCCCAGAGCGACGCTGACGCGCCGCAGCAGCTGACTCCGTGCCGGCGAGGCGAGGGGGTTCCGCAGCACGCGAGGGAGGGCGTCGCTGAAGGCCGGATTGTACGTGTAGAAGTGCAGCAGAGACAGATCGAACCCGCGATCATCCGTAGCGACCGTCATATTGAACTGGTTCAGCGTGAACTGTGCCTCGGCGCGGGGGTCCGGCGTGGGGCGCGCTGACAGCATCGGCAGGGTGAACTGCTGCGACTCGACCATCGGCACGTCACGCTCGAAGAGGCCCAGGGAACTGAGCACCAGCCGCGTCGTCCCCACTGCGCCGCAGGCGACGTAGAGACGCTCTGCCTCGAACCGATGCAGCTCGCCGGTCGACAGCTCCCTTGCGGTCACATTGGCGCTCTCCGCCTCCTCAGCGACCTCGAGCGCGAGCAGGCCCGGGCGATACGTGATGCGCCCCGCACGCCGCATCCGATCGAACGTATGGGCGGCGGAGTAGATGAGCGAGTACGGGCAGCCCGTCATGCAGAGGCCGACTCTGACGCACGGGGCAGCGTCGAGCGCCAGTCGGGCCTTGCCGAGCGTGACTCCAGATCGGTTTAGTCGCCTCCGGTGGCGGCGGTATGCGGCGAGCACCCGGTTGGTGCGATGTGACGCCTCCGGCAGTGGCGTTGGGTGGCCCAGCAGGGGAAACAGCGCGGCGAGGTCGTCCTCCTCGGCAGCGAAGGGGATCTGGTCAAGGATGGCACGGTAATGCGGCGCCAACTCGGAGCTCAACACGGGCCACTCGTCGAGGACCGACGCCGCGAACGGCATGATCTGGGCGCCCCAGACACTGCTGAAGCCGCCATAGGCAGCCGAGACAATCGAGGCGTTGGCCCCATCCCCGGCGATCACCCCAGCCAGCTGGCCGATGTCCCGAAAGGGGAAGTCCGAGCCGTAGCTCCGCTTCTGTGGAAGGCTCCCACGCCCGGCCCCTACCGGCTGCGCGCTGATCGTCCGTATGGCTGCATCATCCCAGTCAGGCGGCGCCTCGCCGGCGAGGGCATCCACGACCCGCCGCTGTTCGGGCTCCAGCCGGAGGCCCAAGTCCAAGACGGTGATCTGGAGATCGGTATGGCGACTCAGGGCGATCGCGGCGCCGGCGGCCGCAGGACCGGAGCCGATGATTATTGCGGAAGTCATCGGAAGCGTGATTGGGCTGGCACGGCAGCTAATATACCGCACACGAACTCGGGGACCGAACGGCTCCACCTGCTCCGGCAGTCCCGAAAGAATTGGAGAGCGATGCGATGTCGATGCTTGGCCACGTCGCAGTCGGAGTTGCGACGGCCCGCCTCATTACGCCCGCTGGTGAGTCGCGGTTGTTGGGGACTCGGATGGTGCTGCTGGCGGGTCTAGCGCTGCTGCCGGACGTCGATTTCTTGATCCACGCGGTTGCTCCGTCAGTCGGCGCATTCGCTCATCGCGGAGCATCTCATTCCTTCGCATTCGCGATGCTCGTCGGTGCGGGCATCGCCGTCGCGATCGCGCCACGGGGCGGGCGGCGTGCTGTGGGGTGGGGGCTCCTTGTGAGTGCGCTTCTCGCCAGTCACGGAGTCCTCGACTCGCTGGGTGAGAGCGACCTAGGGGTAGCTTTGCTATGGCCTATCTCAGATGCCCGCTTCTTGGCGCCATGGCACTTCCTGCCGAATCCCCCGTCTTGGCCGGGTCTCGTTTCGGCCTACGGACTGATGTCGCTGGCCTTTGAGTTCACGGTCTTCCTGCCATTCTGGATCTACGCGTTCGTGCCTCGTCGGCGATTTGTACCGTCAGTCGGAAGCTGACGCCTGGCTGGCGGTGCGCCGGCACGGATGATCGGCGGCACTCGTCCTCGGCTGAAAACGACGAAGCCCGCAAACGGTCGGGCATAACCACCGCCGCGACCACTTCGCGCTGCCCTTCTGTGTTGATCCGGCCTGTCTGGCGATTCCCTCGTTGTTCACTTCCCGCCGGCGCATGCACAGCGAATCTGGGCGGTCCTGGGAACCCATACGCGGCGCCGGTAGGCGGGCGCACGCACGACAAAATGACGTAGGCGGCGAGGGCAGCGTTACGTCAATGGCGAAGGACACGACGGCCGGGCCTGCGTTGGCCAGGGGGCGGCAGCGTGTCCTCCCGGCGCGTTCGCGTTACGCCGCGAGCGGAGGTGCGGTCAAGCTGTCTTAGTGCAGATGTGTGCGGTCCGGCGATGTACCCAGACACCGCCGTCACCGTGCGTGTTTCGCCGCAACGAGGTTACGGCGAGCATCTTAGGTCCAGGAAAATGCCGGTACCAAGGGGGCAGGGCTCGGCTCATCGAACGACTCGCTTGGCTCGCGCGGTTTTGGCCTGCTCTTGCTCTACTGCTTCCTCACACGCGCGCGCGTGAGCGCTGTGCTAACCGAGTTGCCTCGGTTATCGACTGTAGGTATCCTCGGACGGTGTTCATTCGGTAGGCTCATGGTGGATCTGAGCACGATATGCGTGGCGGAGTAGCTCAGTGGTAGAGCAGGGGACTCATAAGTCTCTGACCGCAAGCGCTGTGCTACCAGCGTGGGAACGCGAGCGTACCGGTCGCAATTTCCTTGTCGATCCGACCTCCCTGGGGTCGAGGGTACTCAGCTCGCTCCGTCCCCAGGTCTTCGTCGGCGCGCACGTCTCTCCTGGCGCGTGGACCGCGCCCGTGAGGATGCCAGCGCCAGGCGCAGGTAGTAGGCGCGGCGAGCCTGCTCGGCACGACGCATCCGCTCGGGCTCTGGTAGCCGCCGGTGGGGATCGACCTCGTCGATGCACTTATCTCGGAACGCGCGGCGAGCCGGCTGGGTCAGCCGACGCGAGTCGTAGCGGGAGTGCAGGATGGCGGCGGCCAGCCGGCCTCGCAGGCTCTTCTGCTCTGGCGTCACCGCGTCTGCCTGTGTGGGCTCAATGGCTCCGCACCTCGGGAAATCACAGAATCTGTGATCTTTGTGATTTTCCGGTGCCGGCGCAGGTAGCTGCTGAAGAGCCGTAGCGCGATCGAGCGAGGCAGCCACGCGCAGACCCGGCAATGGCCGGCCTTCCTTCGTGCCGATCGGATCGCCGATTCCTCCCCGTCGCCCACAATGAGTCCAAGACCACACCTTGAGGTCCCCAAGAGAAAGCTGGTCGTCTCGATGTTCGCGACAATCGACGGAGTGGTGGAGGCGCCGGACAAGTGGTCCGCGTCCACCTGGACCGACGAGGCGGAGACGTTCAAACGCGAGGAGCTGTTCGCGAACGACGCTGTGCTGCTGAGGCGCCTCAGCTACAAGGAGTTCGCGGGCGCCTGGCCGTTCATTACCGATGAGCCAGGATTCGCCGATCGCATGAACGGCCTCCCAAAATACGTCGTTTCGAGGACCACGGACCAGGCGACGTGGAACGCCGCGGTGATCAAAGCCGACCTCGCCGACCGTGTCTCCACTCGTCGGCATCGCACGACCGATGTCTGAACCATTCATCCTCGGCGTCAACTACTGGCCGCGCCGCAAGGCGATGGACTGGTGGCATGACTTCGATTCCGGCGAAGCCCGCGAAGAGTTCGAGCTAATCCATGACCTGGGGCTGCGGGCTGTCCGCCTGTTTCTGCTGTGGGACGATTATCAACCCGGTCCAGACCGGGTCGCGCCGATGGCGATGGCTCGTCTCGTCGAGATCTGCGATCTGGCGGCCGAGCATGGCTTGAAGCTGGACGTGACCTTCTTCACCGGCCACATGAGCGGCGCGAATTGGGCGCCGCGCTGGCTGCTCGACGGAAGCGCGCCGACCCCGCCCGGTATCCCGGTCGTGAGCGCGGGGAATATCGTCGGCAGCGGCTATCGGAATCCGTACACGGATCCGGCGGCGCTGGACGCCCAGCGATTGCTCATCCGCACAGTCGTCGGCGCCCTGCGTGACCACCCGGCCATCTGGTTGTGGAATCTCGGCAACGAGCCCGACGTCTTTGCCTCGCCCCCGGACGCGGAGAGCGGTCCGCACTGGGCGAAACTGCTGATCGAGACGATCCGCGAGCTCGACGAGCGCCACCCTATTACCTGTGGGCTGCATCTCGGCAACCTGGTCCGGGACAACGGTCTGCGCATCGATCGCATCTTCGGCATCGCCGATGTGGCGACGACGCATCCATATCCGATGTACACCGACTGGGCGAACGGGCCGCTGGATCCGGACCTCGCTCCCTTCAGCTGTGCGATGACCGCTTCGCTCTCCGGACGCCCGGTTCTCGTCGAGGAGTTCGGCGCCTGTACTGCTCCGCCCGGAGAGTCCTCGCAGGACTTGACCTGGACGGCGGCCGGAACGGAGCGCCGGCAGTTGATGGTGTCGGAAGAAGAAGCGGCAGAATACGTCGCCGCGGTTCTGCCGCGCCTGGTGGAGATCGGGGCTATCGGCGCGTTGATCTGGTGCTTCGCGGACTATCACCCCTCGCTCTGGGACCGGCCTCCGTGTCGTGACCAGCACCACGAGCGCTTCTTCGGCTTGGTCCGGCCGGATGGGACCCTCAAGCCACATGCCCTGGCGCTCCGCGATTTCGCTGCCACGGAGCCGCTCGTGCAGCCGATTCCCGCGCGTGCGCGCCTGGCGATCGACGCTGACGCGTTCTACCGCGACCCGATGGCCCAGCTCCCCGGCCTCTATCGTCGATTTCGCGACGTGCCGCGCTGACGCGGCCCTACGTCAGGA
>JBBSHF010000114.1:0-5180 GCA_038253355.1 Candidatus Limnocylindria bacterium
CGCTTTTCGAGCAGTGGATCGACGTACGGACGACCCTCGTCCTCTGGGCGCTGGGGAGTTCGTTTCGTCATCGGCGGACTATTAGAGCATCCCTATTGTCGCGGCGCCGCCCGATTGGTGGCATGCGCCCTGCTGCCTTGCGCGGCGAAGGTCGTAATGAGCACCCAATGAGGTACGCGACATGAATCCATTCGGCGGACTTGACGAGCGAGTGCGTGAGGTCGAGGACGAGACCGCGCAGCGCGAGCGCGAGGGATTCGAGCGACAGCAGCGCAGGGACGCCGAGCGCGAGGCGGAGGACGAGCGTCGGCAAACGGACCAGGACCCCGACCCTCCCGAGTAAGCCAGCCGATCAGTGCTGGCCGAGTGTCCCTCGCACGCGCATCCGATGCTCCGTTCGGTCAAAGACGCGCAACCCAACCCACAGCACCGCCACCGCCAAGCCGATCAGGGCCAGCCACTCCAGCCAGATGGGCAGCAGCGGTCGCGTACCGATGGCCTGCACGCGCAGCAGGTCGAGCGCATAGGTCGAGGGCAGCAGGTAGGCCACCCAGCGGACGAAGCTCGGAAGCACGACCACCGGAAACATGACGCCCGAAGCGAGGGCGAACAGAAAGCTGGTGGCGTCGACGAAGAAGGTCGGCTCGCGCAGCAGCAGAACCGCGGAGGCGATCAGATACTCGATCCCGATCATGCTGAAGGCGGCAAGCGGCAGGGCGGGCAGCGCGAACAGGATTGACGGCGAGAGCGAGGCACCGAAGACCGTGATCCCGATCAGGACGAGGACCACGCTCGCCAGGCCCGAGATGATCAAGCCCGAGATGGCGCGGCCCAACACGAAGGTCTGCGGCGAGGTGGGCGTCAGCCACGCCGGCTCCAGCGTTCCGGCGTCCATTTCGCGCTTGAAGCTGAAGGCGATCTCCCAGAACGCCGTGCTCACCAGCCCACCCACGATCATGCCCAGCAGCAGGAACCCGACGAGATCGCTCGTCCCGGCAGACTGCTCCAGGCCGATGGCGCGGCCGCCAACCAGGAAGGTGGCTCCCAGCAACAGGCTGGGCAGCAGGAACTGGTAGAGCGGCTGGAGCACCTCGTTGACCGCATTCAGTGGATAGCGCATCGCGATGCGCAGCTCCTTGCGCGCGACCGCCCACGCGGCGCGCAGCTCGGCGGCCATGGCGGCGCTCATCAGTACTGAGCCAGGCTGCCGCCACGTCGAGCGTGTTGTTCGGTGCGTTTGAAAGCGACGACCGCGAGGCCGCATATGGCGATCCCCAGGCTCAGCAGGATCGCCAGGTCCGGAAGCAGGTTCACCAGGCGGGAGCCGCGCAGGAGGACCTCGCGCAGGTCGCCGATGAGGTACGTCGGCGGCAAGGTCAGCGCGACCCGGTGCGCCCAATCGGGCAGGATGGCGATCGGGAAGCTCATCCCGCAGAACACGGTGAAGATGCCGCGCACGCCCTGCACCATGGCGTGCACCTCGCCGAAGCGCAGCACCACCGCGGCGAATAGGGCGCCGAGTCCGTAGAGCGCCGGAACGGCGACAGCGATGACGACCAGCGCGCGCAGCGCCTCGGCCGGGCCGATGGGCACGCCGAAGAAAAGGACCAGTACGCCACCCACGATGGTGAACATCCAGAGCGCCCAGGCCACCTGGCTGACCAGCGGCCCAAACAGGATCACCAGGCGAGAGGCCGGGGTCAGGAAGAGCGCCTCCAGCGAGCCACGGATCTGCTCGGTGCGCAGCGCCGTGCCGGGGCCCCACAGGATCATGCTGATCCACATGTAGGTCGCCCTGCCCAGGAACAGGAAGCCGGCGATCTGGGGGGTGCCCGCATGCGATGCGAAGGCATCCAGCGCGGCCTGGCTGTCGCCGGCGTAGCCGCGCGCCTGCAGGACGTAGGCAATGGGCAGCACGATCGGCCAGAACAGGAAGCCCAGGAACAGGGAAGGGTAGCGGCGCAGCAGGCGCCATTCCTTCATGCCGGCGGCGCCGAACGCGCGGAGATCGGCCGATACGTCGCTCATTCGCGCAGCGCCCTGCCGGTGAGCGAGATGAAGACGTCCTCGAGCGTGACCAGCTCACCGTTTCGAGCGATGCTGTGTTTGAGACGGCTCGGCGTGTCGAGCGCCACGATGCGGCCGTGATCGATGATCGCGATCCGGTCGCAGAGCTGGTCGGCCTCCTCCATGTAGTGCGTCGTGAGCAGCACGGTGCGTCCCTGCGCACGCAGCGCTAGCACCCGCTCGCGCAGGTCACGGGACGACTGCGGGTCAAGACCGACGGTCGGCTCGTCGAGGAGCAGCAGCTCGGGGTCGGGGAGCAGGGCGCGGGCCAGCACCAGGCGCTGGCGCATGCCGGTCGAGTAGCGCTCCACGTAGTCGTCGGCGCGATCCGTCAGGTTGACCTGGGTGAGCACCGTCTCGATCCGCGACCGCTGCTCGTGCGATGGGACGTGGTAAAGGGCGGCGAAGTATTCGAGGTTCTCGCGCGCGGTCAGCTTCCAGTAGACGCTGCGCCCATCGGAGAGCACCGCGCCCGTGCGTCGGCGAATGTCGCGCGCATCCTTGACCACGTCCAGGCCGAGCACGTCGGCCGTTCCGCTGCTCGGCTCCAGGAGCGTGCCAGCATGCGCATGGTGGTCGTCTTTCCGGCGCCGTTCGGCCCGAGCAGGCCGAAGATCTCGCCGCGTTCCACGCGCAGATCAATCCCGTCCACCGCCCGGAACCGCTCGCGAAGGTCCGGCTCTCGGCGCAGCCGTTGCCATATCGTGCGTCGGCCCTTCTCGAACTCCTTGACCAGGCCCCTGGCCTCGATGGCGTATCCGTTCATGCTCATTCCATGGTGATGAGGACGGCGTCGCCATCGGAATCTTCGACGTCGACGATCGGTCCGGTCAGGCCAGATGCGATGGCGGCCTTGATGCGCTGCGCCTGATCGCCGGAAAGGCCCGGCACCATGCGCGCCGCCATGTCGGCGAAGGCGAGCGGGATGCGCAGGTTGACGACCTGGCGGCCGTGCTCGCTGACCCGGATCCGGATCTGACGACCCGTCCGGACGGGCGGCGGCGCGGTCGTTGACGCGGGTCGTGCCGGCTCGTGGCCGAGTGCCTCGACGATGGGCGCGGCTTCTTCCGCGGTCAGATGGCCCTCGGCGACCAGGCGCAGGATCGTTTCCAGCTCGCTCACTGCGGTGCCTCGCCCGAGAGTCGACGAGTCGCCTCATCCACGTCGATCTCTCCGCGCTCCACGGCGCGCAGGATCTCAAGCTGGTCGGTTGGCTCCTTGACCGATGCTGCCGGTGCGCCGGCCGCCGCGACGATGCGTCGCGGGGCCGAAATCGAGAGGTCGCCCGACATGGAGCTGAAGCTGAAGCTGGACATGCCGTCGCCAACCACCACGCGCCGCCGGTCAGCCTGGCCCTGCAGCTGGTGGGGCAGTCGGCAGTGAACATCGGTCGACAGTCCGCGCACCTCGAAGGTCGCGCCACCCAGCAGTCCGATGCCCAGGTCGCCGCTCACCGTTTCGACGCGATGCTGGCCGGCCGCGTCGAAGGCGCCCTCCAGCTCCACGTCGCCACTCACCGAGTTGGCGCGCAGCGTCGCGAAGCGCGGCGCAATGACCGACAGGTCGCCGGACACGGCGTTCGCCTGTAGCGACAGCGCGGTATCGGCGCGGATCGTCACGTCGCCGGAGACGCTGTTGACCTGCACGTCACCGGCCGCGCCTTTCAGCAGCAGGTCGCCCGACACGGTCTGATAGCGCTGCGTACCGTGGAGCCCGTCGACGCTCAGATCGGCGCTGACGCCCTCGAAGCGAAAGTCGCAGGCCGTCGGTGCTTCGACCTCAAGCTGCAGCTGGGCCTCCATCTTGCCCGTCCGTCCGGGTTCGGTGACCTCGAGGGAGCGATGGCTGGCGGAGACGGTCAGCTGGCAGGCGGCAAAGGCCCGGTCCGCATCGGCTTCTGAGCTGGCCCGAATCTCAAAGGTCGCGCGCAGACGCGCGGTCTCGTCGTCGGAGGCGCGGATGCGCGTATCGGCGCTGGTGACCTTGATGTCGAGCCGCCCGTCAGCGCCGATCTGCTGCTCGATCGACTGCGTGCGCACGAAGGTCGGCATCTAGGCGTCCTGCCCCGGTCCGCGCAGCGCCACGGCAGCCTCCTCGGCCGAGATCTCGCGGCGGGCGAGACGCTCGAGGATGGTCCGATGGTCGGTCGACGATTTGCCTTCATCGACCGATGGCGGGGCGGCGGGCTCCAGCGGGGCATCCTCGTCGCCGAGGCCCAACGCGCGAACCAGCGCATCCACTCGTCCACGAACGGTGGGATACGAGATGCCCAGGTCGCGCTCCATCTCCTTGAGATTGCCCCGAGAGCGCAGGAAGCTTTCCAGCAGGGCGAGCTGCTCGCGGCTGAGCCGACCGAAGCGGCCGACGCCGAACTCGCCTTCGAGGGACGTGCCGCAGCTGCGGCAGTGGAGGCGCGTGATCGCGAGCTCAGCGGCGCAGACCGGGCAGGTGGCAATGACGTCGCGAGCCATCTAGCGGCGTCCCTGCTCGCGGGCAGCGGTGCGTGGTCCGCCGAGCCGGAAGACGCGCTGCTGGCCGTCGCGGGCGCCCTTGGTCCGTCGTCGCTCGGCGGCGGCGCGCAGCTGGTCCTCGGCCACGAGCTGTGCGAAGTGCAGGCGGTAGTCCAGCATCTCAAATCCTCTCCTTGCTGATATCGAGTCGACCAATCTCGAAGGTCGTTGCCGTAGATTAGCAAGGCCGGCTACTAATATCAATATCATCATTGACATTATTTATATGCGCTTGCTAGATGTGGAAATGCGGCGCAGCAAATGGGCAACTATCCAGGAACTTCCTCACAAGGCTCCGCTGGTCAGCGGCCGACAGCGGTATCGACGGTCCCGCGCGAAGGTGCAGATGTCGGTACCCGTCGCGGTAACGCGGCCAACGACCGATGCCTGAGCTTGCCTGAGCACGGGTCTCGGGCTTTGCCTGCTCCGGGAGGGCGTTAGCGCGACCAGGAACGACAGATGCCAAGTCGGGGCAGTTCGCGGTGCGGCGGTGCGCGACCCTGGAGGTCGAGCGCGCAGGTTTGCCGCGGGACCGCTGCACCACGGCGAGGCGTCGGGTAGGATTCGGCGCGGACCATGGAACTGCTGCCCTACTCGCCCGAC
>JBBSHF010000115.1:0-5126 GCA_038253355.1 Candidatus Limnocylindria bacterium
GCCGTGGTGTTGCCGATCCCGTTCGGCGCAGTACTCGGCCAGCCGAGTGCTGGCGGCTTTGAGGTCGAGGACGTACAGCGGCGTGTCCCACCGCTTGGCGGCCGCGACACGGAGGGCGTCGTCCTTGCTGATGACAGCTAGCTGGCAGCCCACGTCGAGGGTGCGCTCGCCGGGTGGCGGCAGCAGCGCCAGAAGCGCATCCCCGTCGCCGTCGCCGTCGCCGGGGTAACGCTAATGCGCCTCCAGCGGACCCTTATCGGCGGCTCCGTCGGTGTGCCGGGCCACGTTTGCGGATAAGGAGCCCGGTATCGACGCATTAGCGACCCGAGACGCTCGAAATCGACCGTTCTCGCACATAAGACGCCCGGTCCGGACCATTACGCGACGCGGCGCGCCAGCGACTGAGCTGTCGGGGCCGGGCGTTCGGGCCCAGGCGATCCAGCTGCCAGCCCGCGCCTCCCAGGCGTCACGCAACGTCAACAACCTGACGGGGAACTAGAGCTAGCGGCGGCGCGCCAGGGTCAACCCATCGCCGATGGATAGCAGCACCTCGTCGACGCGCTCGTCGGTCGCGATCTTGGCGTTGAGTGCGCGGATCGCCTGGGTGTCGGTGTCCTCTTCGGCGTCGTCGATCACGCGGCCGCTCCACAGCACGTTGTCGATGGCGATCAGCCCGCCGGGGCGCACCAGCCGCAGCGAGCGTTCGTAGTAGCCGTCGTAGTTCGACTTGTCGGCATCAATGAAGGCGAAGTCGAAGCTGTCCGCGCCGCCATCGGCGAGGAGCGCGTCGAGCGTGTCCAGCGCGGGACCAATGCGCAGGTCGATCCGGTCGGCGACGCCGGCATCGGTCCAGTAGCGGCGGGCGACATCGGTCCATTCGCGGCTGACGTCGCAGCACACGACCCGGCCGCCGGCCGGCAGCGTCAGGGCGACCGATAGCGACGAGTAGCCGGTGAAGGTGCCCACCTCCAGGCATCGGCGCGCATCCATCAGCCGCACGAGCATGGCCATCAAAGCACCCTGTTCCGGGCCGATCTGCATGCCGTGCTGGGGGAGCTTGGCGGTCTCCTCGCGGAGCTGTTGGAGCAGCTCCGGCTCGCGGACGCCGACGCGGAGGACGTAGGCGTATAGCTCATCGGTCAGCTGAAGCGTGCGGTTCGACATGGCGGCAATCCTACGCCGATACGTGCGCGGTCAGCGGGCGACGCTAGAGACCCTCGAAGACGCTCGTTTCGCGACGATCCGCGGGGATCTCGTGGCCCGCCCAGGCGGCGAGCACGAAACGCTCCGGCGATAGGACGCGGTCGGCGAGGTCAGTGGGCATGTCCAGCACCCAGCCCATGTCCTGGCGCTGTGTCTTGTGACAGTCCATGCTGGCGCGCTTGCGATCCAGCTGCGCGGAAACGTCGATCCGGGTCGTGATCGCGGACTCGGGGGTGCCGAAGTCCTCTGGCGGCTGCTCGCCGGCTGCGAGGTCTTCGCCCACCTGGCGTGCGGCCTCGACGTTGCTCGGGTTGAGCTCATCGGCCTCCCCGCCCGAGGCCTCACCAGCGGTGACCTCCGAGCCATCCAGCGCCTCCTCGAAGTCCCAGGGCAGCTTGATGCCGCGCGACTGCATCTCGGTCATCAGCTCTACCCACCCCTCGCGCGAGAAGGCGACCTCGTAGCGCCTGGCGACGGTATGCGGAACGCCGGCATCGGGGTAACGGGCGGGATCGCCGGCGGCTTCGAATGCCGCGCACGCGATCCGATACGCGTTGATGTGGTCCGGGTGGCCATAGTTGCCGTTCGGGTCGTAGCTGATCATCACCGCCGGACGCGCCTCGCGCACGATCGCCACCAGGCGGCGCGTCGCCTCGTCCAGGTTGGCCTGCCAGAAGACGTCGGGCCGATCGTTTGGCTCGGTGCCCATCATGCCGCTGTCGCGGTAGCCGAGCGGATGGAAATGGATCGCCCCGTCGCCCAGCGCGTCGAGCGAGCACGCCAGCTCGGCGGCACGGATCTCGGCAAGGCGGGGTGCGGCCTCGGCGACATCGAGAGAAGGATCGTGGATCTCCCCTTCTTCGCCGCCGGTGCAGGTCACCAGGTCGACGCGCCGACCTTCCGCGATCGCGCGGGCCATGGTACCGCCCGAGCTCATCGCCTCGTCGTCGGGGTGGGCGTGAACCAGCAGCAGCCCGCCGACCTCAGCCACCGGTCGTGGACGCCTCACGGCGGTGCTCCGCGCACTCGCAGCTGTCGCGCAGCTTGTGGTAGGTGAACAGGCCAGTGTCATGGCCATCGGCCCAGATTGGGGCCAGGGCGTATCGGCCGATCCATTTCACCCGCTCGAGCGTGGTCTGCTGCAGGGTGAAGATGGTCTCGAGGTTGACGACGCCCGCCATGTTGCCCTCGCCCGAGCAGAGCGCGCAGGGGCATGCCTTGCGCAGCTCTGGCCAGGACCACTCACCCAGGTGACCATCATCCCAGCGAATGCGCATCAGTTGGGCATCGGCGTCCAGCTCGACGCCGATGGGGTTGACGATCTCCTGCAACGGGCTCATGGCTGCCACGATTGTGGCGCAGCCAGCCATTGCGCGCCAAACGCGGCGCCGCTGGAAGTCAACGCCAAGGGCTGCTTGGCGTTCAGCAGGTCCCAGATGAAGAGGTCCTGGCGCACTCCCCCGTTGGCGCTCAGCCGACCGAGGGTGAACGCAATCTCCGATCCATTGGTTGCCCAGCGAAGGTGGCTGACGACTCCGGCGATGGTGACTGATGCCTTCGGCTGATTGTTGCGGTCAAGCAGGCGCAGCGCTGTCGAGCTGCCGCTCGCCCTGGCTTCGACCCGCCGACTCCCGTCCGGCGACCAAAGCACCGGGAGGCGCGTCACCTGCACGCGGGTGCCATCGACCGGATCGACCCGGTAGATGCCCGGCGCGCCCAGGATCCAGAGCACCAGGTTGCCGTCCGCGGTTGGATACAGTCGCACGGTGCCGCCTTCGTCGGTGAACGCCGCCTCCTTCAAGGCTGACTCGTTGACGATCGCGATGTTCGGGTAGGTCAGATCCGTCAGGCGCTTGGCCCTGCCGCTTGCGAAGTCCACCGCGAAGACCTGGGCGCGGTCCGTGCCGCCCGACCGGGTCAGCCTGGCGGCATACACGGTCGAGGCATCCGCGCCAAAGGTGATCTCGTCCGCGCCGTCGTACAGCGCGCGCTTGTCGCCATGGGCATCGATCGCAACGACCCGCCCGGCGATGATCACCGCGCCGACCTTGCCGTCGGGCGACCAGGCGTACTTGGTGATCCCCTGCGCCGCAATCGCCACCTCGGTGGCGTCGACCTTCTTGGCGAAGTCACGGCGGAAAAGGTAGACCGGCGCATCCGCGGTCTGGCGCCCGAGATACACCATCTGGAGGGGCCCGAACGGCGACGCGCTGTGCGCCGGCGTGGCGCTGGTCCCTGGAGTGGAGCTCGCGACGGCGCTGGTCGCTGGAGTGGAGCTGGCGGCAGCCCTCGGATTGCCGCTGGCCCCAACCGCGACTCCGCCTGGATCCGGCGGGCCATTCGGCGCACCGGCCAGCCGGCCATTGTGGCTGGTGAAGATCAGCGCCAGCAGCACGATCACCATGCCGGCCAGCGCCAGGATGATCCCGATCAGCCAGGGAACCGCCTGCTCGGCGGTGGTCGAGCGGCGACGCTCAGCGAAGCGACGCGGGTCCCAGGCGGTGTCGTCGCCCAGGGTGATTGGATTTGCGTCCGCCACCTCGACCGCGCGCGGCTCCCGCAGATCACGCTCCGGCCAGGACGATTGCGATGGTGATTCTGGCGGCGGGTCCCATTCCTCCCGGGGGTCGCGCGGGCCGCTCATCAGCGGACCTCGCCTGCGGCTCGGCTCACCCGGCCATCATAGAGGAGCCCCGATGAGCCCGAGTAAGATGAAGGCCGCCGGCGTACGCCAGGACGGCATGGCTGAACGTGTGGTGCGCTCGGGCATCGAGCTACGCTATCAGAGGATGAACCGATGACGACGATTCGCGTGGCGGCATGCCAGTTCGATCCGACCATCGGCGAAGTGGATCACAACCTCGAGCAGATCGAACGGCTCCTGACCGATGCCTCACAGGCAGGCACCGCGTTGGCGGTCGTGCCCGAGGCCTCGATCACCGGCTACGCCTTCGCCTCCCTGGACGAGGCTCTACCAATCGCGCGCCGCGCCAGCGCCGTCGCCATGGATCGGCTTGCCGAGCTCTCCGCCAGGTTGGGCCTGTCGGTGATCTGCGGCTCGCTGGAGGCGGAGGGCGACGAGGTCTACAACGTCGCGCTGATCGTGACCCCCGACGGCCAGCGTTTCCGCTATCGCAAAGTGCACCTTCCCTTCCTGGGCGTCGACCGCTTTGCGACGCCCGGCCCGGACGCGCCTGCAGTGGTCGAGCTGGCCGGGATGCGGGTCGGCGTGCTGATCTGCTACGACCTGCGCTTCCCGGAGGCGGCGCGCATCTGCGCGCTGGACGGCGCAGACCTGATCGCGCTGCCGACCAACTGGCCGGTCGGGGTCGAGTTCCATCCCGACCTGTTCGCCCCGGCGCGCGCGGCCGAGAACCACTGCTATCTGCTGGCCGCGGATCGTATCGGCGAGGAGCGCGGCACCCGCTTCCTGGGACGCTCCGTCTTCGTCGATCCGGACGGCCAGCGCCTGGGCGCCGCCAGCGACACCCACGAGGAGATCCTCCTCGGCGAGGTCGACCCTGAGCTGGCGCGCGCCACGCATGTGCGCCCTCGTCCCGGTGAGCACGAGTGGGACACCATCGCGGACCGGCGCCCTGGCCTGTACGAGCGGCTCATGCAGCCGGGCGTTGATCGCCAGCATCCGCCATCCGCGACCCTCTACTCCAGCGACGTCGAGTAAGCGGCGCTTCCCCGCGCCGCGCTGCCTGCGGGGCTGGCGGGCCGTGCGCTGCAGTGCGTGCGCGGCAGGCGATGGACGGGGTGATGCAGGGGGCGCATCACGTGGCACAAGGACGGTGCCTGCGGCGCGGGGTGATGCAGGGGGCGCATCACGTGGCACAAGGACGGTGCCTGCGGCGCGGGGTGATGCAGGGGGCGCATCACGTGGCACAAGGACGGTGCCTGCGGCGCGGGGTGATGCA
>JBBSHF010000116.1:0-5048 GCA_038253355.1 Candidatus Limnocylindria bacterium
GAGCTCGCCATCGGTCACGCCGGTGGCACAGAAGACCACGTTCTCGCCCGACGCAAGGTCGTTGGTGAAGTAGACCCGCTCCGTGTCGTCGACGTCGACGCCCATGCGCCGGGCGCGCTCCTTCTCCTCGTCGGATCGCCAACGGAACTTCGCCTGGATCTCGCCGCCCAGGCACTTGAGCGCGGCCGCGGAGAGGACACCCTCGGGGGCGCCGCCGGTGCCCATCACCGCGTGCACGCCGGTGCCCGAGACCGCCACCGAGATGGCCGCCGTCAGGTCGCCGTCGCCGATGAGCTTGATGCGCGCGCCCGTGTCGCGCACCGCCTGTATCAGCTCGACGTGGCGCTCACGCTCCAGGATCACCACGGTGATGTCCCAGATCGACCGGCCGAGCGACTCGGCGACGGTGCTCAGCGTCGTGGCGACCGGGTCGTTGATACTGACGCGACCGGCGGCCTGCGGGCCCACGATCAGCTTCTGCAGGTAGGTGTCCGGCGCATGCATCAGGCCGCCCGGCTCGGCCGCGGCCAGCACGGCCGTGGCGTTCGGCGATCCTGTCGCAACCAGGTTGGTCCCCTCCAATGGGTCGACCGCAATATCAACCGATACCGCCGCCTCCGGATTGCCCACCTGCTCGCCGATGTACAGCATTGGCGCCTCGTCCCGTTCGCCCTCGCCGATGACGATGGTGCCGCTCATGTCGGCTTCTTCCATCGCCTTGCGCATCGCCTCGACCGCGGCGTGATCCGCGCCCGTCCGATCGCCGCGTCCCATCAGGCGCGCCGCCGCGATGGCGCCTGCCTCGGTGGCCGCCACGCCCTCGACCAGGATCAGCTTGTCCATGGGCATCAGTCCTTTGCGGTCAGTGCTTGAAGTGGCGCCGGCCGGTGAAGACCATGGCCATGTGGTGACGATCGGCCACTTCGATGGCCATCTCGTCGCGAATGCTGCCACCGGGCTGAATGATGGCCGTGATGCCCGCCTGCGCCGCGATCTGGATGCCATCGGGGAAGGGGAAGTAGGCGTCCGAGGCCATGACCGATAGTGGAGCACGTTCACCCGCCTTGCGCAGCGCCACCTCGACGCTCACCACCCGCGAGGGTTGGCCCGCGCCCATGCCGACCATGGAGTGCTTCTTGGCGAGCACAATCGCGTTGCTCTTGACGTGGCGCACCGCGCGCCAGGCGAAGAGCAGATCGGTGAGCTCCTCGAGGGTGGGACGCCGCTGGGTGACCACCTGCAGCTTGTTCCTGTCCTCTTCCAGCGAGTCCAGGGTCTGCACCAGCAGCCCGCCGCCGATGCGCTTGAAATCGAAGTTGCCGATTCCCAGGTCCGGGCTGTCGTTGTCGTCGGGGGCCACCTCGACGATCTCGAAGCCGCGCTTGGTGCGCAGGATCTCGAGAGCCTCTGGCGTGTAGCCGGGAGCCACGATCGCCTCGAAGAAGCCGGGCCGTATGGCTCTTGCGGTGGCCTCATCCACCACCCGGTTTGCACCGATGATCCCGCCGTACGCGCTGACGCTGTCGCCCTCCAGGGCCAGGCGGAACGCCTCGGCCAGATCCACCACGCTCGCCAGGCCGCACGGATTGCCGTGCTTGACGATGGTCACCGTGGGCGTCTTGAAGTTGCTGGCGATCCCCCAGGCAGCGTCGAGATCGAGCAGGTTGTTGAAGGACAGGTCCTTGCCGGCGATCTGTCGCGCGCTCGAGATGGAGGTGCCGCGCTGGCCGGGATCGGCGTAGAAGGCGCCGAGCTGATGCGGGTTCTCGCCGTATCGCAGGTCGGCCTTCTTCTCGACCACCAACGTGAGCCGATTCGGGAACAGGGTTCCCGCCTGCTGGTTGAGGTAGCCGGCGATGTGCGCGTCATACGCCGCCGTCAGCCCGAACGCCTCCGCGGCGAGCTTCTGGCGGGTCTCCGGGCTGACCGCCTTGAGCGCCTTCACGTCTCGCAGCACCGATGCGTACTGGGTCGGGTCGCTGACGGCCGCGACGCCCGGAAAGTTCTTGGCCGCGGCGCGCAGGAGTGCCACGCCGCCGATGTCGATCTGCTCGAGCGCCTCATCAAGGGTGGTGGCTTCGTCCGCGACCGTCCGCGCGAACGGGTAGAGATTGACGACCACGATGTCGATCTGCGCGATCCCGTGCTCGGCCAGCTGGGCGAGGTGATCCGGTTGGTCACGTCGGGCCAGGAGGCCGGCGAAGATCTTGGGGTGGAGCGTCTTGACCCGGCCGCCCAGGATCTCCTGGGTCTCCGTCAGGTCGGAGATGGGCTTCGTCTCGATCCCGTGTTCGGCGAGGTGGGCGCGCGTCCCGTCGGTGGCATAGCACTCGACGCCCGCCTCCGACAGGCCGCGGGCGAGCTCAACGATCCCTTCACGGTCCGAAACGGAGAGCAGGGCGCGCAATCGACGACCTCGATATCAGCAGATTCCACGGAGTTCAGCGGTAGTGGCGATTGCGTCCAGGCCCGCGCCCGGCACCCGCGGCCGCGGCAGTGATCATGACCTTGATCGTGACCGCCGGCCGTGGCGAGGACCGTGACGAGGACCGTGACCCCCGGCCCGATTATAGCCGCGGGCACGCTATACTCGGCGGCCGATGGGATTCCTTTTCGATCCATTCACGCCGTTCAACTTCCCCGATCTGTTCACCCTCATGTGGGTGGGCGCGCTGCTGATCCTGGTCGGCGCGATTGCTGTCTACAACATGGCACAGCGCCGATATCGCCGCTATCCGGCCATCTTGGCCCTGCACGAGTGGATCTTCTGGGCGATCGTGGTGACCTGGGGCGTGGTTCCACTACTGGTCATCATCCACGTGCCGTTGCTGCTGATCCTGCTGGTCGTGATCCCCGGCATGGCGGTCGCGGCCTGGGCATCGTTCATCAAGTTTCCGCCGATCATTGCCGCGGCCAACGACGAGATCCGCCGCCGCCGCTTCGTGCCGCCGCCTCGCCGCAATGAGCGCGAGCGTTCGAAGCCCACGCCCGCCGGACGCCGCCGCAGGCATCGGTAGCGGGCGCGGGAGCGGGTGCGGCGCGCGGGCGGGCGCGGCGGCTCAATCAATCGGCGGCCCCGGCCCTCATCGGTCGCCAGCTGCTGCGCGGCGACCAGCGCCTCCTGGGCACGCTGGGTGAAGCGTTCCGTGCGCATCGGTCTAATGCAGGTTCTCGCGTGGATCGGGCTGTGGATGCCCTTCGGCAAACTGCTCGAACGCGGTGCGGGCCTCGCCGTCCAGCCGTGGGAGCACCACGCGGGCGGTGACGATCAGGTCGCCCTTCTCGCTGGGATGACCGCGCTTCGGCAGGCCGCGGCCGGCGACCCTGATCTCCTGGCCGTTCTGCGTGTTGGGCCGGATGCGCAGCTTGATGGCGCCGGTCGGGGTCGGCACGCGCACCTCGGCGCCCAGGAGCGCCTCGGCGAGGGTGAGCCGCAGCTCAGTGCGCAGGTTGGTGCCCTCGCGGTGGAATCGCGCGTCTGCCTGGACGCGCACGGTGATGACCAGGTCGCCGCCGTCCACCGCTCCGCTGAGCTTCACCTTGGCGCCGTCGGCCACGCCGGCCGGAATCTTGACCTGGAGGCGCCGGCCGTCGACGTTGACCATCCGCTCGGCGCCGCGGATCGCTTCGGCGAGCGTCACCTCGGCAGTGGCCTGCGCGCTGATCGTCGGGCGCGCGCGGGTGCGGGTGCCGCCAAGGTCGGAGAGGTCGACGTAATCGAAGCCGGCGCTGCCGGCGCTGCCGGCGTCGCCGAACGGGCTGGCGCCGGCGCGGCCACCACCACCGAAGAAGGTGCTGAAGAAGTCACTGAAGCCACCCATCTCCGGGCCTGCCCGCTGATAGGTCCAGCGCGTGCCGCCCGGCGCGCCGCCGAAGCCGGCCCAGTCGCTGGCGCTGCGACCGCTGAAATCGCCAGCCTGCTGGTAGGCGTTCCAGTTGGCGCCCAGCTCGTCGTACTGCTTGCGCTTTTGGGCGTCGCTGAGCACCGCCTGCGCCTCGTTGGCCTCCTTGAAGCGGCGCTCAGCTTCCTTGTCGCCGGGATTGCGGTCCGGATGGAGCTCGCGTGCCAGGCGCCGATAGGCCTTCTTGATCTCGGCCTTGGTCGCCGTCTTCGGCACGCCCAGGGTGGCGTAGTAGTCCTTATAGTCCATCGATCAGTTGCTCCCAGCCTGGCTGAGGATCCGGCGCAGCTGCCCAGGCAGCGGGGGGAGGTCAGTCTCGACGGTGCGCCACAGGCGATCCTCGTCGACTCGCCAGTAGCTATGAACGATCAAGGTACGCATCCCGATCATCTCGGCCCATGGCAATTGCGGCCATTCCGCGCGGGTGTCTGCGGAGATGGCACGCGCAGCCTCACCGATGACGATGAGTTGATAGGTCAGAGCTGACACGAGCACCTCGTCATCTGTGTGCAGCCGGGAGTGCGGGCCTGCCGCGCGTATCGCTGCTTCGGCAGCCCCCAGGATGTCGTTGAGCCGTGCGGTATCACGCCTCATACAGACTCACCATGTCATGTTCGGCATGCTGACGAATCGCTGGCTTCATGCTCTTGAGCGTTCCAAGGTCGACGGACCGTTCGAACCGCTCGGCGAGCTCGTCGCGCATCTGGACCATCTCGAAGAGGCCCGCCGTCGCGTCATCGCGGAACTCGATGACGACATCGACGTCGCTGTCGGGACGGAGCTCGCCACGGGCCGCCGAACCAAAGAGCGCGACTCGTGCCACGCGGTGCTGATTGGCCCAGCGGGCCAGCCAACCTCCACGCGCCACCACGGCCGGATCAGGCGGCGTCGAGGCCCGAGGGGCGTTGGTGACGATCCTCCTGACGTCCTCGGCCGCCACGCGATAGTGAGAGCCGGGCTGGATCGCACGCAGCCGGCCATCGCGGATGAGGCGCTTGACCGTGTTGATCGATCTCACACCGAGCATCTGCGCGGCCCGACTGGTGGTGATCCACTCTTGACCGTCTGTCATCGGCTCAGGTTAGACGAAGAACGTCAAAGTCGTCAACGAGGCGTTGTGTCTGCGCGATGCACCGGTTGCATCAA
>JBBSHF010000117.1:0-4949 GCA_038253355.1 Candidatus Limnocylindria bacterium
CCAAGAGCGAGGCGGTGCTGCCGGCATATCTCGTGGGTCTGGCCGTCGCCGGCGTCTTCGTTCGTGATCGCGTGCTCGTCCACCGCATGCGGGCCATCGCCTTCTCGCTGTTGACCCCGTTCTACTTCCTGAAGGCCGGGCTCTTCGTGGCGCTGCCGGCGGTCGTCGCTGGCAGCGCTCTGATCGGCGCATTCTTTGGGCTCAAGCTGCTCGCCAAAGTGGTCGGCGTGTGGCCCACCGCGCGGGCGTTCGGCATGCCGCAGCGCGAGGCCAACTACACGACCCTGATGATGGCGACCGGCCTCACCTTCGGCACGATATCGGCGCTCTACGGCCTGACCAACCACTACATTGACCAGGCGGCGTACACCGTCCTGGTCACGGTGGTGATTCTCAGCGCGGTGGTGCCGACCCTTCTCGCGCAGAGCTTCGTCCAACCGAGCGTGAGCGACGATCTGGTCAGGGAGGAGATCGAGGCAGCCGAGGAGATCGATGCCGGCCTGCCGGCGCCGCGGCGTCGTGGGCGGAAGCCTGAGCCAGAGCAACCATCCGCGATGCGACCCCGCCCGCTCCGTGAGCCGGAAACCTGAGCCAAGCATCAGGACATGAGACCGATGGACCAGCACAGCCGCGGCATCCGCGTGGAGGTTTATTTCGGCGAGACCGACCAGGTGCGTCACAAGCCCCGCTACCAGGTGCTGCTCGAGTACCTGCGCGCGGAGGGAGCGGCCGGTGCGACGGTCACCCGCGGCATTGCGGGTTTCGGGCACAACAGCCGGATCCACACATCGGCGATCCTGCGGCTCTCCGAGGATCTGCCGCTGATCCTCACCTGGATCGATGCCCCGGAGCGCGTGGCGCGCCTGCTTCCCGGCCTTCGCCAGCTGGCGGGCAGTGGCGCCATCAGCGTCGAGGAGATCGGCATCGCCGGGTACGGCCAGCGACGCCTGGAACAGCTGCGCTTCGACCTGCCGGTCTCCGACGTGATGACCGCTGCACCCGTGACGACGAGCCCTGACACGACCCTGCGCGAGGCGGCGGAAAGCCTGATCGGGCGCGAGTTCCGGGCGCTGCCGGTGGTCGACACCAGTGGCGGCCTGCTGGGCATGCTGAGCAATGGCGACCTTGTCGAACGCGGCGGCCTGGGAGCTCGGTTGGAGTTGCTGGAGGCCATGGTCGAGGAGGAGCGCAACCGGATGCTCGAGCGTATTCCCACGTCCCTCAGCGTCGGCCAGGCGATGACCTCCGACCCCGTCAGCGTAGCCGCCGATGCAAAGCTGGCCGATGCGACGCGCCTGATGAGTCAGCGGCGTCTGAAGCGGCTGCCGGTGATTGATCGTGATGGCAGCGTGGTGGGCATCCTTTCGCGCGGCGATGTGCTGCGGGCTGTTGCAGAGGCGTTCCCACGCGAAACGGAACTGACGACGGAGCATCCTGGAGCCACCACCGTTGGCGAGCTGATGCGACGCGACGTCCCGGCGGTACCGGCTGACGCCGATCTGCCGAGCCTTCTGAACGCCGTAATCTCGACGCGCCTCAATCGCGCGATCGTGATCGACCACGATCGCAGGGTGCTCGGCGTGGTGAGCGACGCGGATGTGCTGCGATCGCTCGGCAGCTCCATGACGCAGGGTGTCGTGGGAGCGCTGATGGGCGCCGCCGGCCTCGCTGGCCACTCCACCAGGCGTGCCGAGGAGCTGATCACCAGCGAACCGCGAACATTGCGGTTCGACACGCCGCTCGCGGAAGCGGCGCGCCTGGTCATGAGCCATCGGCGCAAGGTCCTTCCGGTCGTCGACGACGAAGGGCGTCTGCTCGGCATCGTCGATCGCGCCGAACTGCTGCAAGGATCGCGCGAGGCGCTGGACGAGATCGCCCGCGAGGCGGTGCTCGATGATGAAGAGTGAGGCATTCCACCACTCGGCAGGCGCCGTCGTGGTGGTCAATGCTCGCTGCCTGGTCATTCGCCGCGGCGAAACGTGGGCGTTTCCGAAAGGACACCTGGTGCTTGCTGAGCGCCCTGAGCAGGCCGCGGTGCGAGAGGTTCGAGAAGAGACCGGCCTCGAGATCCACGTGCTCGAGGATCTGGGGCATACCCGCTATCGGTTTGGGAGGCGGCTCAACCAGCGCAAGCACGTCGATTGGTTCCTGGGCGAGGTGATCGGAGGACAGCTGCGGCTCGAACCGGCCTTCAGCGAGGCGGTCCTGCTCGACGAAGTCGGCGCCGCTGCCGTGCTGTCCCATGGGGAAGACCGAGAGCTGGCTCGCCGAGCACTGCGGCTTGCCCGCCTGCGGGGAATCGGACAGCGTCCCCCTCCCGCGACCATTCGGTTTGGATCGACGACCATGGAGCTCGACCATTGAAAGTCTGGGTGTGCATCGAGGAGCCCGGCGGCCCGGGGCTTGAACTCGCTCTGCACCGAGACCGTGCCGGGCCGGTTGTCACCGGCGCTCGACGCGCGGGAAGCTGGCTGGGCGCCGATCGCGGAGTGCTCGCCAAGACCGATGTCGGTGACGGCACGCCGCTCGCCGCCATCGTCGCGCTTCCGTGGTCGGCGAGCCGTGACGCCTGGCTGGAGGCCGAAGTCTGCGGTGCGTTCATCGACCGCGAGCGGATCGTGGTGGTGACCACCCTGCCGGGCCATCGGCCACCCATCGAGGCGCTGCTGCGGGTCGCAGGCAGGATCGCCCCCGAGGCGCGGTCCGTTGCGATCGCTGCGGCGGAGCAGCAAATACGGGAGGCACGCGAGCGCTACCGCCGGCGACGCGCCGAGGGCCGCAGGACCGATCGCCCGACATGGCTGCCCGCCGAGCAGCGCATCACCGGGACCGCGCTGCACTCCACCGCGGAGCGGCGACTGAGCCACCTCCCGCTCCGTTTCGTCCGTGGCCTGCGCGGCCTGCTCGACGACGACGAACGGATCCTGGCTTCGGTCGAACGCCCTCCCGACGCGAGACGCGGGCTCTTCGATTGGCGCCGCGGGAAGGACCGACGGGCCGGGCTGCTGGTGCTGACCGACCGGCAACTGCTCTGGATGGTGGACCACCTGCCGCCAGACCGCTACCTCTTCGATTGGGGCGTGGACGCGCAACTGCTGCCGCTCGAAGCGCTGAGCGGCGCGCGGCTCGAGATCGATCACGCGGCGCGGCTCACCGTCACGACTGCGGGCGGAGGCGTCGCGTTTCCGATGCCGGTCGAGCAGGAGGCCGAGCTGCGAGCCATGCTCGCCCACATCGAGCTCTTTCTGCCGACGCCCGCGCTGCGCCGCCAGTATGCAATCGAGGTTGCCGAGCTCGATTACACGCGGTGGGCGCGGTTTGGGCAAGCCGACGAGGCGCGCGACCGCCTCGATGCGCTGAGGACCTCCACGCCCGGTGGCTCGGCCGCGTTCTTCGCGCCACGGCGCGAAGGAGTCAAGCACTCGGTCGCCATGCTGCTGGCTCCCGGCGAGATAACTTTGGAGGTGGATGGGGCACAGCGCCGGCTCCCGTTGCGCTGCCTGCGTGCGATCTCGCTCACGCTGTCCCCGCTCGTCGGCCGCGTGGAGCTGGCCGCCTCGGAACGTACTGAACGGTTTTCCTATCCGGCTCCGCTCTCCGCCCAGGCGACTGGCTTCATTCGCCAGCTGCGCCGAACGTGGGCAAACGCATGAGCGCAGTCGGCCGGCCCTGCCGCGCCTCATGGCGGCTGCGATACTCCGCGGAAGCTGGCCACCATCGATCGCCCATTGGAGAGCTCTGATGACCGCCATTCGCTTATTGCGCGCCCGCGAGATCCTCGACTCCCGCTCGAATCCGACCGTCGAGGTCGAGGTCGAGACGGCCGACGGCGCGATCGGTATCGCCGCTGTACCGTCCGGCGCATCGACCGGCTCGCACGAGGCTCGCGAGCTGCGCGACGGCGACCCGCAACGCTTCCGCGGCAAGGGCGTGCAGAAGGCGCTCGCCAACGTCCGCGGCGAGATCTCGACGCTGCTGGTGGGATGGCAGGTCGAGGACCAGCGTGGCCTCGACCAGGCCCTGATCGAGCTCGACGGCACGCAGGACAAGTCGCGGCTCGGCGCCAACGCCCTGCTGGGCGCGTCGCTGGCCTGCGCCCACGCCGCCGCGGCGTCCCAGGGCCTGCCGCTGTACCGCTATCTCGACCCCGACGCGCACGTTCTGCCGATCCCGATGTTCAACATCCTCAACGGTGGACGGCACGCCGCCGGCTCGACCGATTTCCAGGAGTTCATGGTGGCACCCATCGGAGCGCCAACCTTCGCCGAGGCGCTGCGCGCCGGCTCGGAGACCTTCGGCGCGCTGCGCGATGAGCTCTCCGAGCGCGGCCTGGCCACGACCCAGGGCGACGAGGGTGGATTTGCGCCAACGCTGCCGTCGAACGAGGCCGCAATCGAGCTGGTGGTGCGCGCCATCGAGCGCGCCGGCTATCGCCCAGGCACGGATGTCGCCGTGGCGCTCGACCCGGCGACGAGTGAGATCGTGGACACCGACGCAGGCGGCGACGGGGGCATGACCTATCGCCTGGCCCGCGAGGGCCGGGTGCTGAGCAGCGACGAGCTCATCGACCTGTGGGCCGACTGGGTCGACCGCTACCCGATCGTCCTGATCGAGGACGGTCTGGCGGAGGATGACTGGTCCGGCTGGCAGCGGCTGACCGAGCGCCTGGGCAGCAGGATCGAGCTCGTCGGTGACGACATCTTCGTCACGAATCCGCATCGGCTGGCTCGCGGCCTAGAGGAGCACACCGCGAACGCGATCCTGATCAAGCTCAACCAGATCGGCACCGTGACCGAGGCGCTCGACGTGACCCGTACGGCCATGGCGGCCGGCTGGCGCGCCATGCTCAGCCATCGCAGCGGCGAGACCGAGGACGTCTCGATCGCCGACATCGCCGTCGGCGCCGGGATTCCGCAGCTCAAGAGCGGCGCGCCGTCACGCTCAGAGCG
>JBBSHF010000118.1:0-4886 GCA_038253355.1 Candidatus Limnocylindria bacterium
GACGGCGACCCGGTTCTGGCTCAGGCTGGCCAGCAGCCGAGCCTGGCGAAGCTCATCGCCAATGCGCAGCCTGGTCTGCGCGGCAAGACGCCGGGCTTCGTTGAGGATGTGGACGGTGGCCGGCATGCCGTACAGGATGCATCAGGGGCCTTTACCGGTCGCTTATCGCCGGCTCATTCGAGCGAGCCCCGACACCGGGCCCGCGGCCGGGTACGTCGGGGTGCGCCTCCTTGCACCTGGTCGGAGGCAAGATCCCAGGGCACGACTCTGCGGCATGCTCCGGTCCTTGCATGTGGTGTAGGCAAACGCCCAAGATCGGCGCCTGACTCGCCGTTTCTTGCATCCGATGTCGGCCGATGGAGGCGGAAGGCTGCTTCGGGAGCCGTTTCCGACCGACTCCACCCGGTTTCTCCGTCATTTGCCGACACCAGATGCAAAACGCGGCGCCCCGGGGGACCTACCGCGAGAAACCCGGCCTTGCTGGCCGGGCCTCATCCGTCGACTGAGCGCTAGGCGGGCTGCGGAGCCGGACCCCGACGACGACGCGGGGCCTCGCCGCCCTCGCCGACCTCCTGCGGCTCGGTCTCGCCTTCAGCCTCGCCACCATCAGCCTCAGCCTCGCCTGCGGCGCCGGCCGGCTTGGCGGTGCCGCGCGGTGGCAGAATCCCCTCGAAGAGCGACTCGAACTCCTCGGACTCGACGGTCTCCTTCTCGATCAGCAGCCCGGCGAGCCTGTCCAGCACGGCGCGCCGCGAGGTGAGTGCCTCCTTGGCACGCTCGTAGGCGCGGTCAATGATCTCGCGCACCTCGCCGTCGATCTTGGCGGCAACTTCATCGCTGTAGTTGCGCTGCTCGCTGATCTCGCGGCCCAGGAAGATCATCTCCTCCTTCTTGCCGAAGGTCAGCGGGCCGAGCTTCTCACTCATGCCGTACTGGGTCACCATCGCACGCGCCAGGTTGGTGGCCTTCTCGAGGTCGTTCGATGAGCCTGTGGTCGTGTCACCGAAGACCAGCTGTTCGGAGACATTGCCGCCCAGCATGCCGGCGATCTTGTCCTCGAATTCGGTCTTGCTGTGGAGGTATCGGTCCTCCTGGGGGAGGCTCATGGTGTAACCCAGCGCCATGCCTCGCGCCACGATCGTGACCTTGGTCACCGGGTCGCACTTGGGCAGCACGCGCTGCACCACGGCGTGGCCGCCCTCGTGATAGGCGATGATCTCCTTCTCTTCGTCGCTGATCAGTCGACTGCGACGCTCCGGCCCGGCGATGACACGATCGACCGCCTCGTTGAAGTCGGACATGCCGACCGATTTCTTGTTGTGGCGCGCGGCCAGGATGGCCGCCTCGTTGACAAGGTTGGCGAGGTCGGCGCCGGAGAAGCCGGGGGAGCGACGCGCGAGTGCGTCGAGGTCGACCGTCTTGTCCAGCGGCTTGCCCTTGATGTGCACGTCCAGGATCTCACGACGACCACGGATGTCGGGGCGATCCAGGACGACCTGGCGGTCGAAGCGGCCCGGCCGCAGGAGCGCCGGATCGAGCACGTCCGGCCGGTTGGTGGCTGCGACCACGATCACGCCGGTGTTCGTGTCGAAGCCGTCCATCTCGACCAGGATCTGGTTCAGGGTCTGCTCGCGCTCGTCGTGCGAGCCGCCCAGCCCGGCGCCACGCTGGCGCCCGACCGCGTCTATCTCGTCCACAAACACGATGCACGGCGAGTTGCGCTTGGCCTGCTCGAACAGGTCCCGCACACGGCTGGCACCCACGCCCACGAACATCTCCACGAACTCCGAGCCGGAGATCGAGAAGAAGGGCACGCCCGCCTCGCCGGCGACCGCTCGCGCGAGCAGCGTCTTGCCGGTGCCCGGAGGGCCGACCAGCAAAACGCCACGCGGGATGCGCGCGCCGAGCGAGTTGAACTTCTCAGGGTATTTGAGGAACTCGACCACCTCGGTGAGCTCCTGCTTCGCCTCGTCCACGCCCGCAACGTCGTTGAAGGTGACGACCGTCTTGTTGCCCAGGAACATGCGCGCGCGGCTCTTGCCAAAGCTCATCGCCTGGTTATTGGTGCCCTGCGCCTGGCGCATCATGAAGAAGATGAACCCGCCGATGAGGAGCACCGGCAGCAGCGCGGTAATAAGCAGCCCGACCCACTGGCCCGCAGCGCTGGGCTGGATGGGGTTGAAGCTGATCTTACGGCTGCATTCAGCGATGTCGGTAATACCCGCCGCCGCACATACCTGACCGATGAGGACGCTGCCGTCCGCATTCGGAGGTGCTGTCGCGGTCTTCGGATCCGTCGAACCGCTGACCTTGACCGTCAGCTTCTCTCCGTCCATGGTGATCTGCTCGACCTTGCCCGCCTTGGCATCGGTCAGGAGCTGGCTGTAGGTGTAGGGCTCGGCCTGGTTCGAACCGGCCCAATACGTCCACAGCAGCGCGAGCCCGAAGACGGCAAGGACGACGAGCACGACGCTGTTACGAACGAGTCGGCTGCTCAAGATTGGTTTCTTCTAGCCTCCGTGTGGAAGGACTCCCGGTGGGGTCCACCGCGGTCCGCCTGCACAGTGCAGGCTGCCGAAGTATAGGTGGGCGGCCTCGCTGCAACAAACCACCTGACCGATGTCCGTCAGTACTACATACGCGCGGGTGGCACACCCGGGTCATTGCAGGCGGATTCTGTGCTTGCTGACCGATGCCTCGCGGCCACCGCCCAGTTCGATCGTCAGCCCGCCCTGCTGCCCCTCGGCGGCGTCGAGCAGTGCCTCGATGCGCTCGGCGCTGGGTGCCGGATGACCGACGGCCAACCGGAGGATCCGTCGACCGATGGCGCGCCGCGGCGGGTTCCGCCACTCGATCTCGCCATCCGCCATTCGGCGCGGCTCGAGCTCAGCCGCCGCCAGCTCATCGAGGAGCGCGTCGTCGTCGGCCGCCAGGCGGCCGAAGCGCAGCAGCGCGTCGATGGCGGAGGGGTTGATGCGCTCCAGCGCCGGCAATACCTCGTGGCGGATGCGATTACGGGCGAAGCTGAGCTCCCGATTGCTCGGGTCGTCGAGGTAGCGGATGCGTGCCTCGTTGAGCGCCGCTCGCAGCGCCGCGCGTCGCATCCCCAGAAGTGGCCGCACGATCCGCCCGCGCCGCTCGGGGATGCCTCGCAATCCAGCGAGCCCGCTGCCGCGCACGAGGTTGAGCAGGATCGTCTCGGCGGAGTCGTCGGCGGTGTGGGCCGTGACGACAAGACCATCGGGCGGGGTGACCTCGTCGAAGAAGCGGTAGCGAGCCTCGCGCCCGGCGTCCTCGAGCGTGCGACCTTCTGCCGCAGCCAGGGCGGCGACATCGGTCGGGCGGACCTCGCAGGCGAGACCAAGGGCGGCCGCGGCATCGGTCACGAAGGAGGCGTCGACGTTGGACTCGGGACGCAGCTGGTGATCAAGGTGAGCGACGGCCAGGTGCCAGCCACACCGGGGCGCCAACTGTGCCGCGCCGTGCAGGAGTGCCATCGAGTCCGGGCCACCCGATACGGCAAGCGTCAGTGCCGCTCCGTTGGGGATCGCCAGGCGAACGGCGCCGGCTGCCAGGGCGCGCGCCAGCGCCTCGCGAGGCTGAGGTTTGGTAGCGGAGGGCGGATTCGAACCACCGGCCAAGGGCTTATGAGTCCCCTGCTCTACCACTGAGCTACTCCGCCACGCGTTTCCTGCTCAGATCCACAAGGAAACTGTAGTTCTGAGCCATTCCAGTCTTGACACAACGCTCGTCGAGCAGGAAACTGTACCCGTTCATTCTCGCAGTTTCGGCAGGTCGACCGCCGTGTCTCGGACATCGACAGATCCTATCGTGCAACAGGCTCCGGGGAGCGTCAACCTGACCCTGGCCGATGCGGAACGCAGCTTCGTGCGTCACCTGCGCGCCGAGAACAAGTCCCCCGGCACGATCACCACCTACCTCAAGGCGCTGCACCAGCTGACCACCTTCGCCGCCGCGGAGGGTTTGCCCGACGACGTGACCGCCATCCGCCGCCAGCACATCGAGGGGTTCGTGGCCGACCTGCTGACACGGGTGCGGCCGGCCACCGCCTCAAACCGATATCGCTCGCTGCAGCAGTTCTTCCGCTGGCTGGCCGAGGAGGGCGAGATCGGCGAGTCGCCGATGGCCCGCATGCGGCCGCCGCAGGTCCCCGACGAGCCGCCGCCAGTGCTCAGCGACGACGAGCTACGAGCGTTGCTCGACGCCTGCTCGGGCACCGGCTTCGATGCCCGCCGCGACAACGCCCTGCTGCGCCTGCTGATCGATACTGGCATGCGCCGCGGCGAGTGCGCGGGCCTCAAGCTCGACGATCTCGACATGGACCAGGACGTGGCGCTGGTGTTGGGCAAGGGGCGAACGCCGCGGGCCTGCCCATTCGGCAAGCAGACCGCCCGGGCACTCGATCGCTATCTGCGCATGCGACGCAGCCATCCGCGCGCCGACTCCCCCGCCCTGTGGCTCGGCAAGCAAGGTGCGCTGACCGACAACGGCGTCACGCAGATCCTGAAGCGTCGCGGCCGCCAGGCCGGGCTGGCTCACATCCATCCCCACCAGTTCCGGCATACGTTCGCCCATCAGTGGCACCTGGCCGGCGGCGACCCCAACGACCTGATGCGCCTGGCCGGCTGGAGGTCGATGCAGATGCTGGCCCGTTACGGCGCCTCGGCCGCCGACGAGCGGGCGCGTGCCGCGCATCGGCGCTTGGCGCCCGGCGACCGGCTCTCGATCCCATAGGGTCTTGTCAAGCCTCGAGCCCCCAGTTGGGGTCGAAGTCGTGTCCGTTGCGCCAGACGCCCCAGACGAGGCTGAGCGCCTTGCGCATGCAGTGGCCGAGGGCGTTCATCTTCGACTTGCCGGCGGCGCGC
>JBBSHF010000119.1:0-4847 GCA_038253355.1 Candidatus Limnocylindria bacterium
CGAATCTGCCAAGCGCGGCGAACACGAGGATGGTGCCTCCGATGGATGAATGAATGACCGTTCAGTTAGTGCGCCACTGTATCGCTTGCGCTTTCGCGGTGTCAAGCGGCAGAATGAACGAGCATTCATGACCGATATCCTGGCGTCTGCACCCAGCCACAGCGCCGACCACGCCGCCGACCACGCCGCCGAGATGCGCCGACGAATCATGGACGGTGCGAAGCGTGCGTTCACCGCGTCCGGCTTCCGCGGCACCAGCGTGCCCGAGATCGCGGCCGAGGCCGGCGTTTCGGTGGGCCTCATCTACCGATACTTCCCGTCCAAGGAGGAGCTCTTCCTGTCGGTCTGCCAGGCGTCGACCGAAGCGCAGCTGAACGAGCTCGCCTCCGGCCTGGCACTGATCGAGGACCCACGCGAGCGCCTCCGCTCGGTCGTTTCGCTGTTCGTCAGCTCACTGACCGATGAAGACTGGGGGGCCATCGTGATCCACGCCCTGGCCGAAGCGGATCGCAACCCGCGCCTGCGCGACATGCTGCAGCGACTATTCGATCAGCAGCGCGGGTTTGCGGCCACCTTCATCCGCGAGGCAATCGCCCGGGGAGAGGCGCCCACCGACCTCGACGTCAACGCGCTGAGCCTGGGCGCGGCCATGCTGCTGCACGGCGCGATCATTCACCACGCGGAGCGCGCTTCGGCCTTCGAGCCGGAGCTCGTCGAGCGGGCCATCACCATGCTGCTGGGCTCCGGCCTGCGCCGATGAGCACGCCGACGGCCGTTCCCCCTACACGCGCCGGGTGGTGCCGCCGGCTCGGCGGGCTGACGCGTTCCCGCGCCTTGCCTGAACCGTGACGTTGATCGTGGCGCGCCGTGGCGCATCGGCACATGCACCGGAGAACACGTTTCCTGCCTATGAGTTGGCTCTGCAGCAGGGGGCCGATGGGATCGAGCTCGAGGTCCACCTGACCGCGGATGGCCAGCTCGCCGTGATCCACGACGAGGCGCTGGAGCGCACCACCCCCGGCTTCAGTTCGGTGGCCCTGCTGACGATGGACGAGATCGGGTCGCTCGATGCCGGCGCGCACTTCGGCGACGGGTCGTTCGCCGGGCAGGGCCTGCGCGTGCCGACACTTCCCGCGGTGCTGGACTGGCTGCCCGATGGCGTGGCGCTGGCAGTCGAGATCAAGGCGCGCGCCGCCGTACCGCCCACCGTCGCCGCCATTGCGGCTTCACGCGTGGGTCGCGTCGGCGGGTGCAGCCTCATCTCGTTCGACGAGGCTTCGATCGACGAGGTGCACGAGCTCGATCCGTCGCTGACCACCGGGCTGCTGCTGGTGCCATTCGACCAGTTCGAGCGCGGCCTGACCTACGCGGTACAGCACGGCCATGCAGCGGTGCTGCCCTACGACGGCGATCTGGGCCTGGATCCGACGATGCCGCTGCAGATGGCGACGGCCTTCGGTCGTCGGGTCGGCTGTTACGTGGTCAACGATCCGCAGCGCATGCAGCAGCTCGCCGCCCTGGGCATATGGGCCTTCGTGACCGATGCGCCCGACGTGGCGGCTGGAGCGCTCGGCCGGCGATAGCCAATCGGGCGCCCACCGCGATGCCGGTGATATTGATCCCCCGGTCGCCGGTGGCGGCGCGCAACCGACGTGGCATCGGGTCGGCTCGAAGCTTGAGTGTACGCCCCCTGTCATCATTCCCCAGGTGGAACGCCATGACGCATTCGGCATCACCGGCGCCGCGCGACGCGACCTCGATCGGCTGGGCGCGACGGTGGAATCGCTCGGCTACGCCGAGCTGTGGGCCAACGACACCCAGCGCGGATCCGGCCTCGCCACGCTGGCGGCCTGTGCCGTCGGTACCCGCCGCATCGAGCTGTGCGTCGGGGTCATCGGCCTCAGTGGACGAGGGCCGGTACAGATCGCAGACGAGGTCGAACACCTGGAGCTGCCGCTTGACCGCCTGGTCGTTGGCGTGGGGAGTGGCCGGTCGCGCTCAGTGCGGCTCGTCGACGAGGGCGTGGCGCGTCTGCGCCAATTGCTGCCGAGGGCGCGCATCGGCGTCGCGGCGGTGGGACCCAACATGCTGCGCATGGCCGGGCGCGTCGCCGACGTGGTGCTCCTGAACTGGGCCAGCCCGGCGCGCGTGCTGGAGTCACGCGAGCGCATCGCAGCGGGCGCCGCGGAGGCGGGTCGGCCGATGCCCCGCGTGGCCGCCTATGTGCGCGTGGCGGTGGGCACCGGTGCCACCGGGCGACTGACCGCCGAGGTCGAGCGCTACACCGCCAGCGGCGACTGGTATGCGCGCCAAATCGCGGAGCAGGGATCCGGCCTGATCGGCGTGGCCTGCGAGGATCCGGTACAACTGCCGGCCGCGCTCGCTCCGTACCGAGCGGTGCTCGACTCGTGCGTGGTGCGCGGCCTGCCGTCCGGTGACGAGGTCGAGGATTGGCTCAACGTCGCTCGCGCAGCAGCTCCACGTTGATTCGAACCCTGAATCAACGACGGTCAGCGCCTCCGTCGGGTCGAGGAATCGAGCACGCCCAGCACGCCACGCAGGATCGTGTTGAACGCACCGGAGCGCGCGATTCGCGCGCCCTCCTTGGCCACGCCGCCCCAGTCGACGCCACTCTCCGGGGCATGCGTCGAGCGTGTGCCTGCCGGCGCCGGCGTTCCGGGAGCTCCGGGCGCAGCCTGGCCGGCCGCAGCAGCAGCGGCGGCAGCGGCGGCCGCCTCGAGACTCGCCATCCGTTCCGCGAGCATCTCCTTGGCCGATGCCGGATCCTGGTCGGTGGCGTACTCCCCGGCGAGCGGCGACGCCGCAACGACGGCGCTCAACGCCGCCGGGTCGATCTGCGCCATGAGCGACATCGGCGGGCGCATCATGGTGTGCACCGTTGGCGTAGGGATGCCCTTGGGTGAAAGCGCGCTGGCCAGCGCCTCGCCAATCCCCAGCGAGGTGAGCTCCTTGGGCAGGTCGTAGAAGGTGGTCGTGGGGAACGTGTCGGCGGTGGCGCGCACCACCTGCAGGTCGTCCGGCGTGAAGGCGCGCAATGCGTGCTGTACCCGGTTGCCCAGCTGGGTGAGCACCTCGGCGGGTACATCGGATGGAGCATGCGTCACGAAGAAGACGCCAACGCCCTTGGACCGAATGAGCCGCGCCACCAGTTCGATCTGGTGCAGGAAGGTCTTGTTCGCGTCGCGGAACAGCAGGTGCGCCTCGTCGAAGAAGAAGACAAGCTTGGGCTTGTCGAGGTCGCCGACCTCGGGCAGCGCCTGGTACAGCGAGGCGAGCAGCCACATCATGAATGTGCTGAACAGGGCCGGCCGATCCTGCATGTCGGCGAGCTCCAGGATGCTGACGATCCCCTTGCCGTCCGCCGTGGTACGCAGGAAGTCGGCGACGTCGAACTCGGGAGCGCCGAAGAAGGCGTCCGCTGCCTGCTGCTCGAGCTCCACGATCTGGCGGATCATGACGCCCACCGTGGCGGTGGCCACGCCGCCATACTCGGCCATCTCGGTCTTGCCCGCATCTGAGTCGAGGTAGTTCAGCAGCGAGCGCAGGTCCGACAGGTCGATCAGCGGCAGCTTCTTGTCATCGGCGTACTTGAAGGAAAGCGCCAGGACCGATTGCTGCGTCTCGTTCAGACCCAGCACCTTGGCCAGCAGGATGGGCCCGAACGAGTGGACCGATGCCCGCAGGCGCGTGCCGGGCTTGGTGCGGTCAAGGGTGAAGAACTCGACCGGGAAGGCACGTGGCGCGTAATCGGTAAAGCCGATGGTCGTGGCGCGCGCGGTGAGCTTGTCGTTCACCGCGGCGGGAGCCCCGAGCCCCGAGATGTCGCCCTTGATATCACTGATGAAGACCGGCACGCCCGCATCGGAGAGCTGCTCGGCCATGACCTGCAGGCTCTTCGTCTTGCCGGTTCCGGTGGCGCCGGCCACCAGCCCGTGGCGGTTCATCATGGCCAGCGGGATGCGCACCGCGGCCTTGGCGAAGGTCTGCCCGTCATGCATGGCCGCGCCGAGGTTCAGTGCCGCCCCATCGAATGTGTAGCCGGCAGTGATCGCCTGCTCGAAGGTGTCATCGGTCATAGCGGCGAGTATACGTATCGACTCGGCGCGCTACCCTGCGCGCATGACCTACAGCATCGTGGCGCGGGACTCGCTTTCCGGCCGATTCGGGGTCGCCGTGCAGTCGCACTATCTCGGCGTCGGGCCGGTGGTGCCATGGCTCGAGGCCGGGGTTGGCGCGATCGCCACGCAGGCATCGGTCAACCTATCATTTGGACCGATAGGCCTCGAGCTGCTGCGCGCCGGACGGTCCGCCACCGAGGTCGTCGCCGCGCTGGTGGCGAGCGATCCGGGCGCACAGCAACGCCAGCTGGGTGTCGTCGATGCCCAGGGCAGGGCGGCGGCGTTCACCGGGTCGCAGACGATCCCCGCCGCCGGCCACCTCGTGCATGACGGGTTCACCGTCCAGGGCAATCTGCTCGAGCGGGAGTCATGCTGGCCGGCGATGGCGGTCGCCTTCGTGGGCACCGCGGACGCGCCGTTCACCGAGCGGCTGCTGCTGGCGCTGGAGGCCGCCGAGCGCGAGGGCGGCGACGTGCGCGGTCGTCAGTCGGCGGCGATCATGGTGGTCGAGGGTTCGCTGCAGGCGGCGCCATGGCAAGGGCGGTTGATGGACCTGCGTATCGAGGATCACCCCGATCCGGTGCCGGAGCTGCGCCGCCTGGTCACGCTGCAGGAGGCGTACAACCTGCTCGACGACGAGGGCGATGCGGCTCGCGCGGGCGCGGACGAGAGCGAGCGCTACGCCGAAGCGCGTCGCCGCGCCCCCGA
>JBBSHF010000120.1:0-4805 GCA_038253355.1 Candidatus Limnocylindria bacterium
CTGGTGCCGCTGGTCCGCGCCGGAGCCGCGTTTATCGATGGTCAGCTACCCGAACGAAGGGAGGAACCGAAGGACGAAGCCGTTGCCGACGGGTATGCCGCCTGAATCACGGCCATCCACAGGATTTGACGATAGCTCCGAGGAAGGCACGCGCAGGCTCATGGCCGCGCAGGTGATCGATGAGGACGGTGGAGTCCACGAGCGTCAACGACGACGCTCCTGGAGAGCTTGCCGCCGTTCACGGTCCGTGCGCCGCAGTTCGGAGACGTACACCGCCCCATCGGGAAGTCGGCCAACAGTCCCGAACGAGCGCCCCAACGCGGACTGGAACTGCACCAGACGGCGTTCGCGTTCGTCATCGGGCGCAGCGAGGTACTCGTCGACCGCCTCGCGAATCATGTGCGACGAGGTCACGCCGCGACGTCGCCCCCGCGATGCGAGCTCGTCAGCCTGTGACTCGTCGAGGTAGATCTGCGTGCGTCGCACGATGTATGCATCATACATCGCCTTCGCCCAAGCACCTAGGGCAGCGGAGTGAAGATGCGGAACTCACCTCGGCTTTCATCCAGAACTCGGCGATGAGTTCTGCGCCGATGCCCAGTCCAATGCTGTGACGGTTCCAGAACGAGCGCAATGAAAGAGAGACCCATGAGGAAGCTGGTTGTCATCGAGTTCCTGTCGCTGGACGGCGTGTATCAGGCGCCCGGGGCTCCGAACGAGGACACTGAGGGCGGATTCCAGCATGGCGGCTGGCAGCGGCCGTACTTCGACGACGTCCTGGGCGACGCATCGGTCAACGGCATGGCCGAGACCGATGCCCACCTGTTCGGCCGGAAGACCTACGAGATCATGGCGGCCTACTGGCCGACGGCCCCAGCCGACGATCCCTACGCCAAGCACCTCAACAGCGTGGCCAAGTACGTCGCGTCGAGAACCCTCGGCTCGGTGGACTGGCAGGGTTCGACGCTGATCGAAGGCGACGTGGCCGCGGAGGTCGCCAAGCTCAAGGAGCAGCCCGGGAAGAACATCGCGGTCATGGGCAGCGGCGACCTCATTCAGACCCTCATGGCCAACGACCTGATCGACGAGTACTCCCTGATGGTGTTTCCGATCGTGCTCGGCAGCGGGAAGCGGCTGTTCCGGGACTACGACCAGGTCCGGCGGCTCAACCTCGTCGATTCGAGGGCGACCGGCGCCGACGGCCTCATGCTCACCTACCAGCCAGCCCGCTAGGATCAGGAGGCCCCGATTGACCGCTGACCCCTCGCCGATCGAGGCCTATCTCGCCGCGTTGCCGGCAGACCAGCGCGCGGCGCTCGAGCTACTGCGGACCCAGGTCGCGCGGCTCGTCCCCGACGCCGTCGAAACGATCAGCTACGGCATCCCGACATTCAAGCTGCACGGGCGTGGGCTGCTGGCATACGCCGCCTGGAAGGCGCACTGCAGCATCTACCCCATGAGCGGCGCGTTCCTCGACGCACATGCCGATGCGCTGAAGGGGTATCGGGCCGCCAAGGGGACCCTGCACTTCACGCCTGAGGCGCCGCTGCCCGCGGCGCTGTTGGAGCGCCTGGTCCGGATGCGCGTCGCCGAACTCGAGTCGGCAGCAAGCTGATGCCCATCACCCACGTGCAGCTCTTCTCGGTCCCGTCAGCGATCGCGCAGTAGCCGGCGATCTGCTCGGTTACCATGCCCCGCCCAATACGTGGAGGAAACGATGTCGCAACCGACACTGGGTATGGAGAGCAAGACACTCCTCGATTACCTGAACGCTCAGCGCAATCACGTGCTTGGAATCCTGGAGGGGCTTGACGAGGAAGACCTGCGGCGGCCGGTGCTGCCGTCGGGGTGGAGCTGCCTGGGCCTCCTTCGGCATCTCGCCCTGGATGACGAGCGGTTCTGGTTCCGCGGAACTGTCGCCGGCGAGCAGAGCGTGATCGACGAAGTGTCCGGGGCTCCCGACGACGCCTGGCAAGTCGGTCCTGATGTGTCGGCCGAGGCCGTGTTCGACTTGTACAGGCAGGAGATAGAGCGCGCGAACGCCATCATCACCGCCACTCCTCTGAACACCGCACCCGCATGGTGGCCCGACGACCTCTTCGGCGACTGGCGGCTTGACGACCTGCGGGAAGTCATCCTGCACGTGATGACTGAGACCGCTACCCACGCCGGTCATCTCGACGCCGCACGTGAGCTCATCGACGGCAAGCGCTGGCTTGTCCTGACTGAATGACCGGTGACGGGACTACCCGACCGCGGCGCTTGACAGATCTGAATCCGGGGTGCCACTATCCGAAGATGAGTGACACCAATGTCTTATCAGTGGGACGCAAGGGCCGAGTGGTCATCCCCGTGGATATCCGGCGCCGCCTGGGGATCGACGAGGGGAGTGAGCTGGTGGCCGTGCTCGAGCAGGACGGTGTGCTCCTGCTGCCACGTGAGGCGGTCAAGCGGCGCCTGCGCGGCATGTTCGCTGGAGTGAAGGTCAGCATGGCCGACGAGCTGATCCGGGACCGCCGCGCCGCGGCGGTTGAGGAATCGGCGCACCAATGAGTGCAGTCGTCGACGCATCGGTCGTGCTTGCCTGGCTCCAGGACGAACCCGGCGGCGATGCCGCCGAACCATGGCTGATGGAAGGCGTCATCGGGGCAGCGAACTGGTCGGAGGTGCTCCAAAAGGTCCGGCAGCACGACGGGCAGCCCGGAGTCGTGGCCAGACTGCTGATCTCGTTCGGCCTGCGGGTCGAGGGAGTCAGCCAGGAGGACGGCGAGCGAGCTGCCGAACTGTGGGTTGCGCAGACAGCGCTGTCCCTGGGTGACCGACTGTGCCTGGCCCTTGCGCTGCGCCTTGATTCGGCGGTCGCCACCGCCGATGCCGCGTGGCAGTCCATCGTGGGCGCGCCGCAGGTAATCCTCATTCGCTGAGCGCCGACGTCTTACTGTTCGCGCATGTCGTACGTTGGCGAAGGCGATGTGAGCGCAGTGCACCGGCCGGTGACCGATCTGCCCGGCCTTGCCGGGCCGATGTCGTCGATGCAATTCGTCGCGCCAGGCTCGGTGACCCGACGCCAATTCGGACTCTTCCGCCGCGAGATGCAGCCGCACTCCGGGGGACCCGAGCCTCACTTTCACCGAACCTTCTCGGAGTCGTTCTACGTTCTCAGCGGCACGGTTCGGCTGTACAACGGCGAGCGTTGGCTGGAGGCCACCGTGGGCGACTTCCTGTACGTGCCCAAGGGCGGCATTCATGCGTTCAGCCACGATGCTGACCAACCTGCCTCGATGCTGGTGCTGTTTGCTCCCGGGACGCCACGCGAGCGCTTTTTCCAGGAGATGGACGCGATCCGGGACTCCGGCCGACAGCTGAGCGCGGAGCAGTGGACGCAGGTGCTAGCGAAACACGACCAGTACATGGTCTGACTTGCGAACCATCGCCGGAAGCGTGTCCATGTCAGGCGCTGGCGGGCTTCTGCTGCACGGTCCAGCTGTTGCCGTCGGGGTCACTGAAGAAGATGAACGAGTTCCAGTCTCCGCCTGGCCCATCGGCCGCGCCCCCGTCTTCGAAATGCTGGATCTTGCTGACCTCAACGTCGCGCTCGACGAGCTCTGCCCGCGCGGCCTCGATGTCCGAGACAACCAGCTGCAGGCCCTTGAGCGAGCCTGGCGCCGAGTCGTTGAGCCCGGTACCGATGGAGATTGAGCACGCGGAGCCGTGGGGCGTCAGCTGCACGACGCGGAACTTCTCGCCCGCCCGGTGGTCGACGTCGACCACGAAACCGACCCGCTCGCCGTAGAAGCGCTTCGCCCGATCGACGTCCGATACCGGGGCCACCACCAGTTCGAGCTTCCAATCCATGCTGCAACGTCCTTTGGTGCTGCTCAGGAGTCGGCCTAGCGTGGCTGCCGAGAGCTTACCGCTGCGGCCACCCTTCGGCGGCCTGGAGCCTGGCAGCCCAACCGACTTGACCCGGTGCTATTCTTTACCGATGGCAGAGAACGTAAAGAACACCGAGGGTCGCAGCCGTACGACGGTCAGCAGCAAGCACCAGGTCACCATTCCGAAGCCAGCGATGCGCCAGGCTGGCCTGCGCGCCGGGGACCGGCTGCGGGCGGTCGTCAGCGGCGCAGCAGGGTGCTCCTGGTCCGGGAGGATGACCCGGTCGCGCGGCACGCCGGCAAGCTGTCCGGCGCCTATCGCCCAGACGAGCTGAACGAGCTGCGCGGCGCGTCGCGCTGACGGTCCTCGACGCGGGCATCCTGATCGGCGTTCTTGATGCCGATGACCCACATCACGCCGCCGCGCGAGCTGCGCTCTCCGCGGCCATCGAAGGCGGCGATGCGCTGGCCATACCTGCGTCAGCCTATGCCAGGACGCTCGTCGCTCCGGCCCGACTTGGGTCCGATGCCATCGCCGTCGTCGACGAATTCCTGGCGGACCTCCCCGCGGAGGTTGAGCCGATCACCCGGCAGATGGCGAAGCGCGCGGCCCAGCTTCGGGCCGACCACGGGCGAAGGTTGAGGCTGCCGGACGCGCTGGTGCTGGCCAATGCCATCCACCTCAGGGCGGATCGCGTGCTCACCACCGACGCCGCGTGGCCGGACGTCGGGTCACGGTCGAGGTGATCGGGCTCGAAGTCGCTCGCTGAAGTGGGAGAGCAGAGCAGGCCAGCGGTTCTCGGCCCCCGCACCACCTTCGGGGCGCTACTCTGACCGCATTACCTGGACGGGCGGCGGCGAGTGCCGTAACAGGAGTGAAGGAGATCTGGGATGCAATGGTATTGGTGGCTGCTGATCCTGATAGTCGTC
>JBBSHF010000121.1:0-4774 GCA_038253355.1 Candidatus Limnocylindria bacterium
CAGACCGATGCCTCCTGCCACGACGCCGGTGGCCGGCAGGGCGGCCAGCTCCGACGGAGAGAGACGGACAGGGCGCACCCAGACCAGCAGCAGGGCAAGTGCCAGCGCGGCGAGCATCAGCACCGTGAACGGCCAGGGCACGCCGAATCCGGCGACGACGAACAGGAATGCGGCGCCGGCGACCAGCAGGAAGCGGCCGAGCGCCGATCGAGCCAGGACCAGGATCCACAGCCCGGCCAGCGCGTACCAGCCGACCCATTTGCTCGCCGACGCCAGACCGATGAGCACGCCCACCAGCGGCAGCGCCCACCAGGCGCTGCGCGCCCATCGGCCTGACCAGATCTGCCAGAAGACCAGGTACCCGGCCACGATGAAGGTGGCGACGTAGATATCGTTCATGGCGATCCGGCTCATCACGTAGCTCATGCCGTCGAGCGCCACGAACGCGCCCGCCAGCACGGCGATCCGGCGGCGACGGAACATGGTGGCGGCGAGCAGGTAGATGAGCCCCACCAGCAGCGCGCCGAACAGGATCCCGGCCAGGCGCCAGGCGAAGGCGTTGCTTCCCGCATCGATGGTGACCAGGCGCGCCGTTCCATCGTCCGCCGCGGTCGAGACCAGCAGGTTGGCGTTGTCATCGGCTTCGGCGAGGTTGCTGCTGTCGATCGCCATGGCCAATGGCTGGCCGGCAAGCGCCGTGGTGTCGAACGTGGCGAAGCCCGAGCGCTCGTCGCCCAGCGGGTCGATGGTCCAGACCACTGGATCGCCGCCGGGCGTGACCCCGGAGACGTACACGATGTTGGCCGTGTCCTGCCAGGCGATTCCGCGCGCGGGACCGGGAAGCGGCACGCTGTCGACGATCGAAAGGTGCTCGTTGAGCACCGTCATTCCGCCCTGCACCGCGCCGTGCTCGTCGTTGGCGGGCAGCGGACCAATGGGCACCCAGACCTGCAGGTCGTCGCCGCTGCCACGCACCAGCAGCGGACCGATGGGCGCGGATGGCAGGTGCAGCCGTTCCTGGCCGTCACCGCGTGGCTGCAGCGTGGCAGCGTCGAGCAGGAGCACGTCGCCGGCGCGGACGTCGGTGGCCACCACGGTCGCCTTTACATCCGCCTTCCCGCCGGCCTGCCCGCCGGCCGGAACGTAGCCGATGCCGCCGACCGCCAGCTTGCTGGCGACCACCAGCTCGCCGCTGGAACGCTGCACCTCGGCGATCCCATCGGTGCCGGCCAAAAGCACCACGTCATCCTGGGGAGCAGCTGGCTGGCTGAGGTCGGGGCGCCACGGGATCACGATCTGGTGCACCGACGTCAGGCCGCTCTCGATTGGTGGTGCCGACGGCGGCGGAGCCCTTGGACCCAGGTGCTTGAGGAACGCGTCGAGCGCGTAGACCAAGACCTGCCCGCCGCTGCTCGATCCGACAAGCAGGCGCTCCGCATCGGGATCGTAGGCCAATGCCGAGACCTGCACACCGGTCGACCATGAGGCCACCTGCGCGCCGCTCTCGGCGTCGCGCGCCACGACCTGGTTGCCGGAGCCCGCGGCGAAAACAATCGAGCGCGGGTGGTCGTGGGCGGAACGCCGCGGGGCGACCGCCAGCGACGTGGCCGGCGTGCCGAGCGACGTGGTCGCGGTCACCTTGTTCGGGTCCGCGACCACGATCCCGGCGGCGATCAGGTACTTGGCCAGCATCGGATGGGTCCACTCGTACGTGTCGCGCGTCCAGCCGTGCTCCCAGTCGGCGAGCCACTCTGTCGCCGAGCGGGCGTGGTAGACCTCGTCGAAATGCATCGCGCGCGGCAGGTCGAGGCGCCAGAGGCGGAACCCGAAAGCGAAGACCACGAACCCCACCAGCAGTGCCAGGTCGAGCCGGTCGAGGCGTCGGGCGGGCTCGTGGAAGAGTGGATCGCGGCGGTTGGCGCGCAGCCAGCCAAAGTGCCGCCAGTGACCGATGACCGGTGGCGGGGCCGGCTCCACGCCAAGCGGTGGCGGGGCCGGCTCCAGCACGGGGACCGCTGCGCGATCGGGGCGACGGGCGCCCAGCCCCAGGAGCAGCGAACGCCCGATCAGCCAGGCGAGCGCGCCCACGATCAGCGCCGAGAGGAGGTAGATGCCCCAGTCGCTGAGAAGGGTCGACGCCAGGAATGGATCGCGTGGCATGGGCAGGCCGTTCGCGCCGGGGTTGATCGATGGACCGGAAACGTACGACCAATCATTGGTATAGACCCAGTAGACGTTCGCGAAGAACGAGAGGCTCAGGATCGCGTACAGGCTGGCCCAGCGCCAGTTGCGCAGCACCAGCGGCGCCGCCAGGGCGAGTGCGGGGAAGAGATAGCGCTCGTGGACGCGGGTCGGGAGGACGAAGAATGCGACCGCCAGCAGCAGCGTGGCGACCAGCAATCCCCGGGTGTCGTCGCGGCGCGCCACCTGCCACACAGCGACGACCGCCGCCGCCGCGAAGAGGAGCATGCCGACCAACTGCCAGGTGACGGCAGTGCCGCCCAGCAGGAAAGCGACGCCGCCGGGCACGCCGTTCTGAACGGTGTCGTTTCCCCACTGGCCGGTGTTGCCGAGCCCGCTCCACGGGTTGCGCCACAGGTTGAAGGCGTTGATCGAGAGGCCCTTGTAGGTGTCGGCCGCGTCGGTGAACTTGCCGATCAGACTGTGGCTCGGATCGGCGGGCGACCAGACCGACAGACCGAAGGGCAGGATCAGCAGCACCAGCGAACCAACGCCGGCCGCCAGGGAGGTGAGCACCCGGGCGGGATCCGGCCAGGCGAGGCGGGCATCGCTCGACCGCCCGAAGAGGTGCCGCTTGAGCCCGACGATCGCCACCACCGGGATCAGGAAACCGTACTGGAACTTGATCAGCAGGGCGATGACCGCTCCCACGGCGGCCGCCTCGGTCCAGCCCCGGGCAAGCAGGTAGACGGTGCCCAGCACGGCTAGCGCACCGACCGAATCGACCTGCCCCCACACCGATGCATTGAAGATCGTGCCCGGGTTGAACAGGTAGACCGCGGCCGCCACCAGGCCGATGGTCTCGCCCGAGCGCCCCCAGCGCCCGTCCAGGAAGCGGCGACACAGGAGGAAGAGGAGCGCGGCCACGCCGGCATCGGCCAGGATGGCGGGAAGCTTGACGAGGGCCGGCGTGATGTCAATCCCCACCATCCCGCGGACGAGTGAACCAATCTCCCCGAGGCCCCACAGCACGTACAGGTAGCCCGGGGGATAATCGCTGAAATAGCCGGGTGCGTAGAATGCCCCGGGGCCGCCACTGGCGAGCCGTTGCGCCCATGCGGCGAAGTCGCCGGTGTCAATGCGGAAGCCGCTCTGCGGCAGGTAGATCCCCGCGATGAACGCACGCAGGAGCAGGCCGATGACGATGAGGACGGCGAGCAGCGTAACGGCGTCGCGGCGCACAGCCATCTCGAATGGCCTCACGCCCCGCCGCCGCACGGAGTCGCGGGTCATCAGGGGCGGCGCCTCGTTCACAGGCGCCGGTAGGTCTCGCACGCCAAGGTGGCGGTGAGTATACATCGGCCTCCCGGCCAAACCGGGACGCAGGAACCGTCGCGCGCCCGCCGATCGCTGATCCCGTACAGCTCGGTGGAGGTCGGCTGGACGGCCGCGGTGGTGATCTTCTTTGCCTTCGGCATCTACCTGCGCACGCTGCTTCCCGGCGTCGGCTTCTGGGACACGGGCGAGGCGCAGACCGTTCCGCACACCCTGTCGATCTTCCATCCCACCGGCTTCCCGACCTACACCCTGATCGGCTGGGCGTGGAGCCAGCTGCCGCTGGGCGGCGTGGCATATCGCATGAACCTCCTCTCGGCGGTGTGCGTGGCACTCGCGTCCGGCCTGGTGGTGCTCATTGCGGCGCACCTGATGACCGAGCGGCATCGGCTGCTGGCGGCGGTCGCGGCCGGCATCGCCGGGCTCTCCTTCGCCTTCGCCGACGAGCCCTGGAAGAACGCGGTGCGCGCCGACGTGCACGCGCTGCACATCCTGTTCGCCGCCCTGCTGATCTGGCTGCTGCTGTGCTGGGGATCGGCCGAACGCAGTGGCGCCAGGCTTGCCGGCCGCTGGCTGGCGGCGGCGGCGCTGACCTTCGGGGTCAGCATGGGCAATCACCCGCTCACCGGGCTGATGGCCGTCGGCATCGCGCCGTGGCTGTTCATCGTCGATCCCCGCATCTGGCGCCGATGGAAGCTGCTCGCGGCGTGTGCCGGATTGCTCGTTCTGGGCCTGGCGACCTACCTGTACATCCCCATCCGCGCTCTCACACCACCCGAGCCGCCGCTCTTCTACGCGCGTCCCACCACGCTCGAGAGGATGCGCTATCTGATCTTCGCCGAGCAGTTCCACGGCCTCTTCGACAACTTTCAGAATCCGTTCGACTTCCTCAGCGACAAGTGGCAGAAGGCGGAGAGCGTGCTGGGGGCCCAGTTCTTCGGCCCTGCCTGGCTGGTGGTCGCCATGGGAGCGGCGACGCTCGCGGTGCGTCGCTGGGGCGCGTTCGTCTTCCTGGGGCTGATCGTGGTCGCCAACGTCTTCTACTCGCTCAACTTCGAGGACGGCGACATCGACCGCTACTACATGACCAGCGTGCTGGTTGCCTGTGCGCTGCTCGGCGTGGCGGTCGCGGCGCTCGCGGCGATGTGCGCTCGCGCGGTGGCCCAGGCGAGCCGGCGCAGCAGTGGCCCGGCGGGCCGCCGTCGGCTGGCGCGTGGCGCCGGCGCGGCCGTGCTGACCCTGGCCGCCATCTTCCCGG
>JBBSHF010000122.1:0-4732 GCA_038253355.1 Candidatus Limnocylindria bacterium
CCCCAGGCCGAGCAGTCCCACCGCGAGCCAGTCGACCAGCAGCACGACCGGGATCGTGCGCCCAGCGAACGCCTGCAAATCGAGGCCCGGCGCGATCAGATAGGTGACGCCGATGCCCAACGCGGTGCCTGCCACCAGCGCTAGGACCAGCGGAGGCACGTATTCGACCACGGTGAGGCCGATGGACTGAGGCGCGGACAGGCCCAGGGTGCGCAGGAAGGCCAGGTCACGCGCCCGCGACGCCGCGGTCAGGGTCAACGCCACGATGACCGCCAGCGCCGAGAACGCGATGGCCACCAGCAGCCCGATGCGAAATCCCGACGCCACGCCGCTGATCAGCGGTGCCTCGTGCAGCGCGCGATAGGCCGCGTCCTGCGACTCGAGGCGAGCGAGCGCTGATGCATCCTTGAGCGCGGCGGCGATCGCCGGCTGGGCCGATGCCGGTCCGCGCAGCAGGACGGTCGTCACGCGCAATGGGCGACTGGGTCGGGCGGCCTGCAGCTGGTCCCACGAGGCCATCACGAACGGCAGCCCGGGCTCGATGCCCGGTACGTGATCGCGCACCTCGGTCACCTCGAAATCGGTCCAGGCGCCTTCGATCAGCAGTTGGAAGTGCTCGCCCACCGCCATCGCGTGATTGCCGACCGGAGCGTTCGGCGAGACGAGGGCCGGAATGGGCGTCTTCGGCGTGCCCAGCAGCTTGCCCTGCTCGGGCTCGCTGAGCAGGGCAAGCGGAAGGTGCGGGTCGGCGAGGGTGCCGCGCGTCACCTGCGCGAGCGCATGGGTTTCGACCGCGTCGAGCGTGAGCGGGCCGGAGGTCACGTCCTTCATGTCGAAGGTCACGCCGGGGAGCAGGTAGGCGCGCGCCGCCGCTTCGACGCCGGGGACCTTGCCGAAGTCGAGCGTGGCCGGCAGCTCGCTGAAGGCAGCTGCATCGGCGCGATACGCGGCGCCGACCTGCTGCGCGGCGGTTGCCAGCTGGCCGCGCTCGATGGTGCTCAGCAGCACCGACGAGAAGACGCCCACGGCGACGGTCAGCAGCAGCACCAGGAGTGGCAGGTTGACCGCGCCCGGCTGGCGCCCCACCCGACGCAGGGCAAAGACAGGCACGAAGCCGCGGCCCAGCGAGGCGAGGAAGCCAACGAGGCGCACCGGCAGGGGATACAGCCGCAGCACGACGAGACCTACGGCCAAGCCGAGCAGCACCGGAGCGGCGGCCAGGAACGGGTCGAAGCCGCTGCTCAGCGCGCCTGGCGCGCCTGGCGCGCCGCCGACCAGTCCGCGCCGCCGCAGGAGGTAGATGCCCAGCACCGCGAGGACAACGACGACGCTCTCGAACACCAGGCGCCGGGGGGACGTGCGGTCCACGGCACGCTGCTCGCCATCGAGCTGGCCAAGGCTGCGGCGCGAAACGGGCAGCATCGCGCCGGCCAGCAGCAACGTGGCCACCACCGTGGCGAGCGCGGCGGCAAGTGGCGACCAGCTGCTGGGCCGCGCCGAGACGATCGCCAGCGCGATGGCCAGCCCGATCGCCGCCGCCGGAACGGTCAGCAGCAATCCCTCGACCAGCTGTCCGCTCATCAGCTGCCAGGCCGACGCGCCGCGGCCGCGCTGCAGGACCAGGGCACGACGACGCCGATCCGCCAACAGCGCGCCGATCAGACCGATCACCACCCCGGCGACGGCCAGCAGACCCATGGTCACCACGGCCAGGATCGCCTCGGTCAGATGCCGCTGCGCCACGAAGCCGCCGAACACCTCGTCCAGCCCGGTGTGCAAAGCCGTCGCATCGTCCTGCGGCCCCAGGAAGGAGGCGTGCTCCGACTTGGCCCGACGCACCGCAGCGGAGAGTGCGTCGAGCTGACCGGCATCGACGCGGGACGCATCGACGAAATAGCGCCAGCGGTAGTCAAAGACTCCGGTCAGCTCGTCAACCAGCGTGGAGTAGGCCTGTGGCGCGATCAGAGCGGTGGCGTGCACCTGCTGGGCATCGACGCTGCCAGTCAGGGTGGGTCGCTGCAGGTTGACGTCGCCGTACCAGTAGCTCGCGCCTGCGTCGACGATGTCGAAGCGGCCGACGACCTCGAGCACGACGTAGCCCGAGCCCGGGCTGCCCTCGAACTGGAATCGCCGGTCCTGGGTGACGTTGCTTACCAGGCGATCGCCGATCTTGAGCCCGGCCTGTGACGCCGTCTCGCCTGAGGTGGCGATCTCGATCACGGGTGCCGCCGCAGGCCCACGAGTCCCGTCGAAGCGGGTGACCTCGACCTTGACTGTCTCGTCGGTCGCCGCCGGCAGGCGGCCATCGGTCAGCGAGATCTGGTCCTCCAGGTCACTCTGATAGCGCAGGCTCACGAAGAGCGGGAACGGCAGGGGGTACTGCATGCCGACCAGGTACTCCGATGAATCGACCACGAACGTGCGTCGTGCGAACGTGGCGCTGAGCGCCGGCGGAAGTTCGTGCTCCAGGGCAGCGCCCTGCTCCTTCACGGCGCTGAGTGGATCATCGGAGGTGCCCCCGAAGCTGAACGGCCTGTGCTGAATCAGCTCGACGTTGCCCTGCACCGGAGTCGCAAGCTGCATGGCGTGGCGCAGGCCGTCGTCCGACATGTGGTTGTAGAGCCGCGGGACGGCGGCGAACACGGTGGCGGCCACCAGGACGACGACGAAGATGAGCGACGCCAGCCATCGGTCAATGCGCAGGCCACGCAGGAACAGCCTCAGCACGGCGGGCGCGCTGAAGATCGGCGGGGTGGATCGTCGAACCGCGCGCGCCATCGCCTACTCGTCGCCCAGGCGCAGTGCCGATCCCAGGCCGATGCGCCGCAGCAGTGTGGCGAGCACGATCACCATCAGGCCCAGCACCGCCACGGTGATGCCCTCCAGCAACGCGATGGTGGTCCACGGGATGGTGACGATCACGCCGGGCACCGCTGCGGAGGCGTCGCCGGTGACGGTCACGAAGGGCAGCGCGACCCAGGACATCAGCAGGCCCAGTCCGGTGCCGCCGATGAGGCTGATCGCCACCAGCAGGCCGTTCTCCAGCGACAGCCAGCCAGAGAGCTGGCCGGGCGACAGGCCCAGGGCGCGCAGCAGGGCAAACTCGGTCAGCCGCTCTCGCGCCGAGACCGATGCGCTGACCACGAAGCCGATGCTGGCGAACAATGCGGCTGACACGAAGCCCAGCGACAGTGCACCGATGACGCCCAGCGCCACCGGATCGGTGCGCAACGCGCGCGCGCGTTCGATACGGCTGGTAACGGCGAAACTGTTGTATGGCGCGTCAGCGAGCGCCACCACCACCCGCGCGTCGCGCGATGGATCCACCGCGAGCCACCACGCGTCGACGTCGGCGGTGATCCCTCCGAGCCGATACTGGAACAGCGCCAGGCTCGGCAGGTCGGCGATGGCCAGTGGCGAGTCCGGGGCAAGCGTTGGAAAGGCGTCCAGCGCATCGATCACCTGGACCTGCTCGCGTCCGCTTCCCAGGTCGATCGCCGTGCGGTCTCCAACCTTCGTGTCGGTCGCATTGAGGAACGTGCCCGCGCCGATGATCGCCAGCGACTGGTCCGTGGCCGCACCCAGCGAAGCGGGCTGGATCGCGTAGGTGAAGGGCGGATCAATGGGCTGACCGCTGGCATTGAAGGTCAGATGCATGCCGAGGCGTCCGGGGACCGCCAGGTTTGACGATGGGATGGGTCCACCCGATCGAGGCGTCAGGCTGTACTGCCAGCCGGCCGCGCCCGGGCTCAGCTGCAGCGTGGTCCAGTCGTCACCGTCCAGCGATGGGCTGGCCGCGACCTGCGAGACGACGAACTGGGAGGTGGGTTCCAGGAAGTCCAGGCTGGCCGCCTCGACCTCGATCGCGGCCAGCTCGAGGGGGTACTGCGGCGTGGCGACGCGGTCGTCGGCGAGTCGCTTGGCCAGCGGGATGACCAGCTGCTTCGTGCCCGCGCCCGGCGACAGCGGCTCGCCGACCAAGCGATAGAGCATGCCGCGGGCGTCGCGGACGACGATCGCCACCGAGATCTGCGGTCCGCTGGGTCGCGGAACGATCTCTTTCTGAATGTCGAAGCGGAGGTCGATCGACACACGCAGGCGCTGCGGCGTGCCCGCCAGGCGTGGCAGGTCGACCTTCGGCCGCCGGCTGGCCAGCTCGTTCATCATCTGGCGGAACGGCACGGCGCTGAGGTCCGGTCGTAGCCGAACGACCCTGTCGGCCACGCTGGCGTCGAGCGCCAGCAGCATTCCGCTGCCCGCCGTCCGCGAGATGCGCATGTCCTGCCGCAGCAGCGGCATGCTGGCCCGCACGCCACCGAGGCCGGCGTACGCGCCCGCGAGGAACGCTTGCGGTATGGCGCTGCCGGCGCGCCTGTCGGGCGTGACTGCAACGTCGGCCCCGACCTGGTAGTCCGCCTGGTCGCCCTGCGATGCCGTCCAGGTCCCGGTGTACGACACCGCGAAGACACCCAGGGCGATGGCCAGCATCAGCAGCAGTGCCGAACGTGTGTAGCGCTGCGGCCGACGCGCGACCTGCCAGGCACCCAGCGAGCTGACCAGGCCACGCGTACGGCCAACCGCATGCTCGATAAGCTGGGCGAGCAACGGAATGAGCCGCAGCGCCAGCACCGCTCCGGCCAGCAGACCGAGCGCCGGCGCCGCGACCAGGAACGGGTCCAGTCCCAGCTGCCCCTGGACAGATGCGGTGATGGTGCCGCCGTAGTGCCGCAGC
>JBBSHF010000123.1:0-4698 GCA_038253355.1 Candidatus Limnocylindria bacterium
CGTCCGCCGGCGGACACCTGCTGTGGATCACCTCGTACAACGAGCAGTTCTCGATCGGCCACGACGTCTCGCTGTCGAGCTACCTCGCCTCCGGACCGGCGGCGATCATCGGCTCCAAGCTGGACGCCACGGGCGAGCTCATCGGCCGCACCGCTGTCCTGCTGGGCGGCATCTTCGTCATCTCCTTCGCCGCCGGGCTGTGGATGGCGCGCCGTCGGCGCGAGCTGCTGCCCTTCGTCGTCTACTTCGTCGCCATGTTCGTGGTCATGGCCCTGATCTTCACGTTCCACGCGCCGAAGGGCGCCTTCTACCACTCCGCCCCGGCGTGGCTGCCGTTCGCCCTGCCCATGGCGGTGGCCGCGATCCCCGCTGCCAGCACCGCGGCCGGACGCTACTGGCGCTTCCTGGGTCGGGCTGCGACGCATCGGTTCCTGCTGGTGGTTGGCCTGCTGGGTGCCATTGTCCTGTCGCTGGTCGGCTCGGCGGCGCTCTACACGCAGTGGGCGGGTTCGCGACTGCTTGACGAGACTGCCGGCGGCTACTTCAGCAGCCATCACCTGACCGATGCCGTGGTCATGTCCGACGACCCGGCCTCGCTCTGGCAGGTCAGCCACAACCCTGGTGTCCCGTTCCCGTTCGATCCCTATCCGGTGGTCGAGCGTGCGATCCGCGCCTACGGCGTGCAATGGGTGGTGGTCACTCGGCGCGACCCGGCGACGGCGGATCCGCTGGGGCTGTGGGAGGGTGGGGCGTCGGTGGATGCGGAGGGCAATCGGGCGACCTTCCTGGAGGCTGCCCCGGCGTTCGAGGCGCCCGGCGTGCGGGTGTTCCGCGTGCGCTGACCGCGCGGCGGCAGGGCGCGGCGGCAGGCGCGGCCGGGGCGGCAGGCTTGCTTGCCGGGGCGGCAACCATCGGCCAAGCAGACGCCTCCAAGAGCCCGCGGATGGCTGCCAGATGCCGACGCGGCAACCCACGGCCAAGCACGGGCCCGAACCTGGCTCTCCATGGCCGATGGTTGCTCCACCCACAAACCCGGCGCGGAACATGCTTGCTTGCCGGGGCGGCAACCATCGGCCAAGCAGACGCCTCCAAGAGCCCGCGAATGGCTGCCAGATGCTGATGCGGCAACCCACGGCCAAGCACAGGCCCGAACCTGGCTCTCCATGGCCGATGGTTGCTCCACCCGCAAACCCGAGGGCTCCACCTGCAAATAGCGGGCGCCCTGAGCGTGCGGTAGTACTTTCGGCTCTCGAAGTACTGTTGACCGCGGGCACAATGCGCGCGGAGCATGACCCCGAGGTCGAGTACTACGCCCGACCCGGTACTTCACAGGGGAAGCAGCTTGGCAGGTCCCGCCATGAGTGGCCCATCGGTCAGCCTGGAGCGCGTCTACACCCAGGCCGGCGAGAGCGTGCGTCGCGATGCGCGGCGCGTGCGGGAGCTGAGCGCGCGCTACCGCCAGCAGTATCGTCACCGCCTGGAGGCGTGGATGCAGCTGCAGGCCGGTCTCGACCAGCGGACCACATCCCGCCGATCCAGCGGCACCGCCATGGACTCGCTGAAGACCCAGCAGGAGCAGCTCGGCCGCGAGCTGGGAGGCCTGCAGGCGCAGCTCAAGCGGCTCGACGTGGCCGAGCGCCAGCTCGACCTCGTGTGCAAGTACCTGGCAGATCCCGACCCACGTGCTCCCGAACTGAGCCTGACCGATACCGACGAGTCGCCGGCCGCGGTCCAGCTGCGGATCATCGGTGCCCAGGAGGGGGAGCGCCAGCGCCTCGCCGAGGAGATCCACGACGGGCCGGCGCAGGTCCTGACCAATGCCATCTTCCAGGTCGAGTACCTGGACCGCGTGCTCGACGACTCGCCACGCGCGGCACGGGCCGAGCTCGCCTTCCTGCGCACCATGCTGCGCGACGGCCTGGACGAGGTGCGCGGCTTCATCAGCAACCTGCGGCCACCGGTCGTCGACGTGGGGCTCGCCCAGGCGCTCGCCGACCAGGCCGCCGAGTTCAAGGCGCGCCACGGCATCGCCGTGCAGGTGAGCGTCAACGGCATCGACAGCCGGCTCGATCCAAAGGAGAAGGCGTCCGTCCTGCGCATCGCGCAGGAGGCGCTGCAGAACGTGAAAAAGCACGCGGCCGCCAGCGAGGTCCGCATTGGCCTCGAAGGCGACCACCTGACCATCGTCGACAACGGACGTGGCTTCGACGTGATGCGCCTGGCATCCGGCGCGAGCCGCAACTTCGGCCTGCAGTTCATGCGCGAGCGCGCTGAGCTGCTGGGCTCCCAGCTGCAGATCGAGTCACGCCAGGGCGAGGGCACGCGGATCTTGCTCCGTTTGCCCGACCACGCGCCATGACCCGGTCAGAATCGGTCACACAAGGAGGAGATCGCATGGAAGCAGAAGTACAGGAGCGACGTCGCGGCGGTGACCGCCGCGCCATGAGCTCCAAGACGCGGATCGTCATCGTGGACGGCCACACGCTGTTCCGCCGTGGCGTGCGCAACATCCTGGAGCTCGAGAACGACATGGAGGTCGTGGGCGAGGCCGGCAACGGGCGCGACGCGCTGGCCATCGTGGAGGAGCTGACGCCCGACGTGGTCCTCATGGACCTGGGCCTGCCGGCGCCGAACGGCATCGAGACGACCCAGCGCCTCAAGCGCGAGCTGCCGCACACCGGCGTGATCGTGCTGGCCAGCAACGACGACGAGGACCAGCTCTTCGACGCCATCAAGGCCGGCGCGGCCGCCTACGTGCTCAAGGACATTGACCCCTCGGACCTGACCGCCATCATTCGGCGCGTGCGCGCTGGCGAGTACCTGATCAATGACAAGGTCTTCAGCAAGCCCGCGGTGGCGAGCCGCGTGCTCAAGGAGTTCCGCGAGCTGGCCGTCTACGGCAACGACGCGCAGCCCATCTTCGCGCCGCTGTCCCCTCGCGAGGTCGAGATCCTGGACAACATCGCGCAGGGTATGACCAACAAGCAGGTCGCCTACGCGCTGTCGATCAGCGAGCAGACGGTGAAGAACCACATGTCCAGCATCCTGCGCAAGCTGTCGGTCAACGACCGCACCCAGGCCGTGGTGTACGCCATGCGCCAGGGCTGGATCAAGATCCCGGAGGACTGATCTCTGCAGACCGATGCCAACGGCGACGCACGCGCCGCCTGAAGTCACCGGCCGGCCAGTACGTGAGTGCCATGGCCGGTCGTGGGCGGCATCGATAGCCTCCAACGCAAGTCGTCGCGGGTATCCGTGGCGACCCTCATCTCAACGAGGGGCGGATCTGGATCCGGCCCTCGGGTCTCCTCCTCCAGTCAGGGAGCCGTGCTACGCCAGGCACGGCTCCCTCTCTCTTCTCCGCACTCGATGCGGTCTTGAGCAGTGCAGGACCTTGACAAGAGCGCGGTCCGTGCCCGAGAGTACGCAGCCTGCGAGGGTGGGATAGGACCAACAGGCCATAGCCCGACCTTGAAGCGGCTATTACGCTGCCGACGCAAATCCCTGAGGAAAGGAGGTACCGCCTACATGCTTCAGATCGTCAACGCATACATCAGCAATCTTCTGTCCAAGTTCCGCAGTGACGATGAGGAAGGCCAGACGCTCGTTGAGTACGGTCTGCTTCTCGCCCTCATCGCGATTATCGTGATCGTCGCCCTGATCTTCCTGGGCCCGATCGTCAGCCAAATCTTCCAGAACGTCGGCACCAGCCTGCAGTAGCCTAGGTTCAGCAACGTTCGGCAATGGCCCTCGCAGCAGCGGGGGCCATTGCTTTGTCCGTGGAACAACCGTGGCCGTAGTACTCGTGGGTAGCCACAAGTCCGCTCGATTGCCGCTGGACTAACCGCCTAGACTGTTGACCGCAGTCACAACTGCTGCATCATTCCCTGGCCTCATCGATCACCCATCCGCGCTCTAAGGGGAACATCTGTGAAGCGATCAAATCGCCTGGTCATCCTGGTTGGGGTGCTGCTCGCCGTCCTGGCCTTCGTTGGCATCGTCATCCTTCTGAACAGCAATGGAAACACGGCGACGCAGGTGCCCACCACCGCCAAGGTCCTCGTGGCCAAGCAGGCGGTCGCCATTGGCACGCCGGTGACGCCGGACCTCGTGGACGTCAAGGACGTCCCGCTCAGCGCCGTCTCCGGCACTGCGTTCAGCGACCCGTCGCAGCTTGGTGGCCGACCAGCGCTGGTCGCCGTCCCGGCGGGCGGTCAGGTGAGCCAGGAGACCGTTGGCGCGGGCCAGGCTGTCAACAACATCTCTTCGCAGCTGAAGCCCGGCGAGAAGGCGATCTCCTTCCAGGTGGACCGCACCACCGGCCTCGACTTCCTGGTACAGCGCGGTGACACGGTGGACGTTGTCCTCTCGCAGGAGATCACCGTCCTGCAGCCCGCGGCCCCACAGGCCGGTGCGCCCGCCGGTACCGCCCAACGCTTCGAGGTCGTCAGCGGGCTCGAGAAGGTGCGCACCGTGAAGACGGTCCTGCAGAACAAGCGCGTCCTGTACGTCAGCGTCACCCGGACGCAGGCCGCCGCGCAGCCGACCGCAACGCCGGCAGCCGGCGCGGCGCCGGCGCAAGCACAGGTCCTTCCGGAAAGCGTGATCATCGTGGTCGCCGGAACCGACCAGGACGCGGAGCTCATCAAGTTCGCGCAGAAGGACCAGACCGAGCGCGGCTCGCTGACGGTGACCATC
>JBBSHF010000124.1:0-4625 GCA_038253355.1 Candidatus Limnocylindria bacterium
CGCGATGTCCATCCCCGCCGGCGCGCGATCGCGCAGCAGCCGCAGCCCGTCGAGGTCCTCGGAGGAGACCGGCTCCTCGAACCAGCTCACCCCGTGCTCGGCGAAGCGCTCGGCCTGTGCCAGCGCCTGCTTGCGTGCGTACGCGCCGTTGGCGTCCACGAACAAAGCGACGCCATCGCCGATCGCCTCCCGAGCGGCCCCAACCCGCGCGACGTCCTCGACGGGGAGGCTGCCGATCTTCATCTTCACGCGCGGGATCCCCGCCTGCACCCAGTCGGCCAGCTGCTGCTGCAGGCGCTGGGTGCTGTAGCTGGTGAACCCGCCGCTGCCATAGATCGGGACCTGCTCATGCACCGCGCCGAGCAGCGTCGCGAGCGACAGCCCGAGCAGCCGTGCCTTGAGGTCCCACAGCGCGACGTCGACCGCGCTGATCGCCATCGCCGCGATGCCGGGGCGCCCGAGGTTGCGGACCGCCCGGGTCATCGCCCACCACGCGCGCTGCGGCGCCAGCGCGCAGGCGCCGCCGACCGCGCCGGCGAGGTGCTCCTCGATCAGCCTGGCGGTGGCGAGGTCGGCGTAGCTGTAGCCGATGCCACGCTCGCCGCCGGCTCGGACATGGACGACGACGATCGTGGTGGCCTGCCAGGCGAACGTGCCGTCGGCCTCGGGCGCGTCGGTGGGGACGGTGTAGGCGGCAACCGCGACCCCCTCGACCAGCGCCTCCGGGCGCAGGACGTGGCTGGTGGCGGTCATCGGCCGGGCAGGAACTCTTCGAGCTTGCCCTTGGCGGCCTGCTTGACGATCTGCGCGGCGCTGGGATCGCCATGCACCAGCGCGGAGGTGAGCGCCTTGGCCTGCTCGATCGTGATGTGCGGCGGCAGCGGCGGCACGTCGGGGTCGGTGATCGCCTCCAGCACCACCGGCCGTTCTGCCGCGAAGGCCTGCTCCCACGCCGCGCCGAGCTGGTCGGGGTCATCGACGCGGATGCCCGTCAGGCCGATCAGCTCGGCGTAGCGGGCATAGGGGAAGTCGGGCAGCTGCTGGGACGCCTCATAGCGCGGGTCGCCCTCCATCGCGCGCTGCTCCCACGTCACCTGGTTGAGATCGTTGTTGTGCAGCACGAGCACGATCAGCCGCGGGTCGCTCCAGCGCTCCCAGTACTTGGCGATCGTGACCAGCTCGCCGTTGCCGTTCATCTGCATCGCGCCGTCGCCGACCAGCGCGATCACCGGCCGGTCGGGATGCGCGAACTTCGCCGCGATCGCGTACGGCACCCCGGGGCCCATCGTGGCCAGCGTCCCCGACAGCGACGCCATCATCCCGTCGCGCACGCGCACGTCACGCGCGAACCAGTTCGCCGACGAGCCCGAGTCCGAGGTGAGGATGGCGCGGTCGGGCAGCCGCTGGGAGAGCTCCCAGAACACGCGCTGCGGGTTGATCGGGTCCGCGCTGTTGTGCGCGCGGGTCTCCATCAGCTTCCACCACTTGCCGACCTCACGCGTGATCTCCTCCTGCCAGGACCGGTCGGCCTTACGCTCCAGCAGAGGGATCAGCGCCCGCAGCGTCTCGGCGCTGTCACCGATCAGGTTGACCTCCATCGGATAGCGGATCCCGAGCATCCGCCCGTCGAGGTCGATCTGCACGCCACGCGCCTGACCCTCCTCGGGCAGGAACTCCGAGTACGGGAAGCTCGAGCCGGCCATCAACAGCGTGTCACAGCCCATCATCATGTCCCAGCTCGGCTTGGTGCCCAACAGCCCGATCGAGCCCGTCACCCACGGAAGGTCATCGGGCAGCGCCGCCTTGCCCAGCAGCGCCTTGGCCACCCCGGCACCCAGCAGCTCCGCGACCTCGGCGACCTCGCGGCCGGCGTGCAACGCGCCCTGGCCGACGAGCATCGCGACGCGTTCACCCCCGTTCAGGATCTCGGCAGCCCGCCGCAGATCGGCATCCTCGGGGACCACCCGCGGCGGGCGGTAGCCATCGCCGATCCCGGAGTGCAGCGTGCCGTGCGCGCGCGGCGGGTCCTCGACGGCGTCGGCCCCCTGCAGGTCGTTGGGCACGATCACGCACGTCGGGGTGCGCTCGGCGGCAGCGATCCGCATCGCCCGGTCGATCAGATGCCGGATCTGGGCGGCGTCCATCGCCACGTGCACGTACTCATGGCAGACGTCCTTGAACAGGCTGGTGAGGTCGATCTCCTGCTGGTAATGGCCGCCCAGCCCCGCCCGGGCCTGCTGGCCTACGATCGCCACCACCGGCTGATGATCGAGCTTGGCGTCATACAGGCCGTTGAGCAGATGCACCGCGCCCGGCCCCGACGTCGCCATGCACACCCCCACCTCCCCGGTGAACTTCGCGTGCCCGCACGCCATGAACGCCGCCATCTCCTCATGCCGGGCCTGCACGAACTCAAAGCGATCGCCCGCCCGGTTCAGCGCACCCAGCAGCCCGTTGATGCCGTCGCCGGGATAACCGTAGATCCGCTGAACCCCCCAACCTGAGAGGCGCTCAAGCAAAAAGTCCGCCACCGTCTTGTCCATCACAGTCCCTTCGTCGCAGATCACGGGTAGCCGCGCGGGTAGGGCGACCGCCAGCCAGGCCGAACCCGACCTGACCTCTCGATGGAGGATCCGGGGCGGCGGTCAAGCAGTTGCTCTACTCGTCTCGTCCCCCGATTGCCGCCCAGTGAGCAGTGCATGGTCTGCCAGGTGACGGTGCGGCGCGGGCGAGGCAGGTGCGGCGCGGGGCGACGGCTCCGCCGTCCAGCCATTTGGGTCCAGTCTCGGGTCCGAAGGGACGGCGGTATGCAGCCATACCGCCTCGGAGATGCACATTCTTCGATCGCGGTAGACGTGAAACGTGAGCAGCCGAGGCCTGATGCTCGCTCTGGCCGCCGCCGGGCTGATCGTCGCGGGTTACCTCACGATGGTGCAGCTCGGCGCGCTGGCCAGCGCGTGGGATCCCGTCTTCGGGCAACGCAGCACCCGCGAGGTGCTCGAGCTCACCCGGCCCGTGCCCGATGCCCTCGCCGGCGTCCTCGCCTACGGCACCGAGGTCGTGTTGCTGCTCGCGCGCCGCGGGCGGCTGTTGCTCGGGCTCGTGCTCACGGCCGGCGGACTCGCGAGCATCGCCCTGATCATCATCCAGCCCGCCGTGGTCGGCGCCTGGTGCGCGCTCTGCCTCGGCTCCGCCGCGCTCTCCCTCGTGTGCTCCTGGCGCTCGGCCACAACGAAGCCACAGGCGCCCTCAAGGCGCTCCGCCAGCCCAAGCACGGGCTGCGCGCCCTGCTCGCCCACCTCACGGACTGACCGGAGCCGGCGCTGGCGTCAGGTCGGCGGTCCTGTCGCCGGGCGGTTGTGATCGCCGATGATCTCCTCCAGGCCGGGCGGGTCTCCGAGCAGCAGCCAGCCGCGCTCGCGGCGCTGGATATATCCGGCTTGATCGAGGCGAGCCAGCGCGGCCGACACCGACGGTCGATGCGCACCGACGAGATGGCTGATCAGCTCGTGCGTCAGGCCCACTTCGAGCCGGACCCCGTCGGGGCCAACGCGTCCGTAGCGATCTGCGAGCTCCCAGAAGAGCAGGCGCAGACGGTCCTCGAGCCGGTGATGCTGCGCGATCGCCAGCATCGACGCCAACCTCCGCGAACGCACCATCACGCGTCTCGTCAGCTCAGCGGTCACCTCGGGGAACGGCGCCATCCGGGCCATCCAGTCAAGGTCGAGGACCGCCAGGCACAGCGGCGCCAACACGCGCCACGTCGCCTCGAAGGGCAGCGTGGCCTCCTCGCCGTCGTGCTCGGAGGGCTGCAACAGGTCGCCGACGCTCAACAACTCGGCGCCAAAGCGCCGCTCGAGCCCAACCCGCCGCACCAGCATGCCTTCCACTAGGAGCAGTCCCAGGCCATCGCGCCCATGCACGGCGTCCTCCTTGGCTCGCCAGACCCCCGCGTCGCGCCTGAGCACGATCGCCACGCTCATACGCTCGGCGTGAGCACGACGCGGCCCGCTCAGCCGAGTCGCCAGATCCGGATCGACTCCCAGGACCGCGACGCGCTCCCTGCGCCCCCCGCTGAAGATGCCCGACGTCACACACAGCAGCTTGCCACGCCCTCACCTCATCTCCGGGAATGCCCTTTCCCGGACGTGCGCCGCATCGCGAACCCGCGTGGCGTCGAGGTCCTCGCCGCTCGCCGCGACGGATTCTCTCCGGGAAGTGTTCTGCGCCGTAAGCCAGAATGACGCCGGGCGCCGCCAGGCGGCGCGCCAGCGCTGGCGTCGGTCACACACGCGGTCAGCGATGTGGCGACTCTCGGCGGGTACCAAGCCGACGCCCGCAATCGTGAAGCAGCGAGCGCGCGCGCTGCGCTGTCGTCACGCTCACCTTGGACGACGTCCGAGCACGCGGCTGGCGAGTTGTCGGCTCCTGCATTGCCCAGCCGAAGCGAGAGGCCGGGCGACGATGTCGCCGATGCTCCCTGCTCGTCCGGAGGAGGCGCGCGGTCCGCCCCGAAGTGGACGCCTGCTTTGAGCGCATTCCAGGTGCGCGAGGCCAGCGGCGTGCGGTGGTGCCCCGGAAGGTAAGCAGGGCTCGCGGGGCGGTGACGCTTACGGCCCGGAACC
>JBBSHF010000125.1:0-4595 GCA_038253355.1 Candidatus Limnocylindria bacterium
CTGACCTGGACCTTCGCCTCGCTGGGCACGAGCGGAAGCGTCACGTTCAAGACGACCGTCGACGCCAGCGTGGGCGGCGGCGTGACCCTGGTGAACGTCGCGACCATCGACTCGAACGAGACCGCGCCGGATACGGGCACGGCATCGGTCGGGACGGCCGAGCAGGAGCAGCAGGGATCCACCGGGACCCCGGTGCCATCGGTGCCATCGGTGCCATCGGTGCCGAACACGGCACTTGGCAGCATGAGCAGCGGCCAGCCGCTGAACGTGCCGATCTGGTTGATGCTGCTGGTCTTCCTCGGGTCGCTTGGCGGCCTGACCCTGGCCAATGTGAAGGCGGTGCAGCGCCGCCGCTAGGCCGATGCGCGTGGTCGGGCCCCATGCCCGGCCACGCGATTGATCCAGCCCCCTGGCAGGGACGGGGTGGAGGTTCGCCTCCATCCCGTCTCGTTGTTCGGGGGGACGGCGCTAAGCACCCGTGCGCTCCGCCGACTAGATCAGGGCGAGCTCGCGTCCCACCGTTTCGAAGGCCGCCAGGCACGCCTCGAGCTCCTGGCGCGTGTGCTCGGCGGTCACGATGGTCCGTACGCGTGACAGGTTCTCGGGCACAGTCGGGAAGCCGATCCCCTGGGCGAAGACGCCTTCGGCGAACAATCGGTCGGAGAGCTTCATGGCCAGCGCCCCGGAGCCGGCGATCACCGGTGTGATGGGCGTCTCCGAATGACCGATGTTAAAGCCGAGCTTCGCCAGCCCATCCTTGAAGAAATGGGCGTTCTCCCACAGCCGCTCGATCAGCTGCGGCTCGCTCTCCAGCACGTCGATGGCGGCGATGCACGCTGCCGCCACGGCCGGCGGCGCGGAGGTCGAAAACAGGAACGGCCGGGCCCGGTGCTCCAGCACGGTGCGCAGCGAACTGCTGCCGGCCACGTAACCGCCCAGCACGCCGATCGCCTTGGAGAGAGTGCCGACCTGCACCTGCACCCGCCCGTTGAGGTCGAAGTGGTCGACCGTGCCGCGACCGTCGCGACCCAGCACGCCGGATCCGTGCGCGTCATCGACATACACGATCGCGTTCGCGTCCTCGGCCGCCTCCACGATCTGGGGAAGTCGAGCGATGTCGCCGTCCATGGAAAAGACGCCATCGGTCAGCAGCAGGATCGTACGTTCGGCGCCGCCTGGCGCAGCCCGCACCTCGCGCAGGATGATGCGCATGGCCTCCATATCGGCATGTGGAAAGACCTTGCGCTCGGCCTTGGTCAGCCGAATGCCGTCGATGATGCTGGCGTGATTCAGCGCATCGGAGACGATCACCGCATCGGCTGGAGCCAGGATCGGGATGACGCCGGTGTTGCAGGTGAATCCGGACGGGAAGGTGAGTGCCGCATCGACGTGCTTGAAGTTCGCCAGCCGCCTCTCGAGCTCCTCGTGGAGGGTCATCGTGCCGGCGATGGTGCGCACCGCTCCCGAGCCCGCGCCGTAGTCACGCACCGCCTGCTCGGCAGCCTGGCGCAGTCGCGGGTGCGTGGTGAGGCCCAGATAGTTGTTGCTCGACAGGGTGATGACCTCGCGGCCATCGATGCGGCAGCGGCTCTTCTGCTCACTCTGCACCACGCGGAGATGCCGGAAGATGCCCTTCGCCTTCAGGTCCTCGATCTCTGTGTCCAGGAAGGCGAGCGGGTTTCGGGCGCGTGCCGAGGTCGAGGTCGAGGTCCGAGCATCGGTCATGGCAGAAGAACCACCTTTCCAGCGTGCCGAGAGGCGATCAGCTCGAAGCCGCGCTCCCAGTCGGCGAGATCGAAGCGATGGGTGATGATGGGCGTCACGTCGAGGGCGCCAGAGCGGAGCAGCGCCTGCGTACGCTCCCAGGTGTCGTAGATACGTCGGCCATAGACGCCGTACAGACGCAGGCCGCGCTGGATGACCTGCTCGGACAGGTCGATGCGCACTGGCTCGCCGAAGATGCCGAGCAGGCTGATCCGCCCGCCGCGGGTGATGAACTCCAGTGACTGCTGCAGCGCGGAGGCCGCGCCGCTCATCTCGAGCACGACCTCGATGCCGTCGCCGCCCGTGGCGGCCAGGATGCGCTCGACCGTGTCGGGAGCGCGCGCGTCGAGGGCAATGTCCGCGCCCATCCGCGTCGCCAGCTGCAGCCGATACGGCTCCGTGTCGGTGGCGATGACCAGCGACGCGCCGGCGGCCCTGGCGATCCCCACCGAGAGCAGGCCAATCGGCCCGCAGCCGGTGACCGCCACGCTGCGCCCCTCGATCGGCTCGACGAAGGCCGCGTGGACGGCGTTACCCATCGGCTCCTGGAGTGCGACGACCGCCGGGTCGAGCCCGTTCGACTCGATCGCGTTGGTGGCGGGGATGACCACGTACTCGGCGAAGCCGCCGTCCACGTGCGCGCCGATCACCCGTAGGTTTCGGCACAGGTGCCGGTTGCCGGATCGGCACTGCGAGCAGGTCCAATCCACCAGGTGGCTCTCCACCCCGACCAGGTCGCCCTCGTGCACGCGCGTCACGCCCCGACCGGCGCCCACCACACGGCCGGCCAGCTCGTGGCCGAGCACGATCGGCGGGTTGAGGACCTCCTGGGCCCAGTGGTCCCAAGCGTACAGGTGGTAGTCGGTGCCGCAAATCGAGGCCGCCTCCATCTTGAGCAGCACCTCGCCCTCACCCGGGACGGGGATCGGCCGCTGCACCAGCTCGGCGCCGGGCTCGCGGCGGGTCTTGGCCAGCGCGCGCATGGTCTTCGTGGCGGTGACGGTCACGCCCCGATTATAGGGACGGGCTGCTTCCGCTCCCGCCGGACGAGCCGCACGCTCAGTCCTCGGTGAAGTAGGCGCGCGCGCCAGGCTGCAGCAGCAGGACGATCAGGACCGCGCTGATCACGAGGCCGATGGGTACAAACAGGAGCGCCCAACCCCCCGCCGCCTCGCGCGGCATGTCCAGCAGCACCGGCGGCAGACCGCCCAGGATCGGCGCGGCGAGGGACGCGATACCGATCGCGAAGCGGTGGGCGATGCGCTTGCGCTGCAGCGCCACGGTGATCCCGAAGAGCACCGCCGCAAGCTCAAGCATCATGAAGATCCCCAGCAGCGAGAAGGGCGCCTTCGCGGAGAAGTCGACGAACTCGACGATGCGTCCCAGGAACAGGCCGGTGCCGGCGAGCAGGAAGAAGGCCCAGCCGAACCACAGCAGGACGCCGAGTGGCGTGCGCTCGGCGTTGTCGTCCATGCGGTGATCGTAGCGCGTCGGCCCGTGACGAGCCGCGGCCTACCATAGCGAGGTGGTAGCGCTGGCTGACCTGTTCGAGACGAACCGGATCATCGTGCTGTCGGTCTATGGCCAGGTCTTCTTCATCATGGGACTCAGCATCGCGCTGCAGTCCCGCAAGCGCAGCGAGCTGGCGCTGGCGCGCACGCTCACCTGGCTGGCGGCCTTCGGGATCGTGCATGGCTTCGCCGAGTGGGGGTACCTCTTCGTCCCGATCCAGTCGGGCTTCCTGCCGCCGTCGCTGGTGCACCTGCTGCTCATCGGCCAGCTCGCGCTCAAGGGGATTTCGTATGCGCTGCTCCTGCAGTTCGGCGCGGAGCTGTTGCTCAGCACGCCGAGGGCTGCCGGCCGAGTCTCATCCAGCGCGCCCATCGGTCCGTTCGGCCAGCCATGGCTGCGACTGGTGCCGAGCCTGGCGCTCATCCTGTGGGCGTTCGGGACAGTGGCCCTCTCGCTGCAGCTCGACCCGTTCACGCCGAGCTCGCAGCCGTGGCTCCCCGCCGGACGGATCCAGCAGGCCCTCGCGGCCGTGGGAGCGCCACTCGCCGTCGGCGACGTGCTTGCCCGTTACATGCTGGCGCTGCCAGCCACGGTGACGGTGATGGTGGGTCTGTCGAGAAGCGCCGCCGTGCTCGGTCCGCTCGCGCGGCCACCGGTCGGCGGTGCGCTGCGCCTGGCCACCATCGCTTTCGGGGTGTATGCCGTGCTCGGCGGCTTGATCGGCATGCCCGCGCCGTTTCCCCCGGCATCGGCCCTCAATTCGTCGACGGTGCTCGATGCCATCGGGATCCCCATCGAGGTGCTGCGCTCGGTCGCCGGGCTGGTGATCGCCATCGCGGTGGTGCGCACCCTGGAGCTCTTCGAGCAGGAGACCGATCGCGCCCTGGCCGAGGCGCGACGCCATGAGCTGCTGCTGCGCGAGCGCGAGCGCATCGGCCGCGACCTGCACGACGGGATCATCCAGTCGATCTACGCCGCCGGCCTCCACCTGGAGGAGGCGTCGGCGACACTCGGAGCAGGCAGGGCCGATACGGACGCCGGCCCAACGCGCGCGCCGGCAGTGGCAGTCAGGTCACGCCTGCGCACGGTGATGACCGAGCTGAATCGGATCACCGGCGATATCCGCGCCTACATCTTCGATCTGCGCACTGTCTCGCTCGACACCCTCGACGCCGAGGAGATCGTGGCCGGCGTCGCCGACGAGCTGCGCGCCAACACCCTGGTGCAGCTCGACATGCGGGTCGAGGGCGCTTATCGGCCGCGCCTGACTCCCGAACAGGCCGAGCAGCTGCGCCACATCGCGCAGGAGGCGTTCAGCA
>JBBSHF010000126.1:0-4532 GCA_038253355.1 Candidatus Limnocylindria bacterium
GCGCCCGCGGAGGGATTCGAACCCCCGACGCCCGCCTTAGGACGGCGGCGCTCTTTCCACTGAGCTACGCGGGCGGCGCTGCGCCGATCCTACCGTATCATCGGCGCCATGCCGAGCCGCCTGGTCCTCTACGAACGCGTCGGCTGCCACCTGTGCGAGGAGACCGCGCTCGAGCTCGACCGCTTGATCGGACCCGATGGATATGCGCACGTCGACATCGAGGCCGATGACGACCTGCTCCTGCGCTATGGCCACCGCATCCCGGTGATCGCCGTCGACGGCGAGGATCGCCTGGAGGTGCCGATCACCGTGCCCGACCTGCGCGAGCTCCTTGACATCCGCGATCGCGCCACTTGAACGCCCTGCCTGACCGCGCTACTTGACGGTGAAGGTGCCGTTCATCGTGGTGTGCACCGTACATTCGAAGAAGTACGCACCGGCCTTGAGCGGCGGAAGCTTGTAGGTGACGGTCTTGTCGGGGCCGGTCACGATGTCGCCGCGGAACAGCTCCTGGCTCTTCGACGAGTCGGTGTAGACCGCTACGTCGTGGGGCGCCGAGTCGGCGTTGGTGAATTCGATGGTCAGGGCCGCATTGGCTGGAGCTTCCAGGCACGGCGCACTGAAGGCGATGTCCTTGGCGGTCAGCTTGATGACGCCGCTTGCATCCGCCTTGGCACACGCTGCGGCAGCGCTGGACGTGGTCGTCGAGTTGCCGCCCGCGCTGCAGGCGACCAGTAGCAGTGCGATGGCGAATGGAACAACAATGCCGCGCGGCGCGCGCAACGAACTGAAGCGTGCGAACAAGATGGGAATCCTTTCAGGTAGCCGGGCGTCTGGTGGCACCCCGATCTTACCTGCAAGCAGCGGAGTTGGCGGTATCGCGCCCGAGCCAGGTCGTGATCGTCAGATGTTCGTCAGGTGAGCACGCGGGGCGGTGAGCGTGGCGGTGAGCGGCGGTGACGAGCCGCGGTGCTCACCTGGGCAACATTTGACCGCCCCGGCGCCTTTTCGGCGGTCGGTGCTCACCACGGCAACATTTGGCGGCGCCAGCAGCGTTCCGGCGACCCGTGCTCACCTGGGCAACATTTGGCGGCGCCACGCCACGGCGCGCGTCAGGGCCACGCGTCGGCGCCACGCGTCGGCATGCGACAGCGCCGCGTGACAGCGTAGCCAGCCATCGCTACTCCCGCGCGCGGAATCCCTTCGGGGTCGCCTCGAGCTGGATCGGCAACGCGCCGGGATCATGCGTGAAGTAGCACCACCAGCCCTCTGCCGCGGCACGGCTGACGAGCTTGTTGCGACTCTCCACCGCGTCAATCGGGTAGTCGTCGAAGGCGCTCGTCCAGCGTACGGGGATCTGCCAGCGGGTCGGAATCAGGTCGCCGAAGAAGATGGCCCGATCCTGCGGATCATCGGCCCGTCCGCCGGCGTTGCGCGTCCCGACCAACACTGCCTGCGAGCCGCGCGTGTGCCCGCCCGTGGGAACCACCGAGACACCGTGGACCAGCTCCACCTCGCCGTTCACCTCGGCGAGCTGACCGGTCGCGCGCACCAGGTCGAGCTGCTCGACCTCCATGATGTGCTGCACCCGCAGCTCGTCTGAGTGCGCGGCCTCGGACTCGTCGCGCTGCACGACGTAGCGGGCACGTGGAAAGAACGGACGCCCGTCGGCGTCCACCATTCCACCGGCGTGATCGTAGTGGAGGTGGCTGACCACCACGAAGTCAATGGACGACGGATCCTCGCCGACCGCACGCAGCGCCTCGGCCGGATCACCGCCCTCGATCCCCTTGATGTCGCGATCCTTGTCGGTCATGCGCACGCCGGTGCCGGTCTCGACCAGAATCCGCTTGCCGCCTGCCTCGATGAGCAGCAGGTTCAGCCGCAACAGCAGCCGGCCGCGCTCATCGGCCTCGACCATGCGAGACCACAGGGGCTTGGGCACCACCCCGAAAAAGCCGCCGGCATCGGGCCGAAACCATCCGGCACGCAGGACCCGCACGCGGGCGCCACCGGCAAACAGGCGGGCATCGGCGGCGGGTGTGATCTCGTGGAGCGGTTCGGACACATGAACCTCTGGGCTGAGCTTGGCTGGGCGGGAGCGCTAGCGGACGACGCGGCCGCGCTCGAAGTCGCGATGGTACAGGCTGGCGGTCGGGTCGCGCTGGCCGCGGTACTTCGAGCCGAGACGCGCGTCGCCGTACGGCACATCGACCGGCGAGCTGAGACGCTGGAAGCTGATCTGCCCGATCTTCATGCCCTGGTAGAGCATGATCGGCAGGTTGGCGACGTTCGACAGCTCCAGGGTCAGGTTGCCGTCCCAGCCGGGATCGACATAGCCGGCGGTCGAATGGATCAGCAGGCCCAGGCGCCCGAGCGAGCTCTTGCCTTCTAAGCGGGCCACCAGGTCATCCGGCAGCGCCACGCGCTCCAGCGTCGAACCGAGCACGAACTCGCCCGGATGCAGCACGAACGGCTCGTCTCCGCTGATTTCGAGCAGCTCGGTCAGCCCGGGCTGCTCCTGGCGCACGTCGATGAACGGGTACCGATTGTTGCGGAAGACCCGAAAACGGTTGTCCAGGTGCAGGTCGATGCTCGACGGCTGCACCGCGTCCACGGTGAAGGGCTCGATCTCGATTCGTCCGGCCTCGATCTCGGCACGGATGTCGCGGTCCGAAAGGATCACTCCCCGCTTCCCTGGCGATGTTTGATCAGGCGGTCCACCTCGCGCTTGAGCGTCGAAATGTCCTCGTACGAATGGTAGACCGATGCGAAGCGGATATACGCCAGCTGGTCGAGGTCGCGCAACGCCTCGGTGGCCAGCCGCCCGACCTCCTTGGCGGTCACCTCCGACTCGCCGCGCGCGCGCAGGCCGCCCTCAATGCCGTCGACCGCCTGGTAAACGCGGTCCAGGGTGACCGGCCGCTTCTCGAGCGCCTTCAGCAGCCCGGCGCGCAGCTTCTCGCGGTCGAAGTCCTCGCGGCCACCATCGCGCTTGATGACGGTCAGCCGTGCACCCTCAGGCCGCTCGTAGGTGGTGAACCGATAGGCGCAGGCCTCGCATTCGCGACGCCGGCGGATGGTGCTGCCACCCTCCAGGTCGCGCGAATCGATGACCCGCGTGCCGGTCTCATTGCATCGTGGACAGCGCATGCAGTTCCCCGTGCTGGCTATACCAGTAGTGGTATCGCCACGGAGCATACCACAAGATGTTGCGCTGGCTAGCTCCCCGTGCGGTGCAGGCGGGTCGCGACGCTGGCCTCCACCGGCTTGCCCGGCTCCCAGTCCATCAGCGCCTCGACCAGCTCGCCCATGCGCATGCGAGCGTTGACGATGTTGGCGTGGCCGCGCTTCCAGTAGATGAACGGCTCCTCGTCATCGGGCGCCCGATGCGGCAGCCGCGTGATCCCGCATCCGCGCTCGGCGGTCACGATGCCGCGCAGCGCGCGCTCCAGGTTGGCCTCGTACTCGACGTGCAGGGGATGCAGCTCCTCGGGCGCCAAGGTGTCGCGCAGCTCATCGGCCGAGGCGTCCAGCTCGGTCTCGGCGGCCGCCAGGCGAACCACGGCCTCGTCCACGTCGATGTCGCGCCGGCGCAACGCATCCACCACGTCCGCCAGATCAGTGAGCACCGCATCGATGCGCGTGGTGCGATCGGCCAGCTCCGAGCGGTAGCGTGCCAGCTCCTTGCCATGCGCATGCGGCCGGCGCCGCTCATCGCGACTCCGCAACCACCCAGCCGGCAGCGAGGCAAGCACGACGAGCGACAGCATGAGCGTGGTACGGAGGCGCATCGGACCTACTTTACCTTGCGGCGCTTGATCTCTTCGGTCAGCCTGGGGACGATCTGGAACAGGTCTCCGACCACGAACAGGTCCGCGAACTCGCCAATCGGCGCATCGGGGTCCTTGTTGATCGCCACCACGTTCTCCGCGGTCTGCATACCCACGCGGTGCTGAATCGCGCCCGAGATGCCGCAGCCCAGGTAGAGCGACGGCTTGACGACCTTGCCGGTCTGACCGATCTGCAGCTGGTATGGCACCCAACCGGCATCCGCGGCTGCCCGGCTGGCACCCACCGCGCCGCCCAGCACGGTCGCCAACTCCTGGAGCTGGCCGAACCCCTCCGCACTGCCGACGCCGCGTCCCCCGGCGACGATGATGCTCGCTTCCTCCAGGTTGACGGCCGCGCGCTCCTCAGCGTGCGACTCGGCCACGCGTACCTTGCCGAACGCATCATCGCTGACCGATGGCGCCTCGCTCAGCGCGGCGCTTCCCGATCCGTCTTCGGCGGGCGTGAACGTGTTGGCCAGCACCAGCACGACCGATGGCGCCGCAGCACCGTCGACCGGCGTGGCCACGGTGACCACCGATCCCTGCAGCGTCGCCTGCGTGGCGCGCACGCTCGAGCCGTCGAGGTCGACCGCGCTGACCGGCCCAAAAGCCGGCACGTTCAGCCTGCCCATCACGGCGGCGGCGATGTCACGCCCGTTCGGCGTCGCTGGAGCGAGCAGCAGCAGGCCATCGCTCGCC
>JBBSHF010000127.1:0-4505 GCA_038253355.1 Candidatus Limnocylindria bacterium
AAGAAACGGCGAGTCAGGCGCCGATCTTGGGCGTTTGCCTACACCACATGCAAGGACCGGAGCATGCCGCAGAGTCGTGCCCTGGGCACGACTCAGGGATGTGCAGGCTCAGGTCAGGGCGACCGTGCGGAAGCAGGAGGACAACGGCGCCGACCGCGTGATCCTGGTGCTGTCCGACACTCGGGCGAACCGCGCGGCGCTGCGCGATGCCGGCGAAAGTCTTGCCCCCGCTCGGGACGCGCGATGTGCTTCGTGCCCTGTGCGAGGGGCGGGATCCGGGCGCGAACGGGATCGTCATCTTGTGAGTCAACACTCGGCCGGCGCGCGGCGGGTTTGCATCCGGTGGGGGCAAACGACGGAGGAACCGGGTGAAATCGGTCGAAACCGGCTCCCGGAGCAGCTTCCTCCTCCAAGGCGTCGACATCGGATGCAAGAAATGGCGAACCAGGCCCCGAACTTGGGCGATTGCCTACACCAGATGCAAGCCTAGCTGGGAATCACACCTGGCTCGAATCCGTGGCGCGTCGCGCCGTAGTCCTATCGGTCTATTCCGAAGGCCGGAAGACTGGTCGTATACTCCGCAGGCGTTGCGCGCACGCACATCCCACCGTCCGCCGAGGAGCATTGACAGACCGATGATCGACGAGCCCATCGCCCAGTCCACGCCGGCCAGGAACAACTGGCAGCTCGAGGCTGGCGAGGGAACCCTCAACCCGCGTTCGGCGCTCGATGTGCTGACCAACCTCAACGAGCGGATCGCTTCAGGCAACATCGACGAGTTCCAGCCGATCGCGACCGGCTTCGTGCCGCTGGACAAGACGATCGGCGGCGGGCTGCGACCCGGCGAGCTGATGCTCATCGGCGGCGCCCAGGGCCAGGGCAAGACGACCATGGCGCTGCAGATGGCCCGCAACGCGGCGGCATCGGGGCAGGCGACCGCGCTGTACGTCTGCTTCGAGCATGAAGAGGAATACCTCATTCAGCGGCTGATCGCCATGGAGTCGGCCCTTGCGCATCTGCCCAAGAAGTCCGGCGCGGTGAAGATCCAGGACGTCAAGACCGAGGTCCTGGGAAGCTACACCGCCTCGGCCGAGGCAGGGACCCGGGCCAAGCTGGGAGCCAACCCGCGATTGCGGCCGAGCCTCGAGCGCATCGCCCGATACGGCAGCAACCTGTTCCTTCTGCGCGGCACGGCCACGCAGAGCACCGTCGAGAACATGCGCGCGCTGGTCCAGGAGCACCGCGGCGACGATGGTCGGCGGCTGATCCTGTTCGTCGACTACCTGCAAAAGGTGCCGGTCATTCCCGAGCCGGCCGATGAAGCCGAGAAGGTGACGCGCATCGTCAGCGGACTGAAGGATATCGCGCTCTCATCGGGCATCCCGGTGGTGGCGATCGTGGCGGCCGACCGAGAGGGCCTCAAGGCACAGCGCCTGCGCAACCATCACCTGCGCGGCAGCAGCGCGATCAACTACGAGAGTGACATCATCCTGATCCTGAACGACAAGTACAACATCGTCGCCAAGGTGAACATCGAGTTCAACCCGTACCAGGCGCAGCGCTACCGCGACTGGGTGGTGGCCAGCATCGAGAAGAACCGCGGCGGTCAGGACAACATTGATCTCGAGTACGAGAAGCTGTTCGAGTACAGCTGCTTCGATCCGACCGGTCGCCAGACCTCGGAGAAGCTGATCGAGGAGCGGCTCTACAACGACTGACGGGTGCGGGCCCGCGCGCGGTGGCAGGCGCGGTGGCAGGGGCCGTCGGACTTGCATCGGCTGTAGGCAAACGCCGGAGTACGGGCCGAGCAAGGGCCGAATTGGCCGAATAAGCCAACCTCCTCCGTCGCATGCGGCATCGGATGCAAGGAATGGCGGAGGAACAGCCGCATCTCCGCCATTTGCCTCCAAGCGCTGCAAATCCCGGCGCTCGACCTGCGGAACTGAGCGTAAGGCGCCGTTCTCGGCCCCTTATCCGCAGTGGTGCCCGGCGCAACGGCACCGCGGGCAGGTAATGGGCTCCGCCGCGGCCCCTTACGGACCATTCCGCAGGTCCAGCTCGGGCGCACCCCACATAAGGCGCCCCCTGGAGCCCTTTACGGCGACGCACCCGCCCAAACCGCGCCCAAACCCCGTCCAACCCGTATGCCGACCCGCCAGCGGAACAACGTCAGGCGGCGGCGCCCATGCGACCCAGGATCTGGTAGATCTCGGTCCGATACCCGACGCCGGAAGCGGTCCGGCTCAGCCAGCGCAGGTAATCGGGATCCTGCCGCGCCAGGTCGCGCAGCGTCCACCCGACGTAGCGGCCGAAGGAGAGCCGCGTCCCCGCGGCAGCGGAACGAGGCGGGGGAGCAACGGTGGCGGCAATCCCGCGCGCGGCGGGCCGGCGCAATGCCGCGTAGGCCTCGTTGATCTCCCGCATTCGCCGTGCGGCGTAGGTGGACCCATCGTGATCGGGGTGGTACTTGAGCGCGAGGGCCCGGAACGCGGCCTTGACCACCTCGGGCTCGGCGGTGGGCTGCACCTGCAGGACGCTGTGCGCGTCGGTCGTGAGCATGGGTGGGAGCATGCCGGGAGCATCGGTCATGCGCCCGCTTGCCGCCATCACCAGTTCGTCATGCCGCGAGGCGGTGCGCATCGGTCGACCGCACCTTTCCGACCAGGTGCGGTGCGATGCAGTACTCGCCTGGCCCGTTCGGCAGGGCACCCGGTGTGCGGTAGGCTAGGCCGATGTTCGCGAACGATTCTGCACGCCCGCCGCTGCGCGCGGTCTTCCTCGATATCGGCGACACGGTCATGCGCCCGAATCCTTCCTGGGAAGACGTCTACTGCCTGGCCTTCGCCGAGTATGGCGTCGAGGTCAGCCCTGAAGACCTGCGTCCCGCCCTGCGCCGCGCCTATCACCACGGTGGCTGGGGCTTCGACGGCGGCTTCGAGCCGACCGAGGAGACGAGCTTCCGACGGACCGTCGAGATCGACCAGACGGCGGTGGCCGAGCTTGGTCTCGGACCGATGCCGGAGGCCTTCTACCGCCGATTGGGGCAGCTCTTCCTGGTGACCAGCCACTGGCACGTGTTCCCCGACGCGCTGCCGGTGCTCGACGCTCTGCGCGCCCATGGCCTGGTGGTCGGGGCGGTCAGCAACTGGGTCTGGAGCCTGCCAGAGCTGCTGCATTCGCTCGACCTGGTGAGCAGGTTCGACTTCATCGCGGTGAGCTCGCGCGTCGGCTTCGAGAAGCCGCACCCGGAGATCTTTCGCTATGCCCTGCAGCAGGCCGATGTCCCCGCCGAGTCGGTCATTCACGTGGGCGACCACCTCGACGCCGATGTGCGCGGTGCGCAGGCAGTTGGCATCACCGGCGTGCTGATCGATCGTTTTGGCCGATACCCCGATGGTGAGCTGCCGGCCGATGTGCCGCTGATCCACTCCCTGGACGAGCTCCTGCCGATGGTTGAGGCGCGGCTGGGAAGTACCCGCCGCCAGCGGCAAGCGGCGGGATGAGCAAGCCGGCTGGGGACCCGGTCGCGGACTGGCGCTGCTTCCTGGGCGTGCCCATTGGGGACGAGCTGCGCAGTGAGCTCGCCTCCTTCGTGGAGCGCCTGCGCCAACCGCCCGCGGCTGCCGCGCTGCGCTGGTCGGAGCCGACGGGCTGGCATGTGACACTGGCCTTCCTGGGTCCGATCGCGCCGTCCTCGATCGCCGCCCTGAAGAAGGCGCTGCGCCCGGTGGCTGTTTCGTGCATGCCGTTCTCGGTGACCTCCAGCGGGCTCGGGGCATTTCCGTCACCGCGCGACATGCGGGTGCTGTGGTACGGCGTCCATGATCCATCCGGCGAGCTGGGCGCCCTGGCCGCGGCGGTCTCGACCTGCGCGGGGCTGGCGCCGCAGGGCGTCTTTCGGGCGCACCTGACGCTGGCACGCTCGAAGGACTCGGGGCGAGGGACGGTGGCGATGGGCACCGTGGCGGCCGACGCCGGCGAGCCACCGCGCGGCGTGATCCGCGTGGATCGGATCGAGCTGTACCGCAGCCACCTCGGCAAGGGACCGGCGCAGTACGAGGTGCTCGCCTCGCTGCCACTCGCGAAGGCGCGGTAATGGCTGACGCCCACCAGGCGCTCCGCTCGCGGCCGCCGTTCGTCGCCGTGATCGGTGACGGAGACCCGAGCGGGCCCGATGCGACTCGCGTCCTGGAGTGGGCGGAGACGGTCGGTCAGCTGCTGGCGCGGGTGGGCGCGACGGTGATCACCGGCGGCCTGGGCGGCGTCATGCTGGCCGCCTCACGGGGAGCGGCGGAGGCAGGCGGTCGCACCATCGGCATCCTGCCCGGCACCGATCCAGGCGCAGCCAACGCGTTCGTCCAGGTACCGATCGCGACCGGGCTGGGCGTTGCCCGCAACCTGGTGGTCGTCACCGCGGCCGATGTCGTGGTGGCGATTGGCGGACGCTACGGGACGCTGTCGGAGATCGGCCTCGCGCTGCGCCAGGGACGCGAGGTGGTCACGCT
>JBBSHF010000128.1:0-4403 GCA_038253355.1 Candidatus Limnocylindria bacterium
CTCGCAGTCGGCGATCTGCCGCGGCACCACCGCGACCCGTTCGACCGCATGCTCGTGGCGCAGGCGCGAAAGGAGGGGCTGAAGCTCCTGACCGCCGATAAGCAGCTTGCCGCGTACGACGTCGATATCGTCGCGGCGTAGGCGCACGCGCAAACCTGAACGCGATGGTACGGTGCGCTCCATGCGCATCCTGGTCACCGACGGGCATTACAAACACGCACTCGGCATCGTTCGAAGCCTGGCGCCCGAGCACGAGGTCTTCGTCTGCGCGCCACGCCGCATGGCGATGGCCGCCGTCTCGCGACATGCCAGCCGCCGCTTCGTGGCGCCTGCCCCCACCGAAGAGCCGGCCTTCGTCGACTGGCTGGACCGCACCGTGGAGCGGCACCGGATCGAACAGGTGCTGCCGGTCGGGGCGGCGAGCTGCGCCGTGCTGGCGCGGCATCGCGATCGCTGGCCGGGAACCGCCGTGGTGCTTCCGCGGCCGGACCGCATGGACAGAGCCCTCGACAAGCGCGTCATGCTGGCGCTGGCGACCGAGGTGGGCATCGCCACACCGCGGACGGTGCAGCCGGGATCGCTCGACGCGCTCGAGGCCGCGGCCGAGCAGGTCGGCTTCCCGCTGGTGCTGAAGGCGGCACTCGAGGGGAACGCGGGCGTCGCATACGTTGACCGGCCGGCCGACCTGCGGACCACGGTCGAGAGCTACCTGCGGCGCTTTTCGGTGTCGGAGCTGCCCCTGCTCCAGCAGCGGATCGTGGGCGACGCGTTCGGCGTCTTTGCGACCTACCAGGACGGCCGGTGCCGCCGCATCATGGCGCATCGGCGCATTCGGGAGTTCCCGCCGACTGGAGGCGAGAGCACCTGCTGCGAGGTGTGGCACGACGCGGAGCTGCTCGCCATAGGACGCCGGATGCTCGACGCGCTCGAATGGCACGGCGTGGCGATGGTCGAGCTGAAGCGCCACGATGCCGACGGCCGCTGTTACCTGATGGAGGTCAATCCCAAGTTCTGGGGCTCGCTCGACCTGGCGCTGGCGGCCGGCGCCGACTTTCCGGGCGACCTGGCGCGCATTGCGCAGGGCGAGCAGCTGCCGGAGGCCGCCCCACCGACCGCGCCACTCCGGTTCTGCTGGCCGCTCGGCAACGATCTGCGCTACCTCGTCGCCCGCCCGCGCAGCGCGAGCACCGTATTCGGCGACTGGCTCGGCCGCGCCCGCACGAACCTGCGCTGGTCGGATCCGTTGCCGCATGTCGTGGAGCTGGCCGGCACCATCGGGCGGATGATCGCCCGATGAAGCGGCGCGGACTGGTGCACGTCCACACCTGGCACTCGTTCGACTGCCTGCTGCCGCCCGCCACGTACCTCGCCTACGCGCGACGCGCCCGGCTCGACTTCCTGTGCGTCAGCGACCACAACACCCTCGACGGCGCGCGCGAGCTGGCCCGCCATAACCGCGATGATCGCCTGGAAGTCGTGATCGGCGCCGAGTACGCGACCGATCGCGCCGACGTGATCGGCCTTTTCCTGACCGATGAGGTGCGATCGCGACGGTTCGACGAGGTCGTCGGCGAGATCCACCAGCAGGGCGGGCTGGCGCTGCTCCCGCATCCGTACCGCCACACCACCGTCGACCAGTCGCTGTATCCCGCCGTGGATCTGATCGAGGTCTTCAACGCCCGCTCGAATGCGGCCGAGAACGCCAGCGCCCTGTCCGATGCAACGCGCCTCGGCAAGCCGCAGCTCGCCGGCGCGGACATTCACACCACCTGGGAGCTGCTGCGCAACGGCACGCTGGTGACGCTCGAGGGCTCCGACGACCTGCGCGAGCTGCTACTGCACGCGCCCCGGACGCTCACCACTCGAACCAGCCATCGCAACCTGCGTCGCTACTCCGGGGTCATCAAGCGCGTGAGACGACGTGTCGGCCTCCCCGGCCGCGCCTGAGCTGGCCTTCGCGCTGGAGCGCGAGGATCCGCTCGACCGCTACGTCATTGGCTTCGTGGCCGACTCGCTCGGCCTGTCCGCGGTCGAGACCGATCCGGCCTCCGACCGTCCGCTGCTCTACCGCGGCGCGCATCCGCCGGAGGGCGTGCGCGGGATCGTCGTCGCGCCGCGCGCCGGCGACCTCATCTCGGCCGCGGACGACCTGCCCTCGCGGCTGCCGTTCGACCTGATCGGGGCGATCGGCGCCTTCCTGACCGATGCCGTGAACGGCGCCAGCGCGCCGCGCGACGCCAGCGGCCGGCTTTCATACGCCGCTTCGTTCCAGGCGCGCCACGCGCTTACCGAGGAGCCGCTCGTCAATCGCTACGTGGAGGCGCTGCGCCTCCTGGTCGAGCGCGACCTCGGGGAGCGCACACGGCCGCGCTGGCCGGATGGCAGGCGGGCGGCCATCGGTCTGTCGCACGACGTCGACCGGCCGGCCAAATGGGGCATCCTGCGCGCGGTGCGCGAGGGCCGATGGCCGCCTGATCCGCGTCGCCTGCCCGGCTTCGCGGCCAAGGCGCTCGTCACGGCCACGCAGCGCCTGCGTCAGGCGGACGACGATTTCTGGCTGTTCGATCCGCTGATCGCTGCCGAGCGCGCCCACGGGTTCCGCTCGACGTTCTTCTTCGCCGCCATGCCAGCCTGGGGCGCGTGGGGCAGCTATGGCGACGTCTACTACGAGCTGACCTGGTCGCGCTTCGGGCCGGTGTTCGAGGCGCTCCGCGCGGGAGGCTTCGGCATCGGCCTGCATGCCGGGTACGAGACCTACCGTGCCGCCAGTCGCTTCAGATGGGAGCGAGAGCGCCTCGCCGAGCTCGCCGACCTCGAGGTTCGCGGACTCCGCCACCATCACTGGCACCTGGGCGCGGACGAGGCGGCGACGCTGCGCAGCCACGAGGCCGCCGGCTTCGCCTTCGACTCGTCGCTGGCGTTCAACGACCATCCCGGCTTCCGCCGCAACGTCGGCCTGCCGTTCCGGCCCTGGGATCCGGTCGAGAAACGAGCGCTCACGACCATTCAGCTTCCGACCTTCTGCATGGACGCCAGCCTGTTCAGCGTCGAAACCTCGGTCGAGACTGCCCTCGCGCTGGTGGACCGATACCTGGCCGCGATCAAGGCATCGTCAGGCTTCGGCGCCATCGACTGGCACGTGCGCACAGCCATCCCGGCCAACCGCGAGTTCCGGCGCTGGGGCGAGACCTACCTGGCGATCCTCGATCGGCTGGCGTCCGACACGGAGCTGTGGGTCACCAGCCTCGACGAGGTGGCGGCCTGGGTCGAGGCGCGGGCCGGCTAGCTCCTCTCGGATTCGCGCAGGAGACGCAGCGCATCGGCCGGGCGCCGCGGGTCGATACCCTGCTCCGCCTGCGCACGCCGCAGCCGGTAGAGCACCGTGTTGCGATGCACGCCGAGCGCTCGTGCCGCCGGCGCGACACGGCCGTTGGCGCGGGCGACGGCCAGCAGCGTCTCCTCCAGGGGGTCGTCGCTCGGTCGGACCGGCGGTGGCGCGGGCGCCGGCAGCGCTGCCGGACGGCGCAGCAGGGCGCGCAGCGTGACACCCAGCGCCTCGGCCGCCACCTCGTCGATGCGGGCCAGCGGCAGGTCGTCAAAGAGCCACACCGAGGCGCCGGCCCGCACCCGGCGCTCGGCGATCCACAGCCCGTCGAGGCTGCGACGCAACGGCTCGACCCGCGGGCCGCTCGCGGCAAGCAACCGGGCGAAGGCGGCACCGAAGCGCGCAGCCAGCGCGCGGCCGGCGGGCCTGGGATTCAGCGCGACCAGCTCGCCATCGGCGGAGACCGCGATGCCGCGACGCAAGCGGGTCGCGACCAGGCCCGCCGGAGCGCCGGGAAGCGGATCTGCCAGTGCTGCCTCCGCTGCGGCCAGGCGCAGATCGGTCCCGAAGCGGACCAGGAATGCGGCCTCATCGTCAAGGTAGGCGCTCATCGCATCGGCCAGGCGGGTGGCCGGTCGCGAGCTCACGAGGATCGGCACCTCCAGGGGTGCCGGCTCCGGGCCCACCGCATCCCCAGCGATGAGGATCGCGACCGGGTTGAGCTGCGCGTCGGCGATCGCCGCGAGGAGCCGGTCGGCCGACGCTTCGCGCAGGATCGCGGCGTCCACGATGAGCAGCTGTCCGTGGGCATGCGGCGGTAGGTGCGGCGCGGCTGCGCGCGTCCTGACAACGCCGCGCACGGCATGTCGCAGCGCATCAACCGATCCGGAGACGAGCCGCGCTTCGGGATCCGCCGCCCGCCACAGATCGATGACGCTGCTCACCGGTCTCCTCGGGGCGGCTCAGCCGCCGGCGGCGGCTTCCGCGGCATGGCCCAGGTCGTCGATCAGGTCGGCTGCGTCCTCGAGCCCGATCGAGACACGTACCGTGCCGGATGTCAGGCCGGCGGCGGCCAGCA
>JBBSHF010000129.1:0-4401 GCA_038253355.1 Candidatus Limnocylindria bacterium
GCAAGGCAGCAGGGCGCATGCCACCAATCGGGCGGCGCCGCGACAATAGGGATGCTCTAATAGTCCGCCGATGACGAAACGAACTCCCCAGCGCCCAGAGGACGAGGGTCGTCCGTACGTCGATCCACTGCTCGAAAAGCGCGAACATCGCAAGGGACTCCGGCCCGGCGACGCCTACGTGCATATCGTGCGTCCCTTCGAGCAGCAGTTCGAGCGGGGCGACGAGGGACAGCTGGTCGCCTCGGAGCGCACCGTGCTGCAGCGCGGCGGCTGGACCGGCGCGCTGCGGTCGTTGCGCACGATCCTCATCGGCCGACCCATCAGCTCTGAGCGCGAATCGCACGAGCGCCTGACCAAGCTGAAGGCGCTGGCCATCTTCAGCTCGGACAACATCAGCTCATCGGCCTATGCCACCGAAGAGATGATGCGCATCCTGGTGATCGCCGGGGTCGGTGCGTTCAGCCTGACCATGCCGATCACGCTCGTCATCGTGGCGATCCTGGCGATCGTGGCCACCAGCTACCGACAGACGATCAAGGCCTACCCCGACGGCGCGAGCAGCTACATCGTGGCCAGCGACAACCTCGGTCCGGTGTCAGGCCTGGTCGCCGCCTCGGCGTTGCTCATCGACTACACCCTGACCGTCGCGGTCTCCGTGTCTGCCGGCGTGGCCGCCGTCACCTCGATCGTGCCAGGGGCCTATCCCGAACGCGTGCTGATCGCGGTGGGGATCGTGATCCTGCTGATGCTCGGTAACCTCCGCGGCATCCGTGAGTCGGGCACGATCTTCATGGCGCCGACCTACATCTACATCGTGGCGGTGGGCGGCGTGATCCTGCTTGGTCTCTTCCGCCAGTTCGGGCTTGGTGACCTGCCCGTCTTCCATCCGCCGCCGCGCTGGATCGGCGCCGAGACAGGAGGATCGGTGGAAGTGCTGTCCCTGTTCCTGATCCTGCGCGCGTTCAGCTCTGGAGCGGCGGCGCTCACCGGCGTCGAGGCGATTTCGGATGGAGTACCCGCGTTCAAGCCCCCTGAGTGGCGGAACGCACGCGTCACCCTGGGCTGGGCAGCGGCCATCTTTGGAATACTCTTTCTGGGGATCAGCTATCTGGCCAGCCAGATCGGCATCGTTCCAGATCCGTCGGAACAGCAGACCGTGCTGTCGCTCATCACACGGCAGGTGGCCGGCGGCGGCGTCTACCTGCTGATCGTGCAGATCGCCACCGCGTTGATCCTGGCCCTTGCCGCAAACACCAGCTTCGCGGACTTTCCCCGCCTCTCGTCCTTCCTGGCGCGCGATGGATTCATGCCACGCCAATTCGGTTTCCGGGGCGAACGACTCGCGTTCACCACTGGAATCGTCGCGCTGTCGCTGCTGGCGATCGTCTTGCTGATCGCATTCCAGGCCAGCGTCACCGCGCTGATCCCCCTCTACACCCTGGGCGTCTTCGTGGCGTTCACACTGAGCCAGACCGGCATGGTCGTGCGCTGGTGGAAACGCCGCGAGCCTGGCTGGCGTCACAGCCTGGTGATCAACGGCGTGGGGGCACTCACGACCGGGGTCATCGCGCTCATCGTCGGCGCAACGAAGTTCATCTCCGGTGCCTGGCTGGTCATCGTCATGGCCCCGATGCTGATCATCCTGATGTTGGCCATTCGCCGCCACTACCGATGGGTCAACCAGGCCCTCGAGCTCGAGCGCATCCCGGAGGGCAAGGAGGTCGCCGCCGAGCCGATCGTCATCGTCCCGATCTCGCGTCTCGACCGGCCGGCACGCCAGGCGATCGCCTTCGCCAACTCGATCAGCCAGCATGCCACCGCGGTGCACATCACCAACGATCCTCACCAGGCCGCGCAGCTCCGGGCTCGATGGCCCGAGTGGGCAGGCTCCACGAACCTGGTGGTGGTCGAGTCGCCATACCGGGCGCTCATCGGTCCATTGCTGGCCTACATGGACGCACTGCAGAAGCAGGATCCCACGCGACCGATCCTGGTCGTCCTCTCGGAGTACGTGCCCGGCCACTGGTGGGAGAACCTGCTGCATAACCAGACGGCGCTGCGCCTCAAGCTGCGCCTCTTCTCGCGGCACAACACCATTGTCGCCGACGTTCCCTACCACCTGCGACGGGACTGATCTGCCCGGCCGGGGCATGCGCCGATGAACCCGATCGCGTCGCTGCTCGTGACGCTGGGCGTGCTGATCGGCGTGTGGCTGCTGCTGGTCGCGATCCTGTGGCTGCATCGCCCGTCACGCGAGCTGGTGGGGCCTGCCCTGCGGCTGCTGCCCGGGGTGGTGCGCCTGCTGCGCAGCCTGGTCGCGGATCCCATGACGCCGCGCAGCCTGCGCTGGGCGCTGGTCGGCGCCGCGGCCTGGATCGCCTCACCCATCGACCTGCTGCCCGAGTTCCTGCCGGTCATCGGCCCGCTCGACGACGTGCTGGTGGCGGTGCTCGTCCTGCGCTGGGCCTTCCGACGACTGGGCAGCGCGACCCTGCGCGCGCACTGGTCAGGAACCGACGAGGGCTTCGCGCTCCTGCAGCGGCTCATCGGCCTGGGTTGAGTGCTCACGGACCGGGTCAGGAGATTGGGTCGAGCCGAAAGTAGACGCCGGCGGCCCGGATGTGCCGCTGGGCAGCGGCGTACATCAGGTTGCCGGGGAAGGGCTGCTGCGAGCTTGTGCTGCGGATCGCTGCATCGCGCTCCGGGCCGTTGCCGAGCAGCACCGGGTGCACCTCGATGGGCACGGCATGCCAGCGCTGGACCAGCGCCCGATCGGCGGCGGCCAGGTTATAGGTCCAGCCCACCTCGCCGTTCGGATGGCCCACGTACCAGCGTCCGTCGACGCTGAGCAGTCCGATCAGCACGGAGCGAGGCCGGCCGCTGCGGCGGCCAACGACCACCAGGCGGCTGGTGATTCCCAGCCCGGCCATCTGCCACCAGGCGCGCAGCAATGGGTCGAGCAGGCGCAGCAGGCCATAGGCCACGGCGAGGGCGACACTCCAGGCGCGCGAGTAGCCAACGGTCAATCCGTATCCTCTCGTGGCCAGCTCGCGGCGACCGGGCGTGTGGGAGCGCGAGTCGGGGATGAGCCGCAGCGTCGTGAGCAACGTATCGGGCTGGAGCATCCCGTCGGTCGAAGCGCGTGAGCGCCCGTACTTGCGCTCGAGCGCCTCATTCACCCGCTGGACCGACGCGACGTCGGCCGCTGGCAGAGCTCGCACGCCGTGGCGGGTGGCACCCACGACCAGGCCGGCGACCGGATTGGCCACCAGCTCGCGATACCACCGGCCGCGCGCGCCGCGTACCGATCGCACGTACGCCTCGCCATCGTGGGTGACGATCCAGATGATGGCCCGATGCCGCTCGCCGGTCGCCGGCGAGCGGGTCTCGATGTCGACCTCCTCGGTCTCATCGAGCGTGGCGATCAGGTCAGACGGGAATCGGTCGTCCATCGCGGCATGATCCGCCGCGACGCGCGCCCAGGTCAATCGCCGCCAGCTCCACGAGCGCCATGGCCAGGTCTTCCCCTGCGGAGACCATCGGCCAGTGGCCGACCTGCAGATGCCGCGGCGGCCAGGCGGCGAAAGGCTCGAAGCGTGGCGGGCCAAGGCTGCTCAGCATCCGGCAGTCGCGGCATGCGACGTTCTTGTGACCCTGACCGCGACCCCCGCTTCGTGAAGGCCCATACTCGCCTCGATGTTCGGCTTTGCCCTCGCCATTCTCGGCGGGCACTTCCTGATCATCGCCGCGGCGGTTTGGGTCTTGGACCGCGTCGCCGGGTTCCATGTAACCGCCCGCGAGCGCCGGAACTACAAGCTGTTGCTGCCCCTGTTGCTTGCATGGTCGGTGCTTCTCGCTCTAATCGGACCACTTCCACTACCGGTGACGCTCGCTATCAACCTCGCGGCGATCACAGTCTGGGTGTGGCATGGCGCAGCGGCAGATTCTCGATTGAGCGGATGCCAGAGGATGTACGCGGCGAGGTGATCCACTCAGGTTATGATTGCTAGCCTTGCGTCCAAAGGACGACCCGAGGAGATCGTCGTGTCTGAGACCCAGCCCATCTCGTGGCGTGCCATCGTCTACGGCACTCCGGTCATCTCGAGCGACAACGAGCCCGCTGGCGAGGTCCACGAGGTGCTCGGCTCCGATGCCGAGGACATCTTCCACGGCCTGCGGATGACACTCGCCGGCCGACCTCGGGACGTGATGGTCTCCGCCGACGGTGTCGCGAGCATCTCCGCGGACGAGGTACGGACCGACCTCACGCGGTCGCAACTCGAGGCCCTCCCGACGTACGAAGACGAAGCGACGTACCACCTCGCCTCGGTCGGCTGGCTCCGCAAGCACCTCGGCTGGAAGAAGGACTCAGAGAGCGACGAGGAGCCCGGCTGACAAGGC
>JBBSHF010000130.1:0-4260 GCA_038253355.1 Candidatus Limnocylindria bacterium
GAACTCGCTGCACTGGCTGCGCGTCGATCCTGACGGCACTGCCACCGAGCTGTGGATCGAACGATCGGAACCCTGGCTCAACCTGGACGACGACACCCGCCTCCTGACCGATGGCCGCATCCTGCGCTCCACCGAGCGCAGTGGCTTCCGGCACCTCGAGCTTCGTGAGGCGGACGGCGCCTTCCAACAGCAGCTGACCGAAGGCGATTGGGTCGTCACCGGGGTGGCGCACGTCGGCGAGTCGCGCGGCGAGGTGCTCTTCCTCGGAACGCGCGACGGCGTGCTGGAACGTCACCTCTACGCCGTGCCACTGGGCGGCGGCGAACCACAGCGGCTCACTCGCGAGCCAGGCTGGCACGAGGCAACCGTGAGCGACGACGGCCAACGCTGGGTCGACACCTGGTCCTCGCTCGAGCGCGCGCCCGCGGTTGCGATGCGCTTCCGCGAGAGTTCGTCATCGGTCTCGATCCACCAGCCGAGCGCAACGGCAGCGTCGCTCGACCTTTCAGCGCCGGAGCTCCGAGAGGTGCGTGCCGCGGACGGCTCGACCCCGCTGCATGCCGCGCTCTACCGGCCGACGACAAGCGCCGAGCCGTCGCCGGCGGTGGTGTGGGTCTATGGCGGACCGCACTCGCAGAAGGTGGCCAACCAGTGGGCTCTCACCATCGAGCTGCATCGACAGCTGACCTGCCAGCTCGGCTTCGTGGTGGTGGTCGTCGACAACCGCGGAACGTTCTTCCGCGGCGTCGATTTCGAGGCTCCGCTCTGGCGGCAGATGGGGGCTGTCGAAGTGGCGGACCAGGCGGCCGCGGTTCGACAGCTCGCCGCCGAGGGGCTCCTCGACACCTCGCGCGTCGGCATCACCGGCGGCAGCTATGGTGGCTATCTGACGATCATGGCGATGCTGCGCGAGCCGGAGCTCTTCCGCAGCGGTGTCGCGGCCGCGCCGGTGACCGATTGGCGCCTGTACGACACCGCCTACACCGAGCGCTACCTGGGCATGCCCGGCGAAGAGCCTGACGCATACGCTGAATCGTCCGTGCTGCCGCGCGCAGGCGCCCTGCGCGGCGCGCTGCTGCTGGTGCATGGCCTGATCGACGAGAACGTCCATTTCCAGCACACCGCACGACTGCTCTCCGCGCTCGCCGACGCCGACCGCGACGCTGAGCTGCTCGTCTTCCCCGACGAGCGGCACCTTACGCGCCGGCAGGCCGCGCGACGCCAGCACCAGAGGCGAGCGCTGAGCCACCTGTGCCGGACCCTGGGGCAGCCGCTGCCGTCCGAGGTACTGGGCGCGGCGCCCGACGCGTCCGAGCGATCGCCTCAGGCGGCTTCGTAGAGCAGCGAGAAGGTCTTGACCGGGTCGGGAGCAAAGGCGACGTGCGTGTCGCAGGCGCTGCAGACGAGCTCGTCGTTGGTCTCGTCGACCGCGAACGCAACCTCGTCCTCGCACCACGGGCAGGTAAGAAGAATCATCATGACCTGAGCCTGAGCGTGCTCCGCGACAGCTAGCCTGTCGCGATCGGTCGCTTATTTGCGTCTTTGCGCAATCTATGAGAAGATCACCGCGATGGAAGCCATCCTCGCCACCGACCTGGTCCGTGACCGCAGCGCCGCGATTGCTCGGGCACTGGCCGATGCCAAGCGGCTGTGCGTGCTCGAGACGCTCGCCGAAGGTGAGCGCAGCGTCAGCGAGCTATCGCGGGAGGTCGGCTGCCAGGTGCCGAACATGAGCCAGCACCTCTCGGTGCTGCGCAACGCCGGTATCGTGGCCACCCGACGGGAGGGGAGCACAGTCTTCTATCGCCTCGCGGACCCGAACGTCCTCGAGATCTACCGACTCTTGCAACAGGTCGCCCGCTAGGCGATCGGAAAGGCTCTCGAAGACCGATGTCCAATATTCAAGAAGGAACCGACGCCAACTTTGACCAGCTGGTGCTGCAGAACGACAAGCCGGTGGTCGTCGACTTCTGGGCCGCCTGGTGCGGGCCGTGTCGCATGGTCGCCCCGGAGATTGAGAAGCTCGCCGAGAAGTACGACGGCGCTGTCGACGTGGTCAAGGTCGATGTGGATGCCAATCCGCAGACCGCCGCACGCTACGGGATCATGAGCATCCCGACGGTCGCCTTCTTCGCCCCCGGCCAGGCTCCCCGCGCGGCGGTTGGCTTCCGGCCACTCGCGCAGCTGGAGCAGAGCTTCGGCCTCGAGCCATCCGCCAAGAGCGCCTGATAGCGCCATAACGGGACGGCAGGGGAACCACAGAGAGGGGATTCGCTGGCGGCTCGCCTCGGGCATACTGCCCGACACATGTCCCGCCTGCTCCGCGACGCTGCCCTCGCGCTGTCGCTGCTCGGGCTGATCGCGTTCGTCCCGCCACCGGTCGTGCGCGCCGCGGACGATCTGCGCGTGGTGGCGGCGACCCACTATCGGCTGCTCCCGGCTGAAGGTCGCGTCCACGTCACAGTTGATGCGACCGCGACCTCGTTCACGCCCAACCGGAACGACGGCAGTGCGTTCACCGGTCTCGAGTTCACGCTGCAGCCGAGCGTGGCCAATATCTGGGCCAGCTCGGGCGGAGCGCGGCTGCGCACGGTCATCAAGCAGCGCACCGCTGAGTACACCACGATCCAGCTGACCTTCGGTCATCCGATCTTCTACCGTGAAAGCTATCGCTACGAGATCAACTTCGACCTGGTCGACAGCGGTGGCGCGGCGGCGCGCGACATCCGAATCTCGCGCAGCCTGATCGCCTTCCCGCTGTGGGCCTTCGGCAGCGACGGCGTGGGCGGCAGCAGCGTGCTGGTCAGCGTGCCCGCCGGCTACAGCCCCAGCGTCGAGGGTGGGCACCTCGTCAGCACGACGTCGGCAGATGGCGCGACCACGCTCAGCAGCGGCGTGCTGAACGACCCATTCGCCTTCTTCGCCTACCTCTCCGCCGACCGGCCCGGCGCCTTCGTCGAGACTCCCTTCTCGCTTACCGTGGGCAGCGCCAATGCCCGCGTCCACGTGCGCGCCTGGGAGGACGATCCAGCTTGGGGCAGCCGCATGAAGCAACTCCTGACCGATGGCCTGCCGGCGCTGTATGACCTCATCGGCCTCGACTATGCCGTTGGTGGGCCGCTCAAGGTCGAGGAGGCCGCCACCTCGCGGCTCGGCGAGTACGCGGGAATCTACAACGACGTCGACGACCTGATCACCGTGCGCTACGACGCCGATGCGTTCGTCAGCCTGCACGAGGCAGCCCACATCTGGTTCAACGAGAAGCTCTTCAACGACCGATGGATCGGCGAAGCGTGGGCAGAGTTCTACGCGGTGCAGGCCGGCAAGAAGATCGGTGCCAGCGGTGAGACGTTCAATCTTGATCTCGACCTGCTGAAGCACCGCATCGCGCTCAACGACTGGGGTGCCGTCGGCATCGAGGATCTGGGGGTGGAGGATTTCGCGTACGCCGCGAGCGACAACCTGGCAAACCTGATCGCGCGACGGACCGATATCAAGCACCTGCAGACGGTCTGGCAGAGCGCGTTCAGCCACCAGCTGGCGTATCAGCCGATACATCCGCCCGCCACTCCCGATATCGGACCAATCACCCAGGCCGGCTGGCAGCGGCTGCTCGACTTGCTCGAGGAGCGCACCGGCAGGGACTACACCGACCTCTGGAGGGAGTGGGTCGCCAACCCGGACGAGCGCGTCGTGCTCGAGCTTCGTAGCCGGGTGCGGGCGACCTACGAGTCGATCGCGAAGGCGGCCGGCACCTGGGACCTGCCGCGCTTGCTGCGGCTGCAGATGAGCTCCTGGCAGTTTCCGGAGGCCCAGGCCCAGCTCTCCACCGCGCGCCTCGTGCTCGCTCATCGCGCCAAGATCGCCGCGCGAGCGCAGAGCCTCGACCTGAAGCCGCCGCCCACCCTGCGCGCAACGTTCGAGGGAGATGGCGGAATGAACACCGCCGACAGCGAGGCACGCGCCGAGCTGACGAGCCTCGATGCGATTGGGCAGGCAAGCCGCGCGCTTGCTCCTCGGCCGACGCCGCTCGAGTGGGTCGGGCTGCTGGGCGTCGAGCCGGCGACGGCGTTGGCCGCGGCGCGAACGGCATTCGAGTCGGATGACCTGGGCGAAGCGAACGCCGCCGCCGGGCGAGCGCGATCGGTCCGGATCGGCTCAGTCCAGGCCGGACGCGAGCGGGTGATCGTGGTCGGCGGCGGCATCATCGGGCTCGACGGTCTGGCCATGGCGAGCCTGGGGCTGCGTCGCCGACGGCGC
>JBBSHF010000131.1:0-4225 GCA_038253355.1 Candidatus Limnocylindria bacterium
CGGGCGATGTGGCTCAGCCCCGTCTCGTAGCTCGTGACCTGTGGCGAGGTCCCGCCAACCCGAAAAGGCCGAGGTTGAGCGTGGTGCGTGCGGTCGTCGAGCCTTCGATCTGTTGCCGTCCGCCCCATCAGGGCCCTACTCTGTTCGCAGGAGGACGAGACATGACCCACACGCCGGCAATCACACGCGACCCCGAGATCCAGGGCGGCACCCCCGTCTTCACCGGCACCCGCATCCCGGTCGCGGTGATGCTCGACTACCTCGCCGACGGACAGCCCATCCAGAACTTCCTGGCGCAGTATCCAAGCCTCAGTCGCGACCAGGCGCTACGCGCGGTCGAGGAGATGAAGAGCCTGCTGGCGGCCACGGCCTAGATGCGGCTGATCCTGGACGAGGATCTGCCTCGCCTGCTCGTTGCGCACTTTGCGACCGATGGTCATGAAGTGGTGCACGTCGAGGAGCTGGGCTGGAAGGGCATCCGGAACAGCGAGTTGCTCCGTCGCATTTCCGGCGATTACGACGTCCTGATCACCGGCGACACGACATGCGTCACCAGCAGCAGCTCGCGCGCTTCGACGTCGCGGTGATCGTGCTTCACCCGAGGCTCAAGGTGATCGATCAGCTCGTGCATTTGGTGCCCGCGGCGCTCTCAGCGATTCCCACCGCTCCACGAGGGCAGGCAACGATGATCCGATCCGGTTGAGATCCATCGGTCAGCCGACTCGCGCTCGCGGTGTCCGGTCGAGGGAGGATGGTTGCCAGCGTGGCCGGAACCCCCGGGACGCCACACCAAACGACTCTGCACCGTGACGCTCAGCTCGTCGCGGTGATGCACGCCATCCGTGCGGCCATCGCCGCCAGCAAAAGGAACGAACAATGAGCTCCACCGCGGTCCGACGGCTCCGTGACGTGCGCATGGCCGATGCCGCCTTGGTTGGCGGCAAGGCCGCCAGCCTCGGGGAGCTGCTCGCCGCAGGCGTCCGCGTCCCCGATGCGGTGGTTCTGACGGTTGGCGCCGCCGACGTCACCGCGGACGAGCGCCGATCGCTGCTGCGCGCCGCCGTGGACGACCTGGGCGTCGGCACCTTCGCGGTCCGATCGAGCGGAATCGCCGAGGACGGCGCCGAGCGTTCCTATGCCGGCATGTACGAATCGGTGCTGGACGTGCCAGCGGACGCGCTCTCCCTGGCGGTGGATCGTTGCCTGGCCAGCGGCCGCGCGACGCGCGTCGCCGAATACAAGCCCGTCAGCAGCGAAGGCGACGGCCGCGGCCGCATGGCGGTGATCATCCAGCGGATGGTCCAACCGGCCGCGGCCGGGGTGGTTCTCACCGCTGATCCAATCAACGGCGATCGGCGCTCCTGCGTCGTCACCGCGGTGCGCGGCATCGGCGAGCGGCTTGTCTCCGGGGCAGCCTTCGGTGACGAATGGGTCGTCCGTGATGATGTCGCCACCCCTCGCCGCCAACCGGAGCACGCCATCGATCGCCGGCAGGCCATTCTGGTGGCGGGCGAGGCAGGGCGCATCGCTTCGGCCCGCGGGACGCCGCAGGACATCGAGTGGGCGATCGACGCGGACGGCACGCTGTGGATCCTCCAGGCCAGGCCGATGACGGCGCTGCCGCCCGATGTGTCGTGGGACGCTCCCGCGCCCGGCGGGTACACCCGGATGCTCCGATTCGGAGAGTGGAGCGGCGAGCCCGTCACCGCTGCGAACCGGAATGCGCGTCACCGTGGACAGCAGCACGGGGAACGTCGAGCCAGAGTGAGGGGACTCGCCGGCGAGGTGGTAGACGCCATCGCATCCACGCGCCTGCGCGATTCGTGGCACCGACTTCTGCCGCGGGACGTCGCGGTCCACGATCGGTGGTGGCGCCGCGACTCAACGTAGGCTTCGCCTTCCAGCCAGGACAAGGGCGGCCCGAATCGGCACAGGCGCGAGCAAGAACGGCAGCGCGAATCCGCCGCTCAACGCCAGCGCGAGCGGGCCCATCGCAAGCCCCAGCCAGGCTCCACGTCGCCGGCCCTGCCAGAGCCAGACACCGGAAACCGCGTCGAGCGCGCACACCCCGACGAACGCCAGGCCGAGTGCAGCAAATCGTTGGGGGCCGAGCTGCTCGAACGGGCCGGCGAACGCCCTGAATCCCCAGGGCGTCATTGGCAGCTTGCCGTGGCGGGCCAGGTGCGACAGGGCGAACGGCATGGCGATACCGAACCCGGCGTCCAGCATGAACGAGAGCGCCGCGATCCTGATGCCTGCCGGCGGTCCAGGAACGGTTCGCTTCATGCGCTCACGAACACCCACCGCTCGGTCGTGCCGCCAGCGGGCGAGCCGCGAGGCCGTCGGTCATCGCTGGCCGCCATTCGCTGGAGCAGCGATGTTGCCCGGTGCCGCCTTTTCTAGGAGGCATCGGCCCAACCAGAAGGCCCAGATCGGGTAGCCGATGTACGTCGCGGCGAGGAGGCCCATGCGCACGCCGTGGGGAAGCACTCCGCCGGACCTACCCAGGTAGCCAGTCAGCACGAACCATGCGGCGACGACGAGGAGGGCGATCGAAACCGGGCTAATCTGCTCTTCGAACGTCAGCGCGCGCACGACGAGCAGCCACTGCAGGACGATGACCGCGGCCATCGCGCCGAGCCCGATCACGGTATAAAGCCCGCTCAGCCGTGGTGCGTACGGCCGAAGCAGCACGCCGAGGGCGATCGCGCTCGGCATGGCAAACAGGTACGTCACCATCACCATGACGTCGTTGATCGAACCGAACACCAGCCCGGCGGGCCTGGTGCCGATCGCGAACGAGGCGAACATCGCGATCAGGAACACTAGACCGATGGCCGCGGCGACACCGCTCGCGTAGGCGGTCCAACCGCCCAGTCGAAGCACCGCCGGGCTTTCAGTCCGCGGCGTCGTCACTCGATCACCTCCGAAACGTCGCGTCCATGCCGGGTACCCACGGCAAAACCGATCATGTATCCTGAACTTCAGGATGCCTGAAGATACGCGCCGGATGCCAGCGAGTCAAGAGCAATCGAGACCCAAGCGAGTGAACACCACGGCGTTGTTGGGTCTGGCATACATGCGTCTCGGCCACCGGATCGTCGACGGCGTGGTGTCGGCCGGCTTTCCGCAACGGCCTGCTCACTCGGCAGTCTTCGCGCACATCGACATCGAAGCGGGAACGCGGCTGACGACGCTCGCGACGAGGGCCAACATCACCCCCCAGGCGATGGGGGAGCTGGTCGATGACCTGGAACGGCTCGGATACGTGGTCCGGCAACCGGACCCGGCCGATCGGCGCGCCAAGCGCATCGTGCTCACCCAGCGGGGACGTGCGTGTGTGGCCGCCGCCGAACGGACCATCGCCGGCATCGAAGCGGATCTCAAGGCGCTGCTGGGCCTTGCCCGGCTGGCGGAGCTCCACGACGCTCTGGGCCGGATCGTCGGGGCGGCCACGCTGGTGAAGGACAGTGACAAACGGCCGAAAGCGAAAGGACAGTGATGGACGCTCTGCTCATCTCCTTCAGGATCATCCACGTCGGGTCGGCCATGATCTGGTTCGGAGGGGTGATCGTGTCGGCCTTCTTCCTGCAACCCACCGCGCAGGCGCTCGGTGTTGCGGGTCAGCCCTTCATGGAACACCTGATGAGCCGACGCAAGATGGGAATCATGTTCCCGATCGTCGCGGCGCTCACCGTCCTGAGCGGCGCGGTGCTCTATTGGCGCGACTCCGGTGGGCTGCAGCTGACCTGGATCGCCTCGCCGAGCGGCCTGGCGTTCGCGGTTGGCGGGCTCGCTGCGATCATCGCGTTCGTGGGAGGTGCGGTCCTCATCGGTCCCGCGATCGCCGAACAGACTGCCGTAAAAGGCGAGCTGACCGGCGGGGATGGGGTGCCCACCGCGGCGCAGCGTGCGCGCCTGGACGGGGCCGATGGGCGCCTCAAGCTGGCGACTCGCATCGACCTGCCGCTGCTCATCGTGGCAGGGCTGACGATGGCGGTCGCGCGCTACTTGTAGGACCCGACATCCAGCGTCCGTTCGACGCGGAGTCCGTGCCGCCCGTTAGCCGCCGATGGGGCCGTCGGGCTGCGTCGCAGTCCCCTCCGCCGCCTCGCTCGCGTCGGTTGGTGGTGCGGCGCCGTGAGGAAGCCGTACGCGGGTGATCTCGCGATGCCGCTGACGTTCCCACAGATCCGGGATCCATCGGCGCTCGCGCATCCTGAAG
>JBBSHF010000132.1:0-4149 GCA_038253355.1 Candidatus Limnocylindria bacterium
CACCGGATTGGAAGCGCTCGAATGTAGGCACCGGAATCCGGTAGATCCGTTCCGAAACGCGCACGGCCGGGAGGTATCCGTCGTGTACCAGGCGCAGCACGGTCGACACGCTGACGCTCAGCTCACTGGCGACCTCGCCCGGCGTGTAGTACCGCTTCGCCACTCCGTCCTCCTGCTCTCTATAACCGATAGTGAACGATAAAGCATAGCATGCACCTGTCAAGGTACTCGCTGGGCCCAGACGGCCGCATGGAGCCGGCTCTCAGCCGACCAGGTCAATGACCTCCGCGACGCGAATCGGCTGCGAGAAGCCTTTCGTCGTCATCTCCCCGCGAGCCGGCGGACCTGTTCCACGTCGCGATCGTACGATCAATTGGTGGCGGCAGCCGACCGGGCCTCCTCGACGGCGGCCGCCAGCGAGAGCAGTGATCCGGCGCTCCAGGCGGCATCGGCCGCTGGCTCGCCGAGGAGGCCGCGCGCCATCGCCACGTGCCGCGTGAGGAGGTCCGACCAGAAGGGCGGGATCGCCTCCACCCCCAACCGCGTGATGTGCGTGCTCGCCGCCGCGGCAATCCGGAGCGCCCGCCCGGGATTTCCTGAGCCGGCGGCCGCCATCGCCATTCCCTGCAGCTCGTAACAGGTCTCCACCTGGTCCCCGCTCTCCCATGCGGCGTCGAGGCTGAGCCGATAGCGTCGCTGCGCCTCATCCATATCGCGCTCGAGCAGGGCACAATCGGCCAGGAAGTGGTGGGCGAAGTGCTCCGACCATCGATCGCCGAGTCGCTTGGAAACGGCAAGCGTTTCGGGGCCGAGCTGCTTGACGGTCGCCACGTCCCCGAGCGCCACGAGGATCTGCAGCAGGCCCAGCTGGGCGCGGTTGGTGAGCTGCGGATCACCAAGCGACCGATGCAGCTCGAGGCTCTCCTCCATGCGGTGCCGCGCCGGTTGGAGATCTCCACCGGCGAAGAAATGACCCCATCCCAGGTCGTGGAGCACGAGTGCGACGTCCCCCGCACGGTCGAGATCCCGCCACTCGGCGATGGCATCGGCCCCAAGGCGCTCCGCGGTGTCGATGTCGCCCTGCCAGGCGGCCAGCTCGGTGGCCGCGGACAGCAGCCGTGCGCGATCCTCGCCGCCATCGGCCGGCATCTGCGACAGGGCCTCCCCCACTCGGGCGCGACCCTCCGCGAAGTGCGAATGCACGTGCCAGAACCAGCCGAGCCATGCGGCCAGCCGCGCGGAGCGGCGGGGATCGGCCTGGCTCAGCCAGTCGAGGGCCGCCCGCAGGTTGTCGTGGTCCGCCTCCAGCTCGGCCGCCACGCCGGGGCGTTGCAGTCGCACGTCGTACGTCCGGGCCGCGAGCGACTCGAAGAAGGCGGCATGCCGCTCGCGAACGCCCCCGGCCCGGCCGGCCGCGTCCAGCTGCTCGCCGGCGAACTCGTGGACCGTCTCGAGAAGCCCGAATCGATCGCCGAGCCGCTGGACGAGGCTCTTGTCGACGAGCGAGCCCAGGAGGTCCAGGTCCGCCTCGCTGACCGATTCCGCGGCCTCGAGCGTGAACCCGCCAACGAAGACCGACAGGCGGGCGAACAGGTCGCGCTCCGCATCGGTCAGGAGGTCGTGGCTCCAGGTGAGCGTGTTGCGAAGCGTCTGCAGCCTGGCGGGCTGATCGCGGGCGCCGCCGGTCAGGAGCTTCAGGCGCTGACCCAGCCTGGCCAGCATCTGGTCCGGCGAAAGCAGCGTGACGCGGGCCGCGGCGAGCTCGAGCGCAAGCGGGAGGCCATCCAGGCGGAGGCAGAGCTCACCGATGGCGTCCGCGTGGGCATCGGTCAACCCGAAGTTGGGGTCTACGGCCCGGGCCCGCTCGGTGAACAGCGCGACGGCTTCGGAGGTGCCCAGCGGCGAGACCGGGTAGACCCGCTCGGCGCCGATGTGGAGCGGCTCGCGGCTGGTGGCGATGGCTCGGACACCGGCGGCCTGCCGCAGCAGCTCCGAGATGGCCGGGGCTGCGCCGATCACCTGCTCGACGTTGTCGATGATGAGCAGGATCCTCTTGGGCGCCAGGAACGCGAACAGCGACTGGCCCGCCGCCTCGCTCACCGAGAGGGCCTGGCCGATGGACGGCACCACCAGCTCAGGATCCGCGATGGTCCCGAGCGGCACGAAGAAGACGCCATCCGGGAACTGGTCGACCAGCTCGGCGGCCACCTGGAGCGCGAGCCGCGTCTTGCCGACGCCGCCGGGCCCGGTCAGCGTCAGGAGCCGCACCCCGTCGCCCTGGACGAGCGTCACCAGCTCGGCTACCTCCGCCTCGCGACCGATCAGCGGCGTCACCTGCAGCGGCAGGTTCGTGGGGTGGGCATCGAGCGTGCGCGGCGCCGGGAATCGGTCCGGCAGCCCATCGATTCCCAGCTGGTGCAGCCGCTGGGCGGCGGTCAGATCCTTCAGGCGGTGAAAGCCCAGGTCCACGAGCCGGATGCCGTGCTCTTCCCCCGCCAGCTCCGCAGACGCCTGCGACAGGAGCACCTGGCCGCCATGGCCGGCTGCGCAGATCCGCGCGCCAGTGTGCACGCCGATGCCGACGTAGCCTTCGTCGGTTGGGATCGCCTCGGTGGTATGGATGCCGATGCGAATGCGCAGGGCGGCTCCATCCGGCCAGGCGTGCACCGCCAGCCGGCGCTGGATCTCCGTCGCCGCGGCGACCGCATCCTGCACACGGTGAAACGCGACGAAGAAGGCGTCGCCCTGGGTGTCGATCTCGTCGCCGTCGCATTCGGCGATCGCGTCCCGCACGATCCGCCGGTGATCCTTCAGTGCAGACCGATATCGCTCAGCCCCGATGGCATGCAGGAGCCGTGTCGAGCCTTCGATGTCGCTGAACAGGAACGTGACGGTTCCACTCGGCCGGGCCACGCCGCACAGCGTAGTCGACCGACCTGCTGATCATCGGATGACCGCGGCGGCGCACGCCCCATCGCCGACCTCCGGCCAGGGCACCTCCATGGCGGCCGAGGACGGGATCATCCTGGCCAAGGCGCTGCGGGACCTGCCGTCCATCCCGGAGGCGCTGGCCGCCTACGAGCAGGCACGCCGCCAGCGCGTCGAGAAAATCGTCGCCTACGGGGCGCAAACCGGCAGCGCCAAGATGCCCGCCGGGTTCGGTCGCGTGGTGCGCGACTTCATGCTGCGGCTCGTCTTCCGCTACCTCGTCACCGACAAGTCGATGGAGTGGATGTACGGCCACCGGGTGAAGTGGGTTCGGCGGCTTTCGGCTGGCGGCATTTCAATGCCTGCGTGCGTGCGCGCTGGTTGAGCGCGCTCACACTCCCGATCCCACGATGTCGACGCGGACGGGCAGCCGTGGCCAACCGCGATCCGTGGTCAGGATCCGATTGGCCTCCAGCTGGATCGCCGTTGCAACCACGAGGGCATCCGGGAGTGGAAGGCTCGGACCATGCCGGGCACGCAGCCGTGCCGCTTCACGCGCGATCGACCTGGTGACAGGTTCGATGGAGGCAGGTAGCGCATCGAGGTATGCATCGACGACGTTCATGGCGCGTGCGCCCCGTCGGGCCGGATAGACCAGACATTCTGCATAGGCCGATGCGGGCAGCACGAGCCGATCGCCAGCCACCTCGGCCTGCTGCAACGCGGCGATGGCTCCGGCGTGATGCGGGTCCTCGCCGTCCAGCACGGCGATGACCGGGCCGGCGTCGACGACGGTCAGTCCCACTCGCCGCGCAGCTCGTCGAGGGCACCCGGAGGAAACACCCCGGTCAGGGCGCCCGCGTGATGCTTGGTCGCGCTCTCGGCCCGCGTCAGCACCACCCGCCCCGGCCCGCCGGAGGCGGCCTCCAGGCGGTCCCCCGGCCGCAACCCGGCCTCACGGAAAGCCTTGCGTGGGATCGTCACCTGGTGCTTGCTGCTGATCCGCGTCGTCGCGTTCCTGGCCTCGTCGCTCTTTACTTCATCGGACATAGGTAAAGAATGAGCGTGTCTCGCTCGGCTGTCAATCGCGAAAACCGCAGCTGGCCGTCGCAGAGTACCGCTGAGCAGCAACGTGTCGCTGAAGAAATGGCATTGTGCCGCCGGCCCGCTGCGGTGATACTCCGCGCCATGGAGCTGCGCGACCTGCTGCCGGGGATCATC
>JBBSHF010000133.1:0-4091 GCA_038253355.1 Candidatus Limnocylindria bacterium
CGCGTTCGTAGAGGACCAGGCGGCTCGGCATGGCGCCGATGATACGGTAGGATCGGCGCAGCGCCGCCCGCGTAGCTCAGTGGAAAGAGCGCCGCCGTCCTAAGGCGGGCGTCGGGGGTTCGAATCCCTCCGCGGGCGCCACTGCCATACCGGCCTTGCGTACCGATATACCGGGGATATACCCGATGACATGGCCAAGATTCTGATCTCCATTTCAGACGAGCTCCTCGACCGTGTTGATCGAGAGGCGGGGGCGCAGCGCCGCAGCCGCAGCCAGTTCTTCCAGGAGGCCGCCCGACGCCAATTGGGCTGGTCCTCTCCGAACGAGCTGGATGCAGCCCTGCGGCGAGGACGCGTGGCGTTGGCGCATGCGGGCGCTTTTAAGTCCGCGGAGGTCATTCGCGAGGACCGCGTGGCGCGCGATGCTGATGATCGACGTCGTTAGCGACGCGAACGTCGTCCTGAAGTGGTTTCACGACCAGGGCGAGGACGAGATCGAATCAGCGCGAGTTACTGGACGGCCACCGTCAACGCACCATTGCGCTCTACGTGCTCGATCTCACGCCCTACGAAGTTGGAAGTGCACTTCTACGACGCCGCCTATGCCGCGGTAGCCGAATCCCGTGGTGCGAGCCTTGCGACCTTCGATCGCGCGCTCCTCGCCAACGGTCTAGGCCGACGCCATGCGAGATTCTCTCCGAATTGGGTTTCACGGCGAAATGAGCCCCGATCGACGTGCCGGCTACGCGAAGATCTACCGCCCGGACCAGTTGACGTTCGTGTTGGGCGTTGATCCGGCCGCTGCCTCCCATTCCGGTGCCTCCCACTCCTGAGAGTGGCTGTCCCGGCTGCGGGTTTGCGATGCCCGCACGCCCAGATGCGGCACCTGTGGCTCGCAGGAACGCGTCGGCCGAGTGCGAGGCGCTCCTCCACGAGGTGTCGGCGCGCGAGGCGCAGCAGGCTGCCGTTCTAGGCCGCTGGCACCAGATGACGGTCGACGCCTACACGGCGCAGCATGTTGGACCGATGTCGCCGCGAATCGGCCCGGCGTTCGCGCTGATCGGCCTGTACCTGGCGCTGGAGCGGGGACTGGACGGACTGCAGGTGCGCGACGCGCACGGCTTCCTCGCGCGGACGAAGCACGACTGGCCGGCATTCGAGGCGCCGGCGCATAGCTGGCCCATGACCGTCTTCGACATCGCGATTGCGGATGGGCCGATGGACCACGCGGAGGCGGTGCGGCGCTGGGGCGCCTCAGTCTGGGACGCGTGGACCAGCGAGCACGCTCGGGTCCGGGCGTTGGCGGACCCGCTCCTGGCGCAATGGGCGCCGCGGTCGGGGAGCTGACGTGGAGGTTGACGGCGGCGCTAGGCTGTATCCCGCTGGTGGCCGATGTACCAACCCCGGGCGTCCCGAGCACGCCCGCATCGCCCATCACTGGAGGGTCTCGATGCAGGCCTCACCTTACGCACCCGCGATCCGCGCGCTGTACCAGACTGCCCTCGTGGTCTTCGTGGTCACGGTGGTCATCGGCATTCTCAATGGACTGGACGTTGTCGACTTCAACAGGGACCAGCTGCTGACGCACGTCCATGCCGGAACGCTCGGCTGGATCACGTTGAGCGTCATCGCCACCGCCTTCTGGATCTACTCCGACAAAGGCGAGATTCCGGTCAGCCAGGCATCGACCCGTGGCCTGGCATGGCTCGTCGGACTGGCGGTGCCGCTCTACGTCGCGGCCTTCTACAGCGGAGCGCTGTGGGCGCGGGCGCTCTTCGCGCTGCCGGTGCTGACCGCGATCGTGTGGTTTCTCGTCTGGCTCAGCAAGGCGCTCCAGTCGGCGCCGATGACCCTGCCACGGGTTGGCGCCGTAGCCGCAGTCATTGCGCTGCTCCTGGGCGGCACCCTCGGCACGCTGATCCAGATTCAGCTCGCCACGGGTGCGACAATCTTTCCCTCGGGGTCCGATCCGATCGGAGGCCACGCCAGCGCCATGGCATTCTCGTATCTCATCCTGTTCGGCATGGCCATAGCCGACTGGCGCCTGCGCGGTGTAACTGACGGACATATGCCTCGCTTGGGCCTTGTGCAGTTTGGCCTGCTGCTGGTTGCCGGGGTGCTGCTCACCACCGGCGTGCTGTTCAACATCCCGCCGCTGCTGATGCTGAACCTGCTCTTCGAGCTGGCTGCGGTTGGCGTCTTCGTCTGGCGGATGGCGCCATCATTGCGCTCGGTGGCGTGGATGACCGGCGGATCCGGCCGGCACTTCGGAATCAGCGCCGGCTTCGTGGTGGTCGACGTCCTGCTGCTGGTCGCGGTCGTCATCTCGTTCATCAGTGCGCAGGGTGACATCGCCAAGGTGCCGGGCGGACTGCTGATCGCGAGCGATCATGCGGTCTTCATCGGGGTCATGACCAATGCCATCCTGGGCCTGCTGCTCTACGCCGGCGAGCGCCGCGGGGCTGCGAATGCCGCGGTGTCGCACGTCATTTTCTGGGGCGTGAACATCGGCCTGGTCGGCTTCCTGGTGGGCCTCGTTGGCGACGTGACTTTACTGAAGGAGATCTTCACGCCGATCATGGGAACGGCCCTGCTGATTGCAATCGGCGCGTTCCTGCTTCAGCTTCGCTCAGGCCGCGAACCGATGCCAGCCGCCGCCTGAGGACGTTCCACGGCCCGCAGACGCCCCTGAGGTGTCATATGTCGGTCACCGTCGCGCCTCGGCGAACTCCTCGATCATCCTGGCGTTGAACGCCGGAATGTCGTCCGGCCTGCGGCTGGTCACCAGCCCCTGATCGACGACCACCTCCTCATCCACCCAGGTGCCGCCGGCATTGCGCAGATCGGTCTGCAGCGACGGGTACGAGGTGAGCCGCCGGCCGCGGATGACGTTGGCCTCGATCAGGATCCATGGCGCGTGGCAGATGGCCGCGATCGGCTTGGCCTCGTCGTGGAAGGCACGCACCAGGCGCACCGCAGCGTCCTGCACGCGCAGGTGATCGGCATTGATGACGCCACCGGGCAGGAGCAGGGCATCGAAGTCGTCGGCGCGCGCCTGATCGAGCGCCAGGTCAACCGGAAACGCGTCCGCCTTCTCGTCGTGGTGCATGCCCTGGACGCTGCCCTGCTGCGCGGAGACGATCTGCACCGTCGCACCGGCGTCCCGAAGCGCCTGCATCGGCTCGGTGAGCTCGACCTGCTCGAAATCGGTATCAACCAGCGCCGCCACGCGCAGGCCGTCAAGATTGGTTGCCATATCGGTTCCGCCTTCCGCTGCATCGGTTGATTCGTCTGGCTGATTCCCAGGCCGCAACCGGTGTGCCAGCCCTCACAGGATGAACGTGAACAGGCTGGCCATGCGGTCGAAGGCGTTCGTCAGGATCAGGACGCCCATGCCGATGATGAACAGGCCGGCCAGCACCTCCACGAGCCGGTGATGACGCCGCAGGCCCTCGAACAGCGGACGCACGCGCGGTAGCGCCAGCGCAACTGCGATGAACGGTACGGCGAGGCCAATGGAGTAGGCCAGCAGCAGCACAGCGGCAAGCGGTGCGCTGTGGCTGGAGAGGCCCATCACCAGGATCGCGCCAAACACCGGGCCGATGCACGGCGTCCAGCCAACCGCCACCAGTGCGCCCAGCAGCAGCGACCGGGTCGAGCGCGTGGCGGGCAATGCCTCCGGCGTGACGCGCAGGCTGAGACGGTCGAGCAGCGGACCGAAGGCGCCGGTCATCAGCAGACCGATGACGATGACCAGCACCCCGGCCGCCTGGCGGACCACTTCGACGCTGCGGATGGCGCTGCCGAGCAGGCCGACCGTGGTCCCGAAGAGGACGAACACGATCGTGAAGCCGGCGACGAAGAGGAATGCCTGGGTGAGCACCGGGCGTCGCACGGCAATTGCGCTGCCGTCCGTGGCACTCACGCTGCCTGCCGTTTCGCCCAGGAAGGCGAAATACACGGGCACGAGCGCCAGCACGCACGGCGAGGCGAAGCTCACCAGGCCAGCGACGAAGGCAAGAGCGAGACTGACCGATTCCAAGCTCATCTCACGGAGTGCTCAACGGCCAGCGCGAGCGCAGGTAGTTGAC
>JBBSHF010000134.1:0-4034 GCA_038253355.1 Candidatus Limnocylindria bacterium
AGGCAGTGCGCCGGGCGGACCGCTTCGATGGCCGCTCCGACGTCGTCACATGGCTGTGCGCCATCGGGCGCAACAAGCTCGTCGATCACTACCGTCGTTCCGGCCGCGATCAGCGCCGTCACGACCAGCTGGTGCTGCTCCACGGTGGTGACGCCTGGCACGAGACCGAGACGCGCGACGCGGTCGAGCGCGCGCTGGATCGGCTGCCGGCAGACCAGCGCCTGGCGCTCATCTTCCGCTACTTGGACCAGCTCCCCGTCCGTGCCGTAGCGGCCTCACTCGGCCGCAGCGAACCCGCCACTGAATCCCTGCTCAGCCGCGCCCGGGAAAATTTCCGGCGCGCCTACGAGGCCTGAACCGATGCAAGACGATCAGCTCACCCAGCTCCTGCACTCCCTGGACCGCGACGACGAGCCCAATGCGGCGTTCGCCGACGGCCTCTTTGAGCGTCTCAGCTCGACGGCGGCCGCTCGGGCGCACGGCCACAGCCGCGCTCCGTTCCTGCTGCTGGCGGCGGCGCTGATGCTCGTCGCCCTGGGGGGCGGCATGGCGTTCGGCAGCGGCCTCATCAAGCTGCCTGGCCTGTCGCGCGTGCTGCTGCCCGCGCCGAGCGTATCGGCGACGCCAACACCACTCCCCAGCCCGAGTGCTGAGCCGACCGCATCGGCGGCTGTCAGCAGCACGCCAAGCCCGTCGACACAGCCGACGCCGGCCGCCGGGCCGACGGTCGACCAGATCGTGCGCTCCACCGTGGACGGGCTCACGGTGCGGGGCTCCGCCAGCCTCGGCGGGAAGCAGCTCGGCACCATTGCCGTCGGCACGGAGGCCTTCGTGGTCGATGGACCGCGCGAGGCGGACGGGTACCGCTGGTACGAGCTCTCCGGGATCGGGCTGCCGCCAGCCGCCGACTGCCCCCCGGTCGCGCAAACCAATCCGTTCAACTGCCCGGCGTGGATGGGATGGGTCGCATCGGCGGCGGCCGATGGAACGCCATGGCTGGAGCCCAGCGCGCAAGATTGCCCACCCTCGCCGATGAACCTGGACAAGCTGGCACTGCGCCCCGACCTACAGCGACTGGCCTGCTACGGCAACCAGACGATCACCTTTCGCGGTTGGTGGCCCACCGGGTCCGATGCGGGGTCGGGCGCAACTTGCCAAGTCAGCGGCGCCGGTCCGCGCTGGCTCGTGTGCCAGAACATCAACTACAACCTGCTCGACGTCGCGCCGAGCGTCGCTGGCCTCCTCCGGATCAGCATCGACCCGGCCACCGGCGTGGTGATGCCGGACCGCGGCCAGTGGGTCGAGGTCGCCGCACACCTCGACGACCCGGCGGCCCAGCAGTGTCGAGACGCGCAGGTGAGCTATCTTCCTGAAGAGGATCCCGCCCGGCGAGTTCTCAACTGTCGGGGGCAGCTGGCGGTCGAATCGGTGAAGGTCGTCGACGGACCCTACTGAGCGCGCAGCAGCCAGGATCGGTAGGTGGGGCGGAAGCCGATCTCGCGCAGCGCATCGGCGAATGAGGACTCGGCCACCGGCAGGCGGTCCACCCGCTCCAGGCGGAGCTCGCGCATCGGTCCAGCCGGGGCCAGAAGCCCGGGAAGCGCGTGCAGCGCCGTGCGGGCGACCTCTGCCTCGTCGCAGGCCGGCAACCTGAGCAGGCCGCGGCCGCCGCGCTCGACGTAGAGGGCTGGACTCCCGTCGACCAGCACCAGATAGGCGCCGGGGACGCGCTGCAGCGGCAGCCGCTCTTCCTGACTGCGGCGTGGCCAGGGCAGCGCCGAGCCATACGGCTGTGCCGGATCACTGGCCGCCAGAACGAGGACGCGCGGCGCCTCGGCGGTATCGCTCAGCCGCTCGTCGCGCAGGCGGTCGACCGCGCCCGGCAGCGCGAACTGCGCCGCGCCCAAGCCTTGCACGAAGTAGCCGCGTCGCACCCGGCCGGCCTCCTCCATGGCCTTCAGCAGCGGGTAGACCGATGCGAACCCGCCGCCGATGCCTTCGGCCAGCACCGCTTCACGGGTCACCACGCCGTGCCGCTCGAGCAGCGCCACCGCGGTGGCGTGCCCGCGCTCGGTGGGCGTCCGCGATTCCCCGATCAGGTCGGCGACGAGCGACCAGCGCCCCGCGGCGCGTGGCGGTCCCAGGGACAGCAGCCGTCCCGGCCGTGGCGCACGCGTCGTGCGCGACCGCGAGCGCGGCAGCGCCAGCGAGCGCAGCGCGGCAAACGTGTCGTTGGTCACCTCGCCGGCCCAGGCCAGGTCCCACAGCGCGTCGAGCAGCTCGTCGTCGGAGCGCGCCTCGCCAATCGCGGCGCGCAGCTCGCGGAAGAAGGTCGCGCCGCGACGCTTCAGATGCTCGCGGATCCCCTCGTGCAGCGGGCCATCGGGCCGATCCAGCCCTTCGAAGCCGCCGGCCGAGGCGAGCAGCTCGGCGCGATCGCGGCGATACAGGGCGATCCGCCCGTCGTCGCGACCCAGCGGTCCGCGGCCGACCCAGACGATCTCGCCGGCGGCGCCAAGCTCGTCGAGCAGGCGCGGCAGGTAGTCGCGGACGCGGGCACGCAGCACGTCGCGCTCGAGGATCGAGATCGGGATGGGGAAGCCCTCGAGCTGGGCGACGACCTCGAGCAGGCGGTCGGCGCCGGCGGCACGCGAACCGACTCCCTGCCAGGCGGGCAGGAAGCGGGCGAGCGCCTCGGGTGGCACCGGCTCAACCTCGCGCCGCAGGCGGGCCAGCGAGCGGCGGCGCAGCGCACGCAGGACGTCAGGGTCGCAGTACTCGTGCTCGGTGCCGCCAGGGCGGAACGCTCCCTCCAGCAGCAAGCCAGCGGCGACCAGGCCGGCCAGCCGTTCGGTCACCGCGGCCGATGCAATACCCCAGCGGGCGGCGGGCGCCGCGGCGGTGAACGGCGCATGGCTGCGTGCCCAGCGCCGCAGCAGCGCATCGAGCGCCGCATCCGCCGGCTGCAGCCACGCTTCGGCAACGCCGGGCGGCGGGCTGACGCCCAGCGCATCGCGGTAGCGGGCCAGGTCCTCGATCGCGACCCAGCGCTCCTCCCCGGCGACGCGGATCAGCACCGCGCGACGCGCCCCACGCAGCTCCTCGAGCGCCGATGGCGTATCGAGGTCCGCCCGTGCGGCGACCTCGTCGACCCGCAGATCGCCCAAACGGCGCAGCAGATCGTGGACTCCGTCCACGGTCCGCGCCCGGCGGCCGCCGACCAGCGCCTGCAGCTCAAGCTCGACCTCGGCGACCGCGTCGGGGTCGAGCAGCTCGCGCAGCTCGTCGGCGCCAAGCAGCTCCGCAAGGCGCTCGCGGTCAAGGGCCAGCGCCTGAGCCCGGCGCTCGGCCAGCGGTGCGTCGCCCTCGTACATGAAGGTGCCGACGTAGTCGAACAGCAGCGAGGCGGCGAACGGCGAGGCGGTCGGCGTCTCGACCGACACGACCCGGATCTCGCGCGAGCGGATCGCGGCCAGCAGCGAGCGCAGCGCCGGCATGTCGAAGACATCGCGCAGCACCTCGCGATAGGTCTCGAGGATGATCGGGAACGAACCGTATCGGGAGGCCACGGCCAGCAGGTCGGCGGATTTCTGACGCTGCATCCACAAGGGCGTGCGCTGCCCCGGCCGGCGCCGCGGCAGGAGCAGGGCGCGCGCCGCGTTCTCGCGGAAGCGAGCGGCGAAGAGGGCCGAGCCACCCAGCGCATCGGTCAGCAGTGACTCGACCTCGTCCGGATCGACCAGGACGTCGTCGTCGATGCGGGCCTCATCGGCCTCGGGAAGACGGATGGCGATGCCGTCGTCCGACCAGATGGTCTGGACTTCCAGGCCCCGCGCCTGGAGGCGTGCCTCGATGGCCATGGCCCACGGCGCATGCACCCGACCGCCGAACGGCGACAGGACGCACACCCGCCAGTCTCCGAGCTCGTCGCGGAAACGCTCGATGACGATGGTGCGATCCGTGGGCAGCGCCCCGGTCGCTTCGCGCTGCTCGGCGAGGTACTGCACCAGGTTCGCCGCGGCCAATGGGTCGAG
>JBBSHF010000135.1:0-4034 GCA_038253355.1 Candidatus Limnocylindria bacterium
GCCGGCGGTGGGCGCCGGAGCGCTGGTGGGCCCCGACTGCCTTCCCTGGCTCATCCGGGTCCCACTCCGTGTCGTTCGAACGCGCGTCGTTGGCCAATTCGGGGAGCTGACTGGAATCGAATTAGAACATCGGTTCAGCGATGCGAGCATGGACCGGGCATGGTGGCGACTCCCAGCCGGCAGTGCACCGCCTCATAAGGGTGCTTATAAGGGTGCTTCAGAGCCCTATAGAACAGAAGTTCGATCGTTTCTGAGCGTGGATCGGGCCGAAACGGGGCTGTTTGGTACCGCATACCGGATTCGAACCGGTGATCTCCGCCTTGAGAGGGCGGTGTCCTGGGCCTCTAGACGAATGCGGCACGCGTATCACAGGACGGGCCGGCAGTATAGCAAGCCGCCCGCCGAAGCCTTCAACCGACGCCCGACCGACGGTGCGCAGAGGCCGTCAGTCGCGCACCCGGAAGTTGCGAATCGCGATCGCCAGCATCAGCAGTCCGAACGTGAACAGGATGAGGGCCTCAACCGCGATCGGCAGCACCGTGTCCCCGATGGTCAGCGACATGCGATCGAGCGCCGCCGCCGGCACGCCGGCTCCCTCGAGCATGACCCGCCGCATCGGATCCATGCCGTAGGCCGCGGGATCAAGCCGGGTCAGGACCGTCATCCAGGCCGGCAGGCCGCTCAGCGGGAAGAGCGCTCCGGACAGGAAGAAGATCGGCATCATCAGGAAGTTCATGACCACTTGGAAGCCCTGCATCGAGCGCATCCGCGAAGCGATCACGACGCCCAGTGACGAGAGCGCAAACGCCAGCAGAGAGGAGAACAGCACGATCAGCAGGACGCTGGTGACCGTCAGCTTGACGCCGATGACCGGCGCGAGCACCAGCAGAATGAGACCCTGGACCATTGCCTGGGTGGCACCGCCCAGCGCCTTGCCCACCGCCACCGCCGAGCGGTCGATGGGCGCCACCAGGATCTCTTTGAGGAAGCCAAACTCGCGGTCCCAGACGATGCTCATCGCTCCGAAGATGGCCGAGAACAGGATCGACATGCCGATGATCCCGGGGAAGATGAACTGGGTGTAGCTGAAGCCGGATGAGCCGCCCGCAGCTCCGCCGCCGAAGGCGCCGCCACCGGCTCCCTGCAGCGCCGAGCTGAGACCAGTGCCGAACACGATCAGAAACAGCAGCGGCTGCGCCAGGGATGCCGCGACCCGCATCCGGTCGCGCCAGTAGCGCAGCAGGTCGCGGTACCAGATGATGTAGATCGCCCGCAGGGTCGGCCGCAGACCGCTGCTGGCACGCCGCCGCGGGGCTATCGAGCGATCTTCAAGCGCCTGTTGCGTGGTCATCGGCCTCTCCTTGAGAACATCGCGCGCATCGTGTCGTTCGAGCCGGCGCTCTCTTCGCGGATGGCCCGGCCTGTCAGCTTCATGAAGACATCGTCCAGGCTTGGCCGGTGGAAGGCGACCGATGTGACCTCGACGCTCGTCTCGCGCACCAGCCGTGGCACGAAGGCAGCGGCATCGCTGACCTCCACGCGCAGCGTCCCGTTGTCGACGATCGGGTCGCTGCCGGCCAGCGCCGCGATCTGCGGTGCGGCCGCGACGTTATCGGCCGTCGCAATGGTGACGACATTCCCGCCGACGAGGGCCTTGAGCTCGTTTGGCGTCCCCTCGCCGACGATCTGACCGTGGTCGATGATCGCGATCCGATCGCAAAACTCGGCCTCGTCCATGTAATGGGTGGTCATGAAGATCGTCACGCCCTCGCGTGCGGGCAGAGCGCGAAGATAGTTCCAGATGTGCTGCCGCGTCTGCGGATCGAGCCCAATGGTCGGCTCGTCCAGGAAGAGCACCCGCGGCGTGTGGAGGATGCCGCGAGCGATTTCCAGTCGGCGCCGCATCCCGCCTGAGAAGGTGATCACCTGCGCGTCCGCCCGATCGCCCAGCTCGACCATCTCCAGCACGCGATCGATCCGCTCGCGCCGCTCAGCGGCGGGAACGTCGTAGATGAAGGCGTGGAACTCGAGGTTCTCGCGTGCCGTGAGCTGGTTGTCGAGCGATGGGTCCTGGAAGACGAGACCGATATTGGTCCGCACCGATCCGGGATCCGAATCGACGTCGAAGCCGGCGACCATCGCGCGGCCAGCCGTCGCGCGCAGCAGCGTGCACAGGATGTTGATGGTCGTCGACTTTCCGGCGCCATTCGGCCCCAGGAAACCGAAGATCTCGCCAGGGCGCACCTCGAGGTCGATGCCGCGCACCGCCTCGACCTGCCCGAAGCGCTTGACCAGACCTTCGACGGTGATGACTGGCGCGCCGCTCATCAGTCCGTCCCGCGGCTCGATACGCCCGCGGTCGCGAGCAACGTCGCGTTCATGGTGTGACGCCGCTCCTCGAGCCAGCCGAGCACCGATCCCGCGACCTGCGGCCAAGTCTCCGATCCCATCACCAGGCCAAAGTGGCTGGCGCCGGGAAAGTACTCGTAGGTCGCGCCCAGCAGGTCGGCGGTACGGCTGGCCTCGGCCGGATGGACCACGTCGTCGAGGCCGGCACCGATGACCAGTGACGGAACGTCGATGCGCGACATCTCGACCTCCACGCCGAGCATCCGCTCGCGCCGCGCACTCCCCGACTCCCGCGCACCGACGAGCATCTCTTGCATCTTCGAGATGTCGTCGTCGCTCATGTCCGGCATCGAGTCGCGCAGCTCGTCGATGGGCGCCAGCCAGCCCCACCACTTCGCGTCGTAGATCGCGGGAGTCGACTTCAGCTCGTGCTCGACGGGACGCCGCGGCGCCACGCCGGCCGGCGCCGATGGGGCCAGCAGCACCAGGCCGAGCACCGGGTGGTGCGAGGCGTAGATCATCGCCGTCAGCGCGCCGATGCCCCAGCCGATCAGGATCGGTGGCCGTCCGAGATGCCGGACCGCGATCCCGACATCGGCCGCGTAATCGGCCATGGAGGTCTCGTCGAGCTCGGCGAGATCGCTGGTGTAGTGCCCGCGCAGGTTCATGGCGTGCGCCTCCCAGCCGCGTTCCGCGAAGTAGGCACCGAACGATGACCAGAGCCACGAGCCGGTCAGCGCGCCGTGCACCAGCAGCAACGGTGGCTTGCGCGAGCGACGCTCAGGCTGCTGCGTCTCGACGTAGATCCCCTCGGGCTCGATGTAGACCTCGTCGCGCTTGATCGCCTGCACCATGGGGCGGATCAGTCCTCCAACGGGTTGAAGACCATGCCGGTCAACAGCTTGGGATAGAAGTAGGTCGACTTCTGCGGCATCACGTCGCCGGCGAGCGCCACGGCGGCGAGCTGCTCCATTCGGGTTGGCCGCACCAGGACCGCGGCCTGTGCCTCGCCGCGCGCCACCGCATCGAGCGCAGTAGTCGAGCGCCTAGTGTAGACGAGGTGCTCACCAGCGGCGACCGCGGGGCCATCGAGGCCTAGGCGGTCCAACAGGACGGCAGCGTGCAGCACCGCAAGGTCCAGGCATCGCACCGCGGTGGAGGCTCGCTCCTGGCGCATCCGCGCGGCCACCAGAGCCTGATCGCCGACCAACAACCATCCCTCGTCGCCCGGCAGCGCCAGGCCAAAAACGGGCGCCTCATCCGCATCGTGCTGGGTCAGCGCCGCCGGAAGCTCGCTGGCGCGCATCGCCTGTGCGACGAACAGCGGTCCGGGGTCGTTGACGAACTGTTGTAGCGCGCTGCCATCCACTCCCCGCAGCACCCGATGCGTGGCGCGGATCTCCAGCTCCTCGGCCTCGGCGTTGACCAGCACCGCCATGATCCAGTCTGCCGCCAGCTCGCCGGGCTGACGGCGGGCGAGCCCGGGCCTCAAGCGCAGTTCGGCCTGGTATGCCAGCGCGGTCTCATACCGATGATGCCCGTCCGCCACGAACAGCCGCTGCCGTGAAAGGTAGGTGAGCAGCTGCTGGTCGGGCTCGAATGCAGCGACCTGGTGGAGCAGCCCATCGGCGTCACGCGCTCGCCATGCATCGGTCCAGGATCGGCCCATCAGGTGGCGGTACGGC
>JBBSHF010000136.1:0-3935 GCA_038253355.1 Candidatus Limnocylindria bacterium
GGCGCTGTTTGGCCATCTCGGCGAACTGGGCGTCGGTCAACTGCTCGGTCATCCGCCGGCGGCCTTCGGTGAGCTCGCGCAGCTGCTCAGGTGTCAGGGGGTTCTCCATCAGAATCATCTCCTTGATCATGGTGGTCACGCTGGGCTCAGTCGCGTCTTCGAGGGTGGCGAGCAGTCCGTGCAGGCCGCGGCGCAAGCGTTGCGCGGCAGTGATGGACTGTTCGAGGAGCTCGAGTTGGCCGCGGACGACGTCGCGCGGGTCGGGGCCGTCGATCAGGACTCGGGCGATGTCGGCCAGCGGTAGGCCAAGCTGGCGCAGCGCGAGGACTGCGTACAGGCGCCCCAGATCATCGGTTGTGTATCGCCGGTGCCCGGCGCTGGAGCGCTCGGAGGGCATGAGCAGCCCGATGTCGTCATAGTGACGGAGCGTCCGCACAGTCAGCCCAGTGGCCGCGGCGACCTCTCCGACGCGCCACCTTCGCTCGCCGTCTGCGCTGCCCATGACCAGGACGCTAGGACCTCACGTTGCGTCCGTTGCAACCCCAGACCGGCAGCAGGCGTGTGCCGCTCGCCGATCCAGTATGGGACGGCCGTGCTCAGCAGACGTGGCCATCGCGCCGGGGCCACCCGATACGACGAACTCGCCGTGCGCTACCAGGGCCACACATATCCACGTCGCTGCCATCAACTAACGGCTCGCACCCCCACCGGGAAGACCGCCTGGCGCCAGCCGGTGCCGTCGGGTGTCTGGTAGGTTTCCCGCGCGATCGACCCGAGGAGGTGAGACCCATTTCCGCTGTATTCGGCTGGGTGCTCCCACCTTCCACGGTTGTCCGGCTCATCTGACACAGGTGGCCGTGGGGGTGCCCGCAAGGCATCCCGAAAGGCAACGAACCCATGCGCTTCACTGCGGAGACGACCGCTGACGGCGTCTCGGAACACCTCTTCATCCTCGGCGATATCTACGGCGTGCTCTGGGCACCCACTGGCGGCACCGATACCCGCCCGCTGGTCCTGCTGGGCCACGGGGGCGGACAGCACAAGACGGCCCCGGGTCTGCTGGACCGCGCTCACCGCTACGTGACAGCCTGCGGCTTCGTGGTGGCGGCCATCGACGCGCCCGGGCACGGCGACCGGGCGAGGACCGAGCAGGACGAACGGTACGCGGCCGACATCAGGCAGCGGATGGCGGCGGGCGAGCCGATCGGCCCGCAGCTCGCGCGGGACAACGCCGAACGCTCGGCGCGCGCCGTTCCCGAGTGGCGGGCGACCCTGGACGCCCTTCAGGACATCGGCCACGCCGGCGGGCCGGTGGGCTTCTGGGGGGTGTCGCTGGGCAGCGCGATCGGCATACCCCTCGTCGCCGCGGAACCGAGAATCGGTGCCGCGGTCTTCGGCCTCGCGGGTCACGAGACCCTGGCTGAGGCAGCGGCCCAGGTCAGCGTCCCGGTCGAGTTGCTGCTGCAGTGGGACGACGAGCTGGTCCCGCGCGACTCCGGCATGGCGCTGTTCGGCGCCTTCGCCTCCCGGGAGAAGACGCTGCATGCCAATCCCGGCCGCCACACCGGCGTGCCCGCGTTCGAGCTGGAGAGCTCCGAGCGCTTCTTCCGCCGGCACCTCGTCGCGGCGTAACGACTCAAGGGCCTGCATCAGCGGGTGCCCTGTCGTCAGTCGGCGAGGTCCTATGAAGTAGGCCGTATCAGATCCGCTGTTCATCACGTCGGTCTGCGGGCACATCCACAGAACCAGGATTGCCGGCGTCGTTGGTCGCCGCCCATGGACGATCCGCTTACGAGGCATTTCGCGTTGGCCCGAATCGCGTCACGAGCGGTCGCCAGCGCGCGCTATTCGTTTATCAGCTGCTCGCGCAGGATGTCTGCGTGCCCGCAGTGCTGTGCGAGCTCGCGCAGCATGTGCAGGTACACCCAGCGCAGCGGTAGCGGGCCGCGCCGGTTGCCGTGGACTGTGTCGTCCAGCCCGAGCGATGAGGTCGCGCGCCGTGATGATTCGCATGCCTCGCGGTGGGCTCGCTGGACCGTGGCGATGGTGTCGTCGTCATCGATGATGTAGGACTCGTCTGGCGTCGCAGGGATGCCGATCTCAGCACGTGAGCGGCAGGTGACGGCCTCGTCGAACCAGACCTTCTCGACGAAGGTCGCGTGCTTCACCAGGCCCAGCAACGTGGTCCGCGAGGGCACCAACGACCGGCGCACCTGTTCCTCGGTCAGCCCATCCAAGCAGCCATTGAGCTGAGCGCGGTGCTCGTCGAGGAACACCTCGAACTGGGCGCGGACCGGCTGATCGATCACGTCCTCGGCGAACGTCGCCGGCAGAGAAGACATGCACGAAGCATTCCAAGGCCGTCGATCATCGGCAACCAGTGCACATCGGTCACTCCGGTAACCGGGCAGGCGCGGGTGCGGCGGGATCGCCGAGCAGCGATTCTGATGAGGGATCGACAAACGGGACACGCAAACGGGCCCGCCACCGACCTTTCGAACGGGCGCGCTGCGGACTTCGAAGTCGGTTGCTGCGCTCAACCCGTCGCCGCGACACCCATGACGACCAAACCGTTGATCGTCGCGAGCGCCGCCATGGCCGCCGACCGGCCCCTGACCCTGCGTGAACGACATGTCGATCACCTTGCCCTTTTTGGTCCGCTTTCGAGTGTGTCGAGAGACGGATGCGCAGGTGCCGGCGAGGAGGGCGACAGCCGAGGTAAGAGCGAACAGGACGGCATCGAGTTCAGCGCAGCAATCGTCTACATCATAAGGGTCGGACCCTGGACACCCGGCGGCAACGGCAGTTCTTCGCGAGCGTCGCCCTGAGGTCAGCCTGGTTCGCCGGTTCGATGGTCACGTACCCAGCACCCGCCGTTGTCGCAGCGCCACAGCACGGCTAGGTCGAGTTGGTCAGTCTGGTTGTGGGCGAAGCCGAGCCAGACCGTGGTGACCGCCTCGGGGAGCGTTGGGCCTGTGCTAGGGAGCCGATCGTCGGCGACGCTGATCCCGGCAGCACCGATCGAGGGGTCGACCCAGATGAACAGATGGTGCTCGTCGGCCGTGGCGCGTTGGAGCTTTGCGCAGTTGTGGGCGACCTCTACCTCGACAACGTGGTCGATCGCGTCCGGACTTACCGGGCCACTGTAGCCGGACAGACTGCGGAGGATCAGCTTCGCTGGCGGGGGTTCGTCGGGGTGGCAGCTTGCCGCGGTGATCCCGAGCTGGCGGAGACTGCGACCGAAGCAGCGAGTTCTGCCGTTGGCTCCTCCTCAAAGAGTTCGTCGAACCCGTCGACGCCGGCGTCTTCGAGGGAACGCAGATGGAGGCTGGCTGGTGACGTACCGCCCGGACATCGGGAGCACCCGCGGGTCGGAGCGGGAGGTAGCCGAGGTGACCGCGGATGCTCCATGTATGCCGAAGCACGGGAACGACGTCGCCACTCTGCGCAGAGACGCGCCGCGTGAGCTGCACCCACGGCTCGTGCGCGGCCGTGGTGATCTCAAGGGCGACGATTCGCCCGCCAGGCAGGGCGACGTCGAAGTCGTGGGTGCCGGGCGGGGAACCGGGGATGTCCCGACGGGCAAACCCGGCCCCCGAGCTTACCCCCGATCGCTTCTGCGGCGAGGTCCTCGAGGGGCTGGTCGACCATGCTCGCCAGCCTGCCATGCCGCCCCCGCAAGGCGATCCTTGATCGGGCGCCGCGAGCACACTCAATGATCGCGGTGGGCGCCCGCGTCGAGGTGGTCCTTGTCCGTGCCGCCATCCAGCACCCAGATGGCGTTGGTGGCCAGAGCTAGACACCACATCTGTTCAGGTTTACTGCTCGTGGTGGCGCCGGCGCAGCGCGCCCTCGTGGGCGTAGGCCAGCGCGCGGCGCAGCGAGTGCAGGTTCTCACCCTTGTTGAGTTGCCGGCCGATCCGCCGCCGATACGA
>JBBSHF010000137.1:0-3912 GCA_038253355.1 Candidatus Limnocylindria bacterium
GGTGACCTCACTGCAGCAGCTGTCGCGCGTCCTGTCGCGGATCGAGCGGCTGCGCGACGTGACGAGCGTGACGCGCGAGGTGCGCTGAACGGCGGTTTCAACTGCCGATGCAGCGTGTGCATCACTCACCTCCAGAACTGTCGCGCTGGCGCACGCTGATGCAGGCGATGCATCCCGCGGCGCCCGAACCGACGCGCTGGCGCGCTGTGATGCGGCTCGTGCATCACGCACCTGCTCCGTGAGGTAGCGCGGTTTCCGCTGCTCACGAACAGGGTTGGTGGGACGCGTGAATATCGGTCTGAAGTCAGCTGCGAGCGCGGTTCGCCACGCTCCGCTCGGACTGTGAACGCCGCGTCTGCTGCGGACTCTCCACGTATCACCAACGGTGTTGGTGACCGGTGGAAGCGGCCGGCGGCTCAACGTCTCTCCCGAACGATCCCGCGTCACGCTGAGGGCCGCGGCATCGGTACACTCTCGGGCATGCCTCGCACCATTGCCGCTCCGCGCGGCACCCGCGACATCCTGCCCCCCGAGGCCGCCTACTGGCAGCGCGTCGAGGCGCTGGCGCACGACCTCTCGGACCGCTACGCCTTCGAGCGGATCGAGACTCCGCTTTTCGAGCGGGTCGAGCTCTTTGCGCGCAGCGCCGGCGAAACGAGCGACGTGGTCGAGAAGGAGATGTTCGTCGTCAGCGGGGCGAAGGGCAGCGACGAGGAGCGGGCCGACTGGGTGCTCCGTCCTGAGCCGACGGCGCCCATCGCGCGCGCCTTCATCGAGCACGGCCTGCATGTGCAGCCCGGCCCGCTGCGCTTCTGGATGCTGGGCCCCATGTTCCGCTACGACCGCCCGCAGGCTGGTCGCTACCGCCAGTTCAGCCAGTGGGATTGCGAGGTGCTCGGCGATCCGGGACCGATGGTCGACGCCGAGCTTGTCGAGCTCAGCGCTCGCTTTTACGGCGAGTGCGGCATCTCCGGCGTGGTCACCCACCTCAACTCGATCGGCGATGCCACCTGCCGACCGGCGTTTCGCGAGGCCCTGATCCACTATTTCAGTGCGCACCAAGACAGCCTGACCGATGACTCCCGGCGCCGCCTGCGAGCCAATCCACTACGGGTCCTCGATGACAGGTACCTCGAGGAGGACCTGGCGTCTGGCGCGCCCAAATCGATCGACTACCTGTGCGACGACTGTCGTGCGCACTTCGATGCCGTCCGATCGCTGCTGGATCGGCTGGACGTTCCATACCTGATCGACCATCGGCTGGTGCGCGGGCTCGACTACTACACGCGGACCACCTTCGAGTTCTACGTCCAGGGGCGCGAGGGACAGCAGCAGGCGCTCGGCGGCGGCGGCCGCTACGACGGCCTGGTCGAGTCGCTCGGCGGCCGATCGACGCCGGGGATCGGCTTCGGGCTGGGCCTCGATCGCACCGTTCTGGCCATGCAGGATCGGGAGGTGGCGCTCCCGGCGTCACGGGCCCTGGTGGCCGTGCTGAGCAGCGACGACGATCTGGCCGCCCGGCTCAGCGTCGCGGGCTCGTTGCGCGCAACCGGCTTGCGGGTCCGCCCCGACGGCAGCAGGCGCAAGCTCGGCAAGCAGCTCGAATCGGCGGCGAAGGCGGGCGTCCGCTGGGCGGTGATCCTCGGCGGTGAGCTCGCCCGCGGCACGGTCGTGCTGCGCGACCTGGCCGGTGGTGAGCAGCGAGAGCTGCCGCTCGACCAGGTCGCCGAAGTCATCGGCCGAGGCTAGGCGCCCGGATCGACCGCCTCGCCGGAAGCGAACAGGTCGAGCACCGTGTTCAGCGCGGTGAACGCACCGTTGCTGCCGCTCGCATAGGTCGCGGCACGCCCGTCGAGTGCCGCCACCGAACGCTCGCCGGCCACCGTTGCTCCGCCGCTGTCCAGGACGAGCGCGGTCCGCTCGCTGATTCCCAGTGCGATCGTGTCCGGATGCGCCTTCGTAGCTGCGACGAGGCCCCAGCGCTGGTCGAGCGTGAAGCGCGGCTCGAACGAGAGGCCACTGAAGATGCCCAGGCCGGCTCGCAGCGGAGCACCGTCGAGGAAGGCTGCGGCGGCGGTCGACTCAGTGGTCGTCGCGGTCGGCTCGGAGGCAGCTACGTACCAGGCACCCATCGCCGCGGTCATCGCCCGATCGGTGACCACCTCTGGCGCCCGATCCAGCGCGGCGTGGACGAAGCTGACGAACGCCGAATCCGCGATCGCCGGCGCCAGGGCCGACTGGTCGCCGCCGACCAGCAGCACGGCGGCCACGCCGTCCAGGCGTGACGGAGTAAGGGATCCGCCGGTGCCGTTCGGACCGTAGGAGATGACCTCGACCTTGTCGGTCGATTCCTTCCAGCCGGCATTGGCCAGCAGCTTGGCGTAGTCATTGCCCGTGCTCGAACCCTGGCCGACGCTGGGATAGCCGGCCGCGACGACCAGGATGCGGTGGCTGCCGGTCGCCCTGGCATCGTCGACGATCCCCGAAACGACCGGCGAGCTCGGGTCGTCCAGCAGGCCGCCGGCCAGAATCAGCTTGCCGGCCGCCGGATTGGCAAGCAGCGATGCCTGCCACGGCGCCTGCGCCACGTATGGCACCGATGCGCCATGGAACTGGGGCGCTGCGGGTCGTCATGTCGTAGGCGGCGGTCCCCGGAGCCAGGACGTGCAGCAGCACGTTGCGCGCGGAGAGCGTGGCGTTGGGACCGACCCATTGGTGGGTCGCCGCCGCTCCCTCGAAGTCGGCGACGGTCACCGACGTCGCGCCGAAGGCGCCCGCGATACGGGAGTCATCGGTCACCGTGATGCCGGTGTCCTCGTCCACCCGATCCCGACCAGGCTGCTGCCGCCGAACCGCTCGTCCGACTGCGCCACCACGTTGAGCATGCGCGTCAGGCGGCCGCGGGCGTAGAGATGCTGGTCGATCACGGCACGCTGCGAGCCGAGGCTCAGACCGCGCTCCGCATCGCCGTCATCGGCCCACCACACGATCACCTTGTCCCTTTCGAGGGCGTTGTACGGGAAGCCGGCGGCGCTGTAGTCCGCGATCATGTTCCGCGACTCGACCGCGGCTCCGGCGCTGTTGCCGCCGAAGACCACGCCGCGATCGGCCGCACGCTGCATGGCCGCCTCGGCAGGCGAGTTGGCCAGGATGTGCATGGCCAGGTCCTGGTCGCCGCCAAGGACGTAGGCGCCATCGGTCTGCGGGTCGTCGAAGGCCGCGCTGTTGGCCGGATCCTGCGCCTGGGCCGCGTCGAACAGCTGCAGCAGGATTGCGTTGCATCCCGCCGGGAAGCTCGACGGCACGATCGCGTCGCAGGCGGCATCGATCTGGTCAGTGCGCTGCTGCGCGAGCTTGATGTTCTTGGCGCGTTCCTTGAGGCTGTCGCCATAGGCCGCTGTGACCACCAGGATCTGCACTTCGGAGCCGGTCGCGTGACCGATGACGGTCTGCGCGAAGCCTTCGAGCGTCGTCTCGGAGTAGCCCGATCCGATCGGCACGAGGCCGCTGGCCGGCGTCGCTGCCGATGCCGCCGCCGACGCCGGTAAGACAGATGAGACGCTCAACGCAGCTGCGAAGGCCAGCGCGAGAAGGGGACGACGGGGGTGTGGGGCGAACATGCTCAGCTGCTGCTTCATTTCGCTCGGCGAGGCACGATGATAGTCCGCGCCGCGACAGAGCCGCGCTGAATGGGCGATCTGCGCCGCGTCGAGTGGCTCTTGCTGCCAGATGTTCGTCCGGTGAGCACGCGCTTCATGGATCGACGATGGCGCTGTCAGATGTTCGTCTGGTGAGCAGCGATCTCGTCTGCGTGCTTCCCGGCTGTCGATATGAGCGCCAGTGAGCAGCCGCTGAGCACGAGACAGCCCGCCACACGAGCCAGTCCGGCGACCGGTGCTCACCACAACGGCA
>JBBSHF010000138.1:0-3888 GCA_038253355.1 Candidatus Limnocylindria bacterium
GTCCTTGAGCCAGTCGATATCGCCAATCCGTTGGAACTGTGGTAGGTCGATGTTCGGGATGCGGTCCTTGCCCGGGCCACCGCTCGGGAATTCGTCGAGCGGCACCTCGTGACGGTTGAAATCGGTCGACCATCCGGCCCTGCTCAGGCTGAGGTCCTCACTCAGCTGGGATGTGGTCGACGGTCCAAGCTCGACCCGACGGTCCGCCATGCGCCGCCAGATCATGGTCGCCATCAGATGCCGAAACCGTCGAGGTGCAGGCGGCCAGCGCCATCGTCCCGACGAGCGTGAGAGTCGCGGCGCGCCATCGGTGGCTCGTCATGCGGCGCAGCATGGCGGAGTCGTCCCGGTCGCGCCGTAAGCCCCGTCACAGCGGCAAAGTCTGGCGGGCCTGATACTTTCTTCATGCACGTATTTCAGAGGGTCTTCGGCTCGCCGCAGCCGTGCGAACATCTCCCCGCGTCAGTTCCCGCGGCTCAGACAAATCAGTGCGAGGAATGTGGTAGCCGCTTCAACATCCGGCTCTGCGCGACGTGCGGCCACGTGGGCTGCTGCGACTCGCAGTCTGGCCACGCGCGCGCCCATGCCAACCAGACGGGCCACCCGGTGATCTACGCCAACCCGCAGGGTGGCGGCTTCACGTGGTGCTATCCCCACAACCGATACCTGTAGGTCTTGTGAGGCCGATGTCCCTGGATGGTCGATGAACCCTGGCGCCGCGGCTCATCTCGGGCCAGCGTATCGTCGTCGCGATGGCCTACCTCGATCGCCTGGTGTCCGCTGCCATCCGAGGCTACTTCGAGGCGAGCTATGGGCTGCTGACCGGGTCGCCGGAAGGTCGCCGTTTCTTGCAACTCGCCGCGCCGCTTCCCGGCGTCGTCGTGCACGGCTACACGACGGCGGACGATCTGAGCACCCTGGTTCGGGTCCTGCACCCCGGAGCGTCGAGTCGGCTGCTTGACCTCGGGTGCGGCGTCGGGGCGATCGCGCTCGAGGTCAGCCGGCGCACCGGAGCGTTCGTGACCGGCGTAGATCTTTCGGCACGAGCCATCGCGTCCGCCGCGGCTCGGTCAGTGGCGATCGGGGCGCAGGCGCGGGTGGTATTCAGCCGCGCCTCCATCGCCCGTCCGCCCAGGATCCGGGCGACCGCCGCCTACGCGCTGGACTCGCTGATGTTCGTGCCGGTGGACGCAAACGTCCTGCTCGCTATCCGAGACTCGCTCGATGGACGAGGGCGGCTGTTCGCCACCGTCCTGGCCCTGGGATCACCGCCGCGTGATCCGGTCCAGGCGGCCGCTACGCAACTCGGCATGGCCACCATCGAGAGCAACGACGTGACCGATGCGTTCCTGCAGCGCTCCCGACACCGGTGCCGCGTCGCCGCTCACCTGCTCCGGCGCACGCCGCGAACGGTTCGTGGCCAACTGGCGATGGCGCTGGTCGTCGTCGAAGAGTCGGTTGTGCAGCGGCTCGTGCGGGCCGGGCGACTCCGGCGCTGGCGCACCGTGGTGGATCTGGACAGTCGGCACTGACGCTCGAGGGTCATTGCCGCGGCGCGCCGCGGCCTGGGGTGCCTGGAAGGTCAAGCGGCCGCATCACCGCGCACGGCCACCATGGCGACATAGTGCAGCCGCCCGCGCGTGACCTCCCTGATCACATCGTCGGCCGCTGCGGCAAGCTCTGCCTGCCCGGCCGGCGATGTGTCAATGGTGAGGCCCGACGAGGCGATCATGCTGCCCAGGTCGAGGCCGAGATCCTGCGCTGCCAGCCCGATGACCCTGGCCCGCGCGGACACTCGGTTGATGAGTGATGCGATTGCCGATGAACGGTGCCAGCACGCGGCGATCCGATATCCCGCCTCGCCGAGGCTTGTCTCCATCTCGCCCTCGCGCCAAGCGCCCGAGACGCATAGGGCCGCCCCGACCAACGGATCGATGGTGGTCGGCAAGGTGGCTCCAGAAGAGACCATGTCGCTGAGCAACAGCCGTCCTCCAGGTCGAAGCACCCGCTGGATCTCCAACAGCGCGGCCGCGCGATCGGTCGTGGACAGAACGCATTCGGCGAGGACCGCGTCGAACGCGCCATCCGGGTAGGGGAGCGCCGCCAGGGCAGCCTCGCGCCACTGGATCCGAGCGTCCTCGCCCCGCCTGCGGGCCCGTTCGAGGACCGCGCCACTGGCATCCACGGCATCCACCAGGACACCGAACTCCTCGGCCGCGAGGCGCGCCGATGCGCCGAGGCCGCATCCCGCATCCAGGAGATGCATTGCAGGTCGAAGCTGCGCGGCGTTGAGCAGCTCGCGCGTCGCCTCGCGGCCGCCCGGGTGGAGGCTATCTCCGACGAGCAACTCGGAGATCGGGCTGCCATAGATCGCCGAGCAGCAGGCGGCCACCGTCGTCGGCGCTGCCGGCTGGATCATGGCGTGGCCTCGCCCAGCGGGATCTCCGCGCCACGACGTCGACGAGCGGCCAATCGACGGCGCGTCTCCTCTCGGTAGCCGACCGTGTTGTAGGTACAGAAGGGAATCATGCGGCCATCGTCCTGGAGGATCCCGATGCAGCACTTCATCGCCTTCTTGACGTCGAATGTCCAGGGGTCGAGGAAGTCCCGCAGCTGGACCATGAAGATCCGGCGAGAAAGGTTGGCGAGGGCCGGCAGATCCAGGTCGCAGGCCGCGCACACGAATGCATCGGACTGGGTGTCGCCGGGGACCGAGCCCGCTGACCAGAGGCCCTCCAGCGCATGCAGGATGTCCCGGTCGATGCCGGGCACCGATCGGTTGGTGATGTAGTCCAGGTACTGGTCCACTTCGAGGATGCGTGGCAGCGGGATGACCTCGCCGTCTTCGCCGAGGTAGGCGTAGGTGACCGAGCTGCAGGTGGGGAAGCAGCACGGGATTGGGATGAAGTCGCTCGACCGGAACGTCCCGCCCGGGTGCCCGTCCAGCGCGCGGAGGACATCTGGGATCGTCATCCGGCGCATCGGATCGTGATCGGGGTGCCGACCACTGTGGGTGACCGGTTGGAACATGACGCCTCGGACGGCCGGGTGACGCAGGCCGAACTCGACGATGGCCCCCGCCTCATGTTCATTGACGTCGCGCTCGATGGCGGCGACGAGGATGACGTGCAGGTCGGCCTCGGCCAGGCGATCAAGCGCCCGCAGCTTCGTCGCGAGGAGCGGCTCGCCACGGATGACCTGATATGTCTCGTCCATCAGGCCGTCGAACTGCAGGTAGATGAGCGGCCGTAGGGCGGCGAACCGCGCGAACCATTCCGGTTCGTTCGCGATCCGCAGCCCGTTGGTGTTGACCATCACGTGACGGATGTCGCGCTGCTGTGCGGCCGCGATCATCTCCAGCAGGGCGGGGTGGATGGTCGGTTCGCCCCCTGAGAACTGGACGACCTCGGGGTGCCCCTCCAGTTCGACGAAGCGGTCGAGCATTCCCTCCACCTCGGGGAGGGTCAGGTTGAAACCGGCGCCCGCGTTTGCGAAGCAGACCGGGCAATCGAGGTTGCAGGCGCTGTTCACCTCAACGAGTGCCAGGCAGGTGTGTTGTCGGTGCTCGGGACAGAGCCCGCAGTCCAGCGGGCAGCCCTTCAGGACCTCCGTCGAGATGCGAGCGGGTGGCTGCCCGGGCTTGTTGTACTTTGCCTGGTCGACATAGGCGCGGGCATCCGCGTAGATCAGCCCTTCGAACCAGCCGTGCTCATCGCAGCGCTTGCGCATGTAGACCTGGCCATCGCGCAGGAGGACCTGCGCATCGATGACGGCGCGGCACTCCGGGCAGATCGAGCGCGTGACCTCGTGAAGGATCTCGCCCTCGGGACGGGCGTGCGGCGACAGGCTCGGGGGCATGGCGGCCGGCTCGACTCGGGACCGGATCAA
>JBBSHF010000139.1:0-3852 GCA_038253355.1 Candidatus Limnocylindria bacterium
GCCAACCACTCGCGGAAGGCACCGATTGGGTCTGCGTGCATACCGTATGTACGGCACAGCGGCTGATTCGTATGCTTGAGCTTCAAAGGCGGACTCTCGCCAGGCACCCGAAGCGGATGGGCGAGGCCGCGCTCGAGTGTGCCGGTCGAGCTCGGCGTTGGCCAGCTCGGTACCGCGGAAAGGGCCGGACTACCGGCTCGCGAACCGGCAGCTAGGTCGTCTGTCGCCGCTGCGCCTGGCAGGTGGAGCATGTCTGCGGTGACGGCTCGGAGTTCCGAGTGCAGCGTACCCTTGTCAACGCCAGCAGCTCTGGCGACGGACGACGGAGAAGGGACATAGACCGTGGGAGCGACCGAACCGCAGGGTACCAGGCGACGACAGCCAGCGATCGCTGACTACGGGTTCTTGTCAGATTGCCATTCCGCCGCGCTGGTCGATCGCCGAGGCTCGGTCGACTGGTGGTGCGTCCCTCGCTTCGACTCGCCGTCGGTGTTCGGCCGTCTGCTCGATGTCGATGCTGGCCATTGGGTGATTCGCCCGGTGGAGGAGTTCGAGGTTGAGCGACAGTACGTGGGGGACTCCCTGGTCCTGCGCTCGGTCTACCGAACGGCGGTGGGCGAGCTGACGCTCACGGAGGCGGCTGCCCTTCATCCGGGTGCCCGCGGCCACGATCTCGGGCTCCAGTCTCCTCACACGCTGCTGCGCCGCGTAGAGGGCGTGCGCGGTACGGTTGCCGTGCAGGTCGACTTCGCGCCCCGCATGGAGTACGGCCGCACCGAGCCACACATGCGATCGGTCGCAGCTGGCGTCCTCGCCCGCGGCGGGCCCGCGCAGCTCACCTTGACGAGTCCCATTCCGCTGCGGTGCGAGAACGGGTCAGCGCGCGCCCGCTTCGTTATTGGGGCGGGCGAGGTCGTGGAGTTTAGGGCTGCGTACCAGCCCTCATTCGGCGGGCCGCGGCTCGACGAGTCCGCGCGTCTTGCGACGATCGAGGACACGCAGGAGGCGTGGCAGTCATGGTCGGATCTGCACCAGGGCTACAAGGGGCGCTTCGCGAGCGAGGTCCGCCGGAGCTCCATCGTGCTGCAGGGGCTCACCTACCAGCCATCCGGTGCGATCGTGGCGGCAGCCACGACCTCGCTTCCAGAGCGGATGGGCGGTGAGCTCAATTTCGATTATCGCTATGCCTGGCTGCGCGACCTCAGCCTGACGACCCGCTCCCTGTGGATCGCCGCGTGCCCTCATGAGCCGGCGCGCCTGTTCGACTGGTTCGCCAACGCCGCCGGCCAGATCGGCGACGAGCTGTTCCAGATCATGTACGGCGTCGCCGGGGAGCGAGATCTCACCGAGCACACGCTGGAGCACCTTAGCGGCTACCACGAAAGCCGCCCGGTCCGCGTTGGGAACCAAGCGTGGACCCAGGTACAGCTCGACATTTTCGGGGAGGTACTGGACGCCGTCCACCTGCTGCGCGACGACCTCGACGAGCTGGACGAACCGCTCCAACAGCTGCTTGTCGTGATGGCGCATCGGGCGGCCGCGGGGTGGGCCGAGCCCGACGCCGGGATGTGGGAGGCGCGGGACCAGCCGCGGCAGTATGTCTCGTCCAAGGTGATGTGCTGGGTCGCGCTCGATCGGGCCATCTTGCTCGCCGACCGCTTGGGCGCGGCTGCCGATCCGGCCCGCTGGGTGATCGCCCGAGACGAGATCCGAGCGGCCGTTCTCGAACAGGCGTGGAGTAACGGGGCTGGCTCCTACACCGGGGCCTTCGGTTCGGACGATCTGGATGCCTCCGTGTTGCTGCTGCCGCTGGTCGGGTTTCTGCCCGCCGACGATGAGCGCATGAGGGCCACGATCGACGTCATCGAGCGCGACCTCGGCACCGGTGGGTTGGTGCGGCGGTGGGCGGACGACGAGAGCGGCTTTCTGATCTGCACGTTCTGGCTGGCCGAGTGCCTGGCCATGGCCGGGGAGATCGAACGGGCGGAAGCCTGGTTCACCAGTGCGGCCGGCTACGCCAACGATCTCGGGCTGCTGTCCGAGGAGGCGGTCCCGCACGCTGGTCCGCTCCTCGGGAACTTCCCCCAGGCGTTCTCCCACGTCGGGCTTGTCAATGCTGCGTGGCGTCTCACCGAAATGGCGAAGCCGAACCACCCAACGCCCATCCACGACGACAAGGAGAGGCCATGAACGCACAACGATTACTCGACAAGGTCGCCCTCATCACCGGATCCGATTCGGGCATCGGTCAAGCCACGGCGGTGGCGTTTGCCAATGAGGGCGCCGATGTCGTGATCACCTACCTCCACGATGCCGAAGGGGCGGCCTCGACCCGCAAGGAGGTCGAGGCCGCCGGCCGAAGGGCCGTCGTCGTCCAGGCCGATATCAGCGACGAGACACAGGTGGCCGAAGCCTTCGACACAGCGGTCGAGGTCTTTGGGACGATCGACATCCTCATGAACAACGCAGGCGTGGACGCGTCCGGAACCGAAGTCGCCGAGCTGGCCACCGAGGTGTGGGACACGGCAATCCGGACGAACGTCTATGGCCCGTTCTTCTGCTGCCGGCGCTTCATCCAGGAGCGGAAGCAGCACGGAGGCGGGGGCAAGATCATCAACGTCACCTCCGTCCACGAGGACATCCCCAACGCCGGCGGCGCCGACTACGACTGCTCCAAGGGAGCCATCCGCAACCTGACGCGCACCCTCGCGCTCGAGCTCGCTCCCCTGAAGATCAACGTCAACAACTTGGCCCCGGGCATGGTGCTGACCCCGTTCAATCAGGCAGCCATCGACGACCCCGCGCTTCTCGACGAGCAGGTGCAGAGCATCCCGTTCAAGCGCGCCGCCCAACCCGCCGAGATCGCTCGCCTTGCCGTCTTCCTGGCCTCCAGCGATGCCGACTACTGCACGGGGTCGACGTTCACCATCGACGGCGGTCTGGCCATGAACATCGGCCAGGGTGCGTAGCTCGCGCGGGAGCGACGGCGATCGTGGACCTACCTTCGCGCAGAGGGCTCGGCGCTGATGCTGTCGACGAACCTTCGGCTCTGCGCGTTGTCGCTTGCTGCGGTGAGACGAGCAGCCGCCTCATCGACCGACAGTCGGCGTCGCGGCGCCTCAACCTGCGGGCCGGCACCCCCGACCGCTGCAGCCCGCACACGCTGCGTCACACGTTCGCGCACGCCTCCCTGGTCAACGTGGGGACGCCTTCAGCCTGCGGCGTATCCTGGCCTGCCACCCTGGACATGGTCAAACGCTACGGTGCATTGGCTGACACCGATCTGGCTGCTCGCCACCGGACGGCCTCGTCAGCGGACCCGCGTTCGGCGGGCCATCCGCGCGACCCCAGGCGCAGCGTGCCTGAGAGGCCCGAAAAGCGATCCATTGCCTTACGGCGGTCGCGCGCCATTGCTCGCGCCAATGCCGTCCGACCTCGCCGGCCCTCTGGCTGGAGCTGCTTGACGGTGCATGTGGCTGTGAGTCGCTCAGGAAGCGGGCGCGTACTCTTGTGCGTGCTCGCCGCGGTCTTTAGCGATGGTGCGATCAACGATGTCGAGCGTCTCGGCCATCGTTCGCCCGTTCTCGTCGGCTGCGGCCTTGACATCCTCGTAGGTCACGTTCGCCGAGCCCATCTCACGGTGGGCATCCATGCAGCCGCAGGTTAGACACATGAGGGCCTCCAGGTACATCTCGTTTTCACGTCGTTTCGTATTCGATGACCCGACAACGCCACACGGATCGCGATACCACGCGTTTTCTATCAGAAGCCGTTCACTGCACGAGAGATGCCAAGGAAGCACACACGTGGCCGATTACTACCGCCGCTATGCCAGGCCGATAGCCGGCACCC
>JBBSHF010000140.1:0-3793 GCA_038253355.1 Candidatus Limnocylindria bacterium
GCGGGTGACGGTTCTCTGGCGCTTGGCGATGCACCGATTGCATCAAGTGGCGCCGATGAGGGCGGTCGAGCGCTGCCCGATGCATCGGATGCATCAACCGGCGCGCAAGGGCCACTTCAGGCGTGACTTGATGCAACCCGGGCATCAAGCGAACCTCCGCGATCGCCCGATCAGGCCGCGCCGGTCGCGGGCGGCTGATCGGCCTCCGGCTTATGCGCACGCTTGGCGGCGATGGGCGCCTCGGCGGCAGGCCGCTGCCGGCGTCCGCCGCGCCGCACCGCGGTCTTCTGCCGCGCCGCGCGCTCGGCCTTGATGACCTCGGCTGGTCGAGCCGTATCGATGAGCGCCTCCGCCAGCACCTCGTCCATCGTCTCGACCGGCACGATGCGCAGCTGCTGCCGCACGTCCTCCGGAACGTCGACCAGGTCGCGCTCGTTGCGCTTGGGGATCAGCACCGTGCTGACCCCGGCCAGGTGCGCCGCCAGCAGCTTCGACTTGAGGCCGCCGATGGGCAGCACGCGGCCGCGCAGGGTGATCTCGCCGGTCATCGCCAGGTCACGCCGCACCGGCTTGCCGGTCAGCAGGCTGGCCATGGCCGTGGCCATCGTCACGCCGGCACTCGGCCCATCCTTGGGGGTCGCCCCGGCCGGAACGTGGATGTGCAGCGTCTGCTTCTCGAAGATCGACGGATCGAGCCCCAGCTGCGCCGAGCGCGAACGCACGTACGACAGCCCAGCACGCGCCGACTCCTTCATCACGTCGCCCAGCTGGCCGGTCAGGATGAAGTCGTCCTTGCCCTCCATCTTGGTGGCCTCGACCTGCACGATGTCGCCGCCGGCGTCGGAGACGACCAGGCCGGTCGCCATACCAATGCTGTCCTCGGTCTCCAGCTCGCCGTAGTCAAAGCGCGCCGGCCCCAGATAGTCCTCCAGCTGGTCAGGCTCGATGGTGACCTTGACCGACGCGTCATCTGCCACGCGCCGCGCCACCTTGCGGGCCACATTGGCCAGCTCACGCTCCAGGTTGCGCACGCCGGCTTCCTTGGTGAAGGCCTGGATCAGGCGCACCAGGGCGGCCTCGCTGATGGTCAGCTGACCATCGGTCAGACCATGGTTCTCCAGCACCTTGGGCAGCAGGAAGCGCTGGCCGATGCGCAGCTTCTCGAGCTGCGTGTAGCCCGGCAGCTGGATCATCTCCATCCGATCGCGAAGCGCCGGTGGGATGGTGTCGAGCATGTTGGCGGTGGCGATGAACAGGACGCGGGACAGGTCGAACGGCACCTCCAGGTAGTTGTCCTGGAAGGAGAAGTTCTGCTCTGGATCGAGCACCTCCAGCAGGGCCGATGACGGGTCGCCGCGGAAGTCCATGCCGACCTTGTCGATCTCGTCGAGCATGAACACCGGGTTGGCGCTGCCGGCCGTCTTGATGCTCTGGATGACGCGTCCCGGCAATGCGCCGATGTAGGTGCGCCGATGCCCACGGATCTCGGCCTCGTCGTGGATGCCGCCCAGGCTCATGCGCACGAACTTGCGGCCCATGGCCCGGGCGATGCTGCGTCCCAGCGAGGTCTTGCCCACGCCGGGCGGTCCGACGAACAGCAGGATCGGCGAGCGGATCTTCTCGGCGAGCTTGCGCACCGCCATGTACTCGACAATCCGCTCCTTGGGCTTCTCGAGGCCGTAGTGGTCGTCGTTGAGGACCTTCTCGGCATCGGCCAGGTTGAGGTTGTCATCGGTCTGGACACCCCATGGCAGGCTGACCAGCCAGTCGACATAGGTGCGAATCACGCCCTGCTCCGGGCTCGCGCTCGGGATGCGCGACAGGCGATCGACCTCCTTGAGGGCCTTCTCCTTGACCTCGGCGGGCATCTCCGACTTCTCGACGCCCTCGCGCAGCTCGTTGGCCTCGGCGACGGCCGGGTCGTCCTCGCCGAGCTCCTTCTGGATCGCCTTCATCTGCTCGCGCAGGATGTACTCGCGCTGGGTCTTGTCCATCTCGGACTTGACCTCGCTCTGGATGCGACCCTTGAGCTCGAGCACCTCGATCTGCTTCGAGAGGAAGCCGCTCACCTTGCGCAGTCGCTCGGCGACGTCGATCGTCTCGAGCAGGTCCTGGCGCAGCGCGGTGTCCATGTCGGGGCTGTAGGCCACCATGTCGGCCAGCAGCCCGCCATCGCTGATGTTGCGCGCCGCGACGGCCACCTCCGGCGGCACCGAGGCGCCGCTCGACACGTACTGCTCGATCTGGCCCTGGACCGATGCCATCAGCGCCTCGACCTCGAGAGTCTTCTCGTCGCTGTCGGCGATCAGCTCGACGCGGGCCTCGAGGTGCGGCTCGGTCTGCAGCAGGTCGAGCAGCCGGATGCGGCGCTGGCCCTGCACGATGGCGCGGATGGTGCCGTCCTGCAGGCGGATCACCTGGGCGATCTTGGCCAGGGTACCGATGGGATACAGCTCATCGACGCTGTCGACCTCTTCGGTCTCGGAGCTGCGCTGGGTGATGAGCGCCACCGGCTGGTTGTTGCGCACCGCGCGGTCCAGCGCCTTGACGCTGCGATCGCGGCCGACCTGCAGCGGCACGATCATCTCCGGAAAGATGACGGTGTCGCGCAGCGCCACCAGTGGCAGCACCTGGATCTGCTCGAGGTCGCGCTCGACCTCGCGCTCGGCCTCGCGCTCGGCCTCGTCGTTGTTGTTCTTGTCTGGTGTCTCGGATGCCACTTCTGCTGTCACTGTTCCCTTCGGTCGGGGCCGTCATCGGTCAGGATGCCGTCCTCGACGAATCGCTCGACATCATCTGCATCGAACAGGTCGTAGACGCGGATCTTGCCCAACGCCTCGAGCTGCAGGATGACCTTGACGCCCGCCAGGTTCACCCCCTGGCGTCGGGTAAGAAAGCGGATGATACGCACCCGCCGGATGTCTGCCTCTGAATAGAGGCGAATTCTGTTGCGCCGATGCGGGCAGAGGAGGCCTTCCTCCTCGTAGATCCGCAGGGTACGTGGATGTACGCTTGCGAGCTCCGCCGCGATACTGATGAAATACCGCGGCCGCTGCATGTCCCGAACGGTGCTCACCGCGCCGCCTTCGGGCCGGTGCAGGCCACGTGCCTCCGCTGGGCCGTGTGGCTGCTCGGTGCCGTCTGGTCCCCTGGCTTCCTGGTCGCGTGTGGCGCCTGTATCACGCGATCTGCGGACCATGGGCGTGTTCGGCCGAGCGTTCGGTCCCGTGGTCGGCCGATCGGTGCGTCGCTTCGCTCGTGCTCGTCATCGGTCGGTCTTCCTCCATCGGTCGTGCTGCATCGGTCGTGCTGCATCGGTCGTGCTTCGGATGCCCCGCGACCATAAGACTTGACAATCACGTTGTCAAGAGTGTTGTACGGGGATGGGTCGCTGGGAGGCCGCTGGCGAGGAGGATGGACGCACGAGCTGGCAGCGTTGTGCGCCCAGCGATCAGACCGGCGAAGGAAGGAGTGCGCGGTTCCGAGGTTCGACCGCGTGTGATCGCTGGCGCCCATCCCGCCGCCGAATCGCCGGCGCGCCGCGTTCGCGCGCGTAATGGTCCGCGCCGGGCGTCTTATCTGCGGGAATGCTCGGCTTTGAGCATCTCCGGTCGCTAATGCGCCGATGTCGGCCCCTTATCGGCCAGGTTGGTGCTGCAATCCGTCGCCACCGCCGATAAGGGTCCACTGGAGGCGCATTACGGCCGGCACGGCGGCGGACGAGCGTCAGCCCCTCACCGCCGCGCGTCAACCACCCAGAAACGAACGCAGGCGCGCCAGGCGGCCGCGGGCC
>JBBSHF010000141.1:0-3772 GCA_038253355.1 Candidatus Limnocylindria bacterium
AGCTCAGGCCCGGCGGCACGGTGGATCGCGCCATCGACGCCGCCACCACCGCTGAGCGAGGCGTTGGCCGCGTTGGCTATGGCGTCCACGCGCTCGAGGGTGATGTCGCCGACCACAAGCTCGAGCCGCCGGCCATCGATCAGCGCACCGGTCATGAAGGGAGTTTCGCTCGTACCGCGTTGCCAGATGTCGGTCTGGTTCGCGGTACGTCACTCGACGGTTCAGCTGACGCCTGGGTCGAGCGTGGGCGTGGCACCCATCGGTCACCGAGAAACGCGGGCGGCCTTGAGCACTTCGCGAATGCCGAGGCGTTGACCGTAGAGCAGCACGCCGGCGGAGTAGATGCGTGCCGCGAGCCACACTGCGCCGGCGAGGAAGACGAGCAGCAGCGCCGCGGCGATCGCAACTTCCCACCATGCCGCGACGCCGAAGACCACGCGCATCGGCATCATGTACGGGCTGAAGAAGGGAATGAACGACAGGATCGTGACCCAGCCGGCGTCCACCGCGTTCAGCGCCGCGAAGGACGCGAAGTAGCCAACCATGACCAGCACCATCATCGGCGCGGCCGATTCTTCTGCTGGTTCCCCTTGGAGAGCTCCTCCATCTTGCGGTCGCGGAACTCCGGGATGCGGAAGCGGTCGAGCCACTCGTTGACCTTGGCGGTCGCATCCGACTGGCTGACCCCGTAGAGCGAGGCGAAGAAGCGCAGGACGTCCATGACCCGCATGCGCAGGTAGAGGCCACGCTCCTCCGGCAGGTAACCCCAGGTTCGCCGCGGCAGCTCGGTGTTGGCCACGCCCTGCCACGTCACGCTGCCGCTGTCCGCGCGCAGAATGTCCAACACGATGCGCATGGCGGTCGTCTTGCCGGCCCCGTTCGCTCCCAGCAGGCCGAAGATGCGCCCCGGCTCGACGCTGAAGCTCACGTCGTCGAGGGCCACGACCGAGCCGAAGCGCTTGCTGATGTGATCGACGACGAGGCTCATGGCTGGGGGGTGGGTTTCCTCAGGTTTACATAGACCGATGCAACGGGGTGCGCCAGAGGCTAGCAGCGATCCTTCCCGGGCGGCGCTGGGACGCCGCTTTGCGCCATTTGGCTGGATCAGCAGGCGCCGTCGTGCGCCGCTGTGCGCCGCTGTGCGCCGCTGTGCGCCGCCCGCGACACACGTGCCCCAGATATCAGGGCTCTTCGTCGGTCGCGGGTCGCCCGCGGCGCAGATGCAGGGGCATGGGGATGAAGGTCCGGATGCGCAACGTCCGCTCGCGGTCGCGGTCCTCCTCCAGGGCGCGCACGCGGGCCCCCAGCAGGTCGCGCAGCGAGATGACGCTCACCAGGCGCGTGGGGTCGTCGCGCTCGACCACCGGCAGGCGGGTCAGGCCCGTCTCGGCCATGCGATACACCACGGTGCGCAGTGGCTCGTCCGGATGGGCGACGACCGGGTCGGGGCGCACGACGTCGCGCAGGGCGACATCGCCGTCCGTCCCCGCCGCGAGCAGCTCCTGCAGGTCCTGGCGCGTGACCACGCCCAGCAGCCGTCCCTCGTCATCGGTCACCGGGTAGAGGCCCTGCGAACGGCGACCGGCCCCGGAGCGAAGCGAGCCAGCCAGGTCGGCCAGTGGCGTCGAGGCGAGCAGGACCGTCACGTTGGAGCGCATCACCTGGCGCACGAATTGGCCCTCCAGCGGGTCGACGGCGTACTCGCGCGACAGGTGATGGCCGCGGCGCGAGAGCTTCTCGGTCAGGATCGAGCGCTTCAGCAGGAGCACCGTGAAGGCGTAGGCAGTGGTCACCGCGATGAGCAGCGGCAGCAGCGCGGAGAGGTCGTGGGTCAGCTCGACCGCGAAGATGATGGCGGTGAACGGCACGCGCATGGTGCCGCCCAGGATCGCGCCCATGCTGATCAGCGGCCAGAAGCCGACCCCCAGGTTGGGCAGCACCATCGCCTCCAGCCCGCCAAGGGCGGCGCCCATCATCAGCAGTGGGGCGAGCACGCCGCCCGACGTGCCCGAGCCCAGCGCGATGGTCCAGATCAGCGACTTCACGACCAGCACGCCCACAACCAGACCTCCGACCAGCTGTCCGTTGAGCAGTCCGCGCAGCGTGTCGTAGCCCACGCCCAGGGCGTGCGGATAGACGAGCCCGCCGAGCCCCACGAACAGGCCGCCGATTGCCGGCCACCACATCCAGTGGATCGGCAGCTTCTCGAAGGTGTCCTCGGCGAAGTAGACGCCCTGGGTCAGCAGCGCCGACAGCCCTCCCGCCAGCAGGCCAACTCCCACGCAGGCGACCAACGCCGGCAGACCGATGAACTCCGGATGTGGCGCGACCGGAAAGAGCGGCCCGGAAGCCAGCAGGTAGTGGCGCAGGATCGTCGCCGAGGCGGCGGCCACCGCCACCGGCACGAGTGAGCGAGGGCGCCACTCGAAGAGCAGCAGCTCGACCGCCAGCAGGACTGCTGCGAGCGGCGCGTCGAACGTGGCGGCCATCCCGGCCGCGGCGCCGGCGACGAGAAGGGTCTTACGCTCCGCGCTGGTCAGGTGCAGGAACTGCCCGATCATCGAGCCGACCGCGCCTCCGGTCATGATGATCGGCCCTTCGGCGCCGAACGGGCCTCCGGAACCGATGGCGATGGCGCTCGAGAGAGGCTTGAGCAGGGCGATCCTCGGCTCGACCCGGCTGCGGTTGATCAGTATCGCCTCGATCGCCTCTGGGATGCCGTGGCCGCGGATGCGCTCGCTGCCGTATCGGGCGATGAGCCCCACGATCAGGCCGCCGATGATCGGCACGATGACGATCCACGGCGTGCGCGGAGCATCCGCCGGCGACGTCAGCGCGGTGTCGAAGCGGAAGAAGAAGAACAGGTTGGTGAAGAGGCCGATCAGCCGCAGCAGCAGAAATGCCAGCAGCGCGCCGATGGCGCCGATGGGGACCGCCAGCAGCGAGAGCAGCAGGATCTCGGGGCTGGGAATGAAGTCGCCCAGCGTTTCCGCGCCGGTCGCGCTGCGGTGCGCCTTCTGTGCGACGTTCATGCCTGGTTACCAATCTCGATCAGCTGCTCGAGTCCTTCGACCAGCGCGCGGGCTTCGGCGCGCAGCTCCGCCAGGTGCGCGAGGGACAGCTCGCGCAGCGCCTCCTCCCCATTGGCGGTCAGGCTGACGATCACCTGACGCCGGTCATCCTCCCCTCGCTCGGTGGCGACGAGCCCGCGCTGCTCCACGCGGCGGACCAGCTCGTCCGCCGAGTTGTGCTTCAGCTGCAGCCGGTCTGCAAGGTCGCCGATAGTCGCGACCCGATCGGTCGGCATGCCCTTGATGGCAAGCAGAAGCTGATGCTGCTGCGGCTCGAGACCGGCGTCGCGCGCCGCCGCCTCGCTGAAGCGCAGGAAGCGGCGGATCCTATAGCGCAGCTCGGCGAGTGCGCGGTACTCGTTGGGCCGCAGGTCGCGGGTTGCGGTGGTCATGGAGGTATATCGTAACACGACATAGTTCGGCATGCCACAGGCTGCGGCGGGTGCGTGACGGCCAGCTACGGGCCGCCTAGGCCCCGACCTGTCAGATGTCGGTCACAGTCGCGGTAAGCGACTCGCGCGGTTCCGGGGTGTCCGGCTGTGAGCGTGACGCAGGCCGGCGAGGCCGCGCTCCGCCGCCTTCGACGAACGTAACGTGACTGTGACCGACATCTGCACCCTCGGGGCGATGGTCGCCCCTGACCGCGCCCGCTCCTGACCGAACCGCCGACCGCTGCTGACCGCGCCCGTTCCTGGCCGCGC
>JBBSHF010000142.1:0-3769 GCA_038253355.1 Candidatus Limnocylindria bacterium
GCCAACGACCGATGCGTGAGCTTGTCTGAGCACGGGTCTCGGGCTTGGCCTGCTCCCGGAGTGCGTTAGCGCGACCAGGAGCGACAGATGCCAAGTCGGGGCAGTCCGCGGTGCGGCGGTGCCACGCGAAGGTGCAAATATCGGTACCAGTCGCGGCAGCCCCTTCAAAGACCGATGCGGGGGCTGGCTGAGCACGGATCGGCGGGCGCGTGCCGGCGCGAAGGGTCAGGCGACCGTGAGCGGCTTGAGACCGCCGCCAGACAGGGCAAAGAGGATGCGCGGCGCGATCAGCGGCATGCTCAGCGGCGCGGGGCGGGCCGGGCTGTCGGGTCGAGTTCGCGCAGCAGCGCCGCGATCTCGGTCCGGTGTCGTGCCCCCGATGCGTGGCGCTGCAGCCAGCGCAGGTAGTTGAGGTCGCGACGCGCCACTTCCCGCAGCGTCCAGCCGGTGTAGCGGCCAAAGTCCAGGCGGCCGTCGCTCGGTGCGGAGGCGAACGGCACGCCATCGGGTTCCAGGTCCGCCGCGACCGGGACGCGCGGACGCAGCGAGCGACGCTCACGGTCGTAGCTGGCGCGCGCCTCGGCGGTGCGCAGCTGGCCGTACGCCTGGTTGAGCTCGGTCATCCGCGCCGCGTCGAGGCCGCCGCGGTCAGGGTGGAGCTTGCGGGCCAGCACGCGATAGGCGGCCGCGATCACGTCGGGATCGGCGCCCTCGTCGACCTGCAGGACGCGATAGGCGTCGCGCGACTCGTGCATCGGGGCATCCTAGGCCGCCCCAAGCGGCGCCGCTTGCGGTGGGTGTGAAAATGGCGCGTGCCACAGCCCTCGCCCAGCGGCGCCGTCAGGCTCGCGCTCATCGTCCTGCTCCCGGCACTGGCGCTCGCGACGCTGCTCATCCTGGTCAATCCGGCGATCGCGCCGGTGATCGTGGACGAGCGGCTCGATCTCACGATCAACACGCTTGCGACGCTCGTGGCCATGGCCGTGGCGCTGCTGGCCTGGGGCCGGTTCCGCGAGGTTGGGGAGCTGCCCGGCCTCTTCCGTGGCAGCGCCTTCCTGGTGCTCGCCGGGCTCAACGCCATGACGGTCGGCGTCATGCTGCTCGGTTTCGACGAGGCGTTCGGCCTGTCGTTGCGGAACCCCGGTCAGCTGCCGGTGCTGGGCGCCGTCCTGGCGCGTGCCGTCAGCGCGGCGCTGCTCCTGCTCGCGGGAATGGCGGAGGTGAGCCGATGGCGGGTGCCGCGCCTCCCCACCCTGCTGGTGCTGACCACGCCGGCGCTGCTCGTGATCGCCGCGGTGATCGTCGGCGCGATGGTTCAACCGTCGCTGCCCATGCTCATCGGTCAGGTGCAGATCGAGCAGCTGCAGCGCGACCCATCGCAGCCACTCGTGGTCGGGGGCGAGACGCTGCTGCTGGCGTTGCCGCAGGTCGTCATCGGTCTGGGATTCGCGTTCGCCGCGTGGCTTTCGTACGTCTCATACCAGCGTGAGGGCCGCGTCCAGGATGGCTATCTCGCCATCGGCCTGGTGCTGGCGGCCTTCAGCCAGGCGCACGCCGCGATCCATCCGGGGGCTTACGCGTCGCTGGTCACCACCGGCGACATCCTGCGCGTGGCGTTCTACATCGTCCTGCTGCTCGGCGTGGTGGCCGAGCGTCGTGCCGACCTGCGGGCGCTGCGCCGCGCAAACGTCGATCTGCAGCGGTTGCACGGGGCGGAGCTCGCCCAGGCGACCCACGAGGAGCGAGCCCGGCTCGCGCGCGAGATCCACGACGGGCTGGCGCAGGACCTGTGGTACGCCAAGCTCAAGCAGGCTCGGCTGGCCAGCATGGATCCGCTGCCGAGTGCGGCCCGCGGGCTGGCAACGGAGGTAGCCGATGCGATCGATTCGGCCCTGGCCGAGGCGCGGCAGGCGGTCATGGCGCTGCGCCCGACGGAGGGCGGAACTTTCGCCGAGGTGCTGCAGCGCTACGCCGAGGACTTTGGCGATCGCTTCGGAATCCGGGTCGATTGTGCAATCCCCAGTGACGTGGCCGTCTCGACGCCGCGCGCACAGGCCGAGCTGCTGCGCATTGTGCAGGAGGCGCTCAACAACGTGCGCAAGCACGCCGACGCCACGCTCGTGCGCGTGGAAGCCGAATCGAACGACGCCGGCCTGCGTGTCCGCGTCAGCGACAACGGCCGCGGCTTCGATCCCTCTGCGGTCACCGGCAGCGGCTATGGTCTGCGCAGCATGCAGGAGCGCGCCGAGACGGTGGGAGCAAGATTGCGGATCGATACGCGGTCGCAGGACGGCACGCGCATCGAGGTGACCGTGCCCCCAGGCTCAGCATGACGAAGCCGCTGCGCATCATGCTCGTCGACGACCACGCGCTCGTTCGCTCGGCGGTGCGCCAGGCGCTCAACGCGCCCGACCTCGAGGTGGTGGGCGAGGCTTCATCGGCCGATGAAGCCCTGCTGCTGGCCCCTGAGCTGCGACCCGACCTGATCCTGCTCGATCTCGACATGCCCGGTACCGATGGGCTGCGCCTGCTGCGCGAGATCGGTCCGCGGCTGCCCGACACGAAGGTGGTGATGCTCACCGTTTCCGCATCCCGCCGTCACCTGCTGGAGGCGATCCAGAACGGGGCGATCGGCTACCTGACCAAGGATCTCGATCCGGCCGCGCTGCAGCGCGCCGTGCGCGGAATCCGCCACGGCGACCTGCCCATGTCACGGGCGATGGCCGCCGCCGTGGTCGAGCACCTGGCCGTCGCCGCGCGGCGCCCGGCGTCGGCGGGTCACGCCGCGGCCGGCGGCGCGGGACCATGGGAGCTCAGCGTGCGCGAGGACGAGGTGCTGCGCTACCTGGCCGACGGCCTGACCGACAGGGAGATCGCCGATCTGCTGGTCATCTCGCCGCGGACGGTGGAGACGCACGTCGGCAACGTGCTGCGCAAGCTCGGAGTGCGTAACCGCGCGCAGGCGGCGCAGCGTTACAGGGCCGAACGCTAGCTCGGCTGAGCGGCGCGGAACGCGGCGATCGCGGCGCTGATCTCCACCCGCAGCAGGCGCGGCCGCTCGACGTCCAGGCTCACCCCGTCCCCACCGTCGAGGGTCAGCAGCAGGCGCTCGCCGCCCACTGACAGCTCGCGCACCTGCTCCAGCGGGATCGAGACCAGGATGCGGCCAGCGTGCACGATCCGCCGCGAGGTCAGGTACACCGTCCCGCCGGAGAGCAGCGTCTCGCCGGCCGGCACATTCAGGATGGCGCCGGAGCGCGTGGCCAGCAGATCCTCGTCGGGCTGCAGCAGGGGAGCACTCAGCGCATCGGTCTGCAATGCCGTCAGCGGGGTGATGCGCAGCCGCTCGCGCGCCTCGCGCGCGGCAGCTTCATCGGCCTCGATGCGAGCCATGACGGCTGCGGCATCATCCAATGCCGGATCGCGGCGCCCTCCTCCCGAGGTCGAGATTCCCAGTTCCTCGACGCTGGCGTCGCGATCAGCATTCGTCACCGCCCAAGCGTAGAGGTCGGGCCCGTCTCGGGCATCCGGAGAACTACGGACCTCGGTACGGAGTGGCCGCTCCGTATCCGGAGTGGCCGGTGCGTACTCGCACCACGCCGATGGCACCGACGCTACGGAGCGACAACTCCGTATTACGGAGCGCAGATTCCGTACTCGGGTCCGTACCACTCCGGATTCCGTATCGAGAGTTTGCCCTCTACCCTGCGAGAGCAGCCTCCGCCCGAGTCGTGCCCGCTGCCTGTGCCCAAGTTGTGCCCGCTGCTCA
>JBBSHF010000143.1:0-3679 GCA_038253355.1 Candidatus Limnocylindria bacterium
AGAGCTCCGGCTCGTGCCGCGGTCCGCGTCCGGGTAGCGAGGCCAGCCAATCGCGCAGCGCGGACTCGGCGGTGCTGAAGGCGAGCTCATCCCACGGAATCTCATCGGGCCCGAAGGCCCGCACCTCGGACGTCTCGGCGCCCGGCAGCGGCTCACCGCCAACGACGCTCGCCTCGTAGATGAGCGTCACCACGCCGGCGTGCGGCCGCGAGTAGACGCCGATCAGTCGCCCGACCTCGACCCGCAGCTGCGTCTCCTCCTCCGTCTCGCGGCGTGCGCCCTCCTGGGTCGCCTCGCCGAGCTCCAGGAAGCCACCGGGGTAGCTCCATCGACCTACCGCAGGCTCGATCGCCCGCCGCACCAGGTGAACGCGACCGTGCGCCACGGGCAGGGTGCCGACCACCATGCGCGGGTTGCGCCAGGTGACGTGCCCGTTGAGACACACCAGCCGCGGCCGATGATCCTCCTCGAGCACGTGCTCGGTCACCGCCTGGCCGCATGCTGGGCAGAACCGAGGCTCCTGGCCCAGACTCAACGGGTAGTGCGTGGTTGCGTCACGTTCTGGCATCGGCCTCATCCTAGACCCTCAGTCAGCCGCCTCGTGGTATGATCCTGCGTACCATGCGTCCCACCCTCTATCCTACTCGACGGCGGAAGATGTCTGTCAGTGTGGCCGAAGATCTCGCCGCGTACGCGATCGAGCGTGCAAGCCGCGAGGATCGACCGGTGAGCGACGTGGTGAACGAGAGCCTCGACCTTCTGCGCCGCGGCGAAGCCGATCAGCGAGCGGCGGCCGCCTACCTCGCCGATGCCGACGAGGCGCTCGAGTGGGCCGAGCTGGCCGTCGAGGCACTGGATGAGAAGGCCTGACCGTGCCGGCAGCGGTGAGGGGCGATATCTTCTGGGTCGACTTCAACCGGGGTCGCGGCAGCGAGCAGCATGGTCGACGGCCGGCACTCGTCGTCCAGAATGACGTTGGAAACCGCGTCGCGTCCACGACCATTGTCGTCGCACTGACGACCAGGTTGCGAGAGCCGGTCCCGCCGCACCAGGTCCTGCTGCGAGCGACCGCTACCGCTCTGCCGCGCGACAGCATGGCAAAATGCGATCAGATCCTCACCGTCAGCAAGGATCGGTTGCTGAACCTGGCTGGCCACCTGGAAGAGGCGGATCTGACGGCAGTCGATGCGGCGCTTCGCTACAGCCTCGCCCTGTCGTGACCGGCCAGGTCGGTCCGCATCGGTACAATGCGAGGAAGACCGCACCACGGATGGACCGATGGACCCCGAAATGACCGCGCCAGAGCGCGACCTGCTGCTCGACATCCTGCGCGGTGAGCTGGGTCGCCTGAAAGGCGAGATCTACAAGACCGAGACCTGGGACTACAAGGAGCAGCTCAAGAGCCGCGAGCAGACGCTCGTCTCGCTCATCGAGCGCCTTGAGGCTTCCGAAGCCGCCTGACCGGACGATGACCGATGCGCTCCCGGAGGTCCGCCTCTACAACTCGCTGACGCGTCGCGTCGAGCCGCTGGAGCCCATCACGCCAGGTCGGGTGGGGATCTATGCCTGCGGCAGCACCGTCTACAAGTACGCCCACATCGGGAACCTGCGGACCTACCTGTTCACCGATCTGCTGCAGCGGACGTTGGCGTATCTGGGCTACGAGGTCCGCACCGTCAAGAACATCACCGATGTCGGCCACATGCGCGACGACACCTTCGACACTGGCGAGGACAAGATGCTGCTGGCCGCCGAGACGGAGGGCAAGAGTCCCGAGGAGATCGCCGAGTTCTATACCGATGCCTGGCTGGAGGACGAGCGCGCGATCAACATCGGGCCGGTCGAGGTCATGCCAGCGGCCACGGATCACATTGCCGAGATGCTCGACCTGACTGCGACGCTCATCGACAAGGGCCTCGCCTACGAGGTCGATGGCACGGTCTATTTCGACGTCTCCGCGTTTCCCGGCTACGGCAAGCTGTCGGGGCAGCGCCTGGAGCAGCTGCGGGCCGGCCATCGGGTCGAGGTCGAGAACGACAAGCGCGATCCCGAGGACTTCGCGCTGTGGAAGCGCGCCGGTGAGCATCGGGTCATGAAATGGCCGTCACCCTGGGGGGACGGCTTCCCCGGATGGCATATCGAGTGCTCGGCCATGTCGATGCAGTACCTCGGCGAGCGCTTCGACATTCACACTGGCGGGATCGACCTGAAGTTCCCGCACCACGAGGACGAGATCGCCCAGTCGGAGGGCGTGACCGGCCATCAGGTCGTCAGCATCTGGATGCATGGCGAGTTCCTGACCATGGCCGACGCCAAGATGGCCAAGTCGGCCGGCAACATCCTGCGCGTGGCCGACCTCCCGGACAAGGGCTTCGAGCCGCTCGTCTTCCGCTACCTCGCGCTGACCGCACACTATCGGAGCAAGCTCGACTTCACCACCGAGGCCATGCACGCTGCCGCCTCCGGTCTGGCCCGCCTGCGTCGCGCCGTCGCCGAAGGCCAGGCCGATACCGATGGTGCCGCACCAGTCGATCCTGGCGCCGCACCCATGGCCGACTACCGGCAGCGTTTCGTTGCGGCGGTGGCCGATGACCTGGCGCTACCCGCCGCGCTGGTGCTGGCGCACGAGGTGTCTCGCGCGGCCGACCTCTCGCCGATGCAACGCCGCGCGCTGCTGCTCGACTTCGACCGCGTGCTGGGCCTCGACCTCGAGCGCGTACCGGAGATCGAGGGCGCCGAGCAGCTGCCGGCCAGAGCCACAGACCTGCTCGCGCGCCGTGCCGAGGCACGGCGCGTCCGCGACTTCGCCGCCTCCGACGCCCTGCGCGACGAGCTCAGCGCCATGGGCGTGGAGGTTCGCGACACGCCCGAAGGCCAGGTCACCACGACGCGTCGATAGTCGCGCGCCGTTGGTAGTTACGCGCCTTCGGTAGTTACGCGCCTACGGCAGGAACTCCGTCAATGGCGCCGCCGAGCTCGCGTTGGCCAGATGGTTGAGGCCGAAGACGTCCTCGATCGTCCGGGTCAGCGAGTAATGGTTGTGGAAGGTGCTCGAGGTCACGCCCGAGAGACCCTGGCGGGCGAGCATGGTGAAGATGTGGCCGCCGCCATTGGTCGTCGTTGAGCCCTCGTCGAAGCTGACCACCAGGAGCGTGTGCGCCCAATCGGCCGAGCTGAACACGTGGGGCAGGAAGGCCTTGAGGAAGGCGTCCCCGGTGGCCAGCGAGCAGTCGTGCCCGTCGTTGCACAGGTTGGGCACGACGAAGGCAAGATTGACCGATGGGTCGAAGCGGGCCAGCGGCTGAATCTTGGCACACTCGGCGGCATTCCCGCTGACGGCCGTCCAGCTCATGGCCGGGTTGTGCTTGCGAGCGTAGGTGCCCGCCACGCCCCAGCCGTCGACCGTGGTGCTGCTGTAGGTGGCAGCCGTATGGCAGCCGGTCGTCGACGGGTAATTCTGGGCGAACGAGCGCCAGGAGAGACCCGCAGCATCGAACTGGCTTGCCAGCGTTGCGCCGCTGGTGAAGTTGTAGGTGCCGTCGTTGGTCACGCCTTGCGTGGAGCCGGACCACAGGGCCAGGTAGTTGGGCAGGCTGGGGTGCGTGACGGCGTAGTACTGGCTGGCCCGCCCGTAGGTATTGCTCAGGCCGTACAGATACGGCATCGAGCTCGCGGTCAC
>JBBSHF010000144.1:0-3608 GCA_038253355.1 Candidatus Limnocylindria bacterium
ACCAACGACACGCACTACACGAGCCCCGACCAGTACGAGGCGCACGACCTGCTGCTCTGCATCGGTACCGGAAGCAACCTCGACACGCCGGGACGCCTGCGCTTCGAGGCGAACGAGTTCTATCTCAAGAGCCCCGCCGAGATGCGGCGCCTCTTCAACGGCGAGCTCGGCGCGGCGATGGACAACACCCTGCGCGTCGCCGAGATGTGCAACGTCAACCTCGACCACGAAGGGCTGCGCCTGCCGCATTTCCCGGTGCCGGACGGCGAGACCGCCGCCAGCTGGCTGCGCGCCGAATGCGAGCGCGGCTTACTGGCCCGTTACCAGACGCTTACTGACGAGGTCAGGCATCGTCTCGACTACGAGCTCGGGATCATCGAGCGGATGGGGTACTCGGCGTACTTTTTGATCGTGGCCGACTTCATCGGTTTCGCGCGCGGACGGGGGATCATGACGACCTGCCGCGGCTCGGCGCCGGGCAGCATCGTGACCTACACCCTGGGCATCACACCGGTCGACCCGCTGGCCTACGGCCTGCCGTTCGAGCGCTTCCTCAACCCGGACCGGGTGACGATGCCCGATATTGACATCGACTTCCAGGACAACCGGCGGGACGAGGTGATCGAGTACGTCACGGCCAAGTACGGCGACGACCGGGTGGCGCAGATCATCACCTTCGGCACGCTGGGCGCACGGGCGGCCATCCGCGACGTTGGCCGGGCCATGGGGCTGACCTACGCGGAGGCCGATCGCGTCGCCAAGACGGTGCCAAACGAGCTGAATATCAGCCTCGACCGCGCGGTGGAGACCAGCCCGCCGCTGCGCGAGCTGATGGTCGGGGATGACCGGGTCGACAAGCTGATCGGCATCGCCAAGCAGCTGGAGGGCGTCGCGCGCCACGCCTCGACGCACGCCGCCGGGATCGTCATCAGCCGCGAGCCGCTCACCGAGATCATGCCGCTGCAGCGCGCGACCGACGGCAGGACCACCATGACCCAGTTCGAGATGCACGCCTGCGAGTCGCTCGGCCTGCTCAAGTTCGACTTCCTGGGTCTCATCAACCTGACCATCCTGGCCGATGCGGTCGACCTGATCGAGCACACCACGGGTCGTCGCATCGACGTCGACGCGCTCCCACTCGATGACGCCAGGACGTTCGAGCTGCTCTCGACAGGCGAGACGACCGGCGTCTTCCAGCTAGAGGGTTCGGGGATGCGCCGCTATGTCAAGGAGCTCAAGCCGACGGAGGTCCGCGACCTGGCGGCCATGGTCGCCCTCTTCCGTCCGGGACCCATGGCCAATATCCCGGCCTACATCCGCCGCAAGCACGGCGAGGAACCGGTGACCTACCTGCATCCGAGCCTCGAGCCGGCATTGAAGGATACGTACGGCATCTTCGTGTACCAGGAAGACATCATGACCGCCGCCATCGCGATGGCCGATTACACGGGTCCCGAGGCGGACAACCTGTGCTACGCCATCCGCAAGAAGAAGGAGGACGTCCTTCGCCAGCACGAGGCCAAGTTCAAGGAGGGCGCCCGGCGCAAAGGGATCTCACCCGCAATCGTCGACAGGGTCTTCGCCGAGTTCGAGCCCTTTGCGCGCTACGGCTTCAACAAGGCGCACGCCACCTGTTACGGCCTGATCGCCTACCAGACGGCATATCTGAAGGCCAACCATCCGATCGAGTTCATGACTGCGGTGATGAACGGCTTCCGAGAGCGCGCCGAGAAGGTCGCCGCAGTGGTCGCCGAGTGCCGTCGCCTGGGCATCGGGGTGCGGCCGCCGGACGTTCAGCGTTCGCGGGCACTGTTCACTGTCGAGACCGATGACTCGGGCACGCGCGCCATCCGTTTCGGGCTGGCAGCGGTGAAGAACGTGGGGGAGGGCGCGATCGAGGCGATCGTGGCCGTGCGCGATGGTGGCACGGAGCCCGGGCCGTTCCGCTCGCTGGATGACCTGAGTCGCCGGGTCGACCTGCGCACCGTCAACAAGCGCGTGCTCGAGTCGCTGATCAAGGCGGCGGCGCTCTCCTCGCTCGGGACGCCGGGAGCGCTGCTGGCGCGCCTGGATGCTGCGCTGGAGTCGGGAGCACGCCACCAGCGCGACGTGGCCGCAGGCCAATCGACCCTCTTCGAGCTCTTTGCCGCCACGACCGATGAGCCCGAACCGATCGCCTTCCTCGACGACGGCGAGGAGATCCCGCGGCGCGAGCGACTGCGCTGGGAGAAGGAGCTGATCGGGCTCTACCTGTCCGAGCATCCACTGGGCGATATCGCGGATCTCCTGCCCCAGTACGTCACCGCCTACACCGGCGACCTCGCCGAGGAGACCGACCAGGCCAAGGTCACGCTGGGCGGCATCATCCTCTCGAGTCGCCGCATCGTGACCCGCGCCGGCTCGACCATGCTGGTCGCGAACGTGGAGGACCTGCAGGGCAGCATCGAGGTCGTCGTCTTTCCCAAGGTCTTCGCCGAAACAGCCAACGCCTGGACCGATGACGGCCGTGTCCTCATCACCGGCCGCGTCGATCATCGCGACGATTCCGTACAGCTGCTGTGCGAGGCAGTCCACGTCTGGGAGGACGCGGTGCGCATGGGACCGACCGCCTTCGGCGCCGAGCGAGACCGATTGCTGCGTGCTCGCGGTACCCGTGGGACTGCCCGTGGCCCCGGCGTTGAGCGCGCCGCGGTGGCGATCGCCGAGCCGACCAGCGTGGCCGTCCCGATCGCCGTCCCCGATGAGCCATCCGCGCCGCCCGATGCCGTGCCGCTCCAGTCGGCGGCCGCCGAGATCGCGGCGACCATCAGCATCGTCTTTGGCGGCGGCCTGAGCACCGACCGCCTGCAACCGGCGCTCGAGGCGGTGCAATCGGTGCTGCGCAGCCATCCGGGACCGCTCCCCGCGGTGATCACCGTCGAGGGGCTGCCGTGGCGCGTGAAGCTGCCCGAGCAGGTGGCCTGGGACGATCACCTCGGGGAGTCGGTGCGCCAGGCCGCCGGGATTCCGATTCGCGTCGAGCTCGGCTGAGGCCGCTATCCTTACCCGGTGAGCAGCAAACCGCCCCGACGACGACGGCCCCCGAAGGCCGGCGCACCACACACGACCAGCAAGCCATCGCGCGCCGAAGCGGCGGCGGTCAAGCCTGCCGCGCAAACCGGGCCACTGGTCGGAGACGAGCTCGACGCGGTGATCCTGCGTTTCCTGCGCCGCTTTCCGAATCGCTTCGTCGACCTGACGCCACTCGCCCAGGAGCTGAGCATGGATCCATTCGCCATGCAGCTCACGGTGGAGCGGCTGGCGGGGCGGCTGCTGCTGAACGCGCCGTTCATCGAGCCCGGCACGGCCGGCGGCGGTGAGCTGACCGAGGTTGGCCTGCGCTGGCTGATCCGTCACGAGGGCGGAAAGCCGAAGGACGTGCCGGTTGCCTTCCAGCCCGCCACTGAGCGCGTGCGGGCCCAGGACGAGGCCGCCCGCCTTCCTCGCGCCCAGGTGTACGGCCCGCGGCGCTGAGCGGACCCGTCGCGGACCCGTCGCGGGCCTTGCATCGGGTGTAGGCAAACGGCGGAGATAGGGATCCCGGCCGATATTTCTTGCATCTGCTGTCG
>JBBSHF010000145.1:0-3607 GCA_038253355.1 Candidatus Limnocylindria bacterium
GACCGAGCTGAGGGCACGGATCTCGCCGGCGTCGTTGACCACGTAGCCGTCGAAGGCGGCGGTCGAGAAGCGCACCGCGCTGCCGGGCGGAACGTCGTCGAGCTGTGCCACGGGCGCCCAGAAGCCCTGCCCGCTGACCAGTCCCGCGTCGTCCCAGATGGTGCCGTCCAGGCCTGCTCGGCGACCCAGCCCAAGGACCGATGCCCCCAGCGCCCCCGCGGCGATACCGGCGGCGCCGACCAGCCCGCTGCGCAGCAGCTGCCGGCGGGTGAGGCGCAGCGGCCCGCGCTGCCCGGGCTCGACCGTGCGCGAGCGCACCGGCGGCGGGACCTTGACCGCGGCGATCCCCTGATCGGCCTGGCGCATGCGCAGCCGCAGCTGCTCGATGAAGGCGGGATCGGGGTCGAGATCCGCGGCGCCGGCGACTGCCCCGGAGAGCTCCGCCGCGGTGCGTGCCATCTCCGCCTCGCTGGCATCGGTGACGTCCTCGGGCGACGGGCGCCCGCCGCTGAGCAGCGCGTCGAGGTAGCGGTCGAAGCGATCGACCGCCGCGTCCTCGTCGGGCCGCAGGTCGCGCGGCTCGGGCGTGCGATCGTCAGCCATCGGCCTCTCCCAGCAGCGCGGCCTTGCGCAGCGCACGGTACTGCAGCACCTTGGCGTTGCCGCGGGTGATTCCCATCTTCTCGGCTGTCTCCGCCACGCTGAGCCGCTGCAGGAAGCGCAGCTCGAGGACGCGAGCGTAGTGATCCGGCAGGAGGTGCAGCAGTCGCTGGACGCGAGCCTCGGATCCGCTGCCATCGGCCTCGGCGGGGGGCTCCGAGGTGGGGGCGACCGGCTCCCAGCCGGGGGCGACCTGCTCGGTGCCGACCAACGGCAATCGGTAGAAGGCGCGCCAGTAGTCCGCAATCGCGTTCTGGCTGACGCGATACAGCCAACTCACGATCTGGGGGCGCTCGCGGGCGGTGTCGAGCTGCTCGACGGCCCGCATGAAGACCTGCGCGGTGAGGTCCTCGGCATCCGGCCGATTGCCGACGCGGGCGTAGATGAACCGATAGATCGGCACCACATTCGCCTCGTAGATCTCTTCGAAGTGGCCGCCGCCGCTGGGGCCCGTGTGAGTCGCCATCGCAGCGATCCTACGGCCCCGGTTACGAGCGCGGGCGCAGCGGCGCCAGGAGCGCGGCGATCTCCTCCAGGAAGAGCCGATCCGTTTCGTCGAAGGCGGCGAGATCGCTGCCGTCGATGTCGATCTCACCAATGACCTGGCTGCCGTCGAAGATCGGCACCACGATCTCGGAGCGTGTGCTGCTGAAGCAGGCGAGGTAGCGCGGATCAGCCTCGACGTCGTCGATGATCTCGGTCTGGCCCGATGCAGCGGCGGCTCCGCAGATCCCGGTGCCGATGGCGATGCGGGTGTGCTCGGTCGCCTCGGGACCGATCCAGGGGCCGAGCACCAGGTCGCTGCCGTTGCCGTCGATCCAGTAGATGCCAATCCAGTCATAGTTGCCGAAGCGGTCGTGCAGCAGCTCGACGGCGCGCTGCGCGGCGGCTTCAGGTCCGGGTGCCTCGGCCACTTCCTGGCGTACCAGGTTGAGGGCGTCGCCATGCTCGACGGGACGCTCCTCGGTGATGGGGTGGCTCACGGCGTCACTGAATGCCGATCCAGCGCTCCGCCCATCGGTCGATGTCGACGATGGCGTGCCGCAGGTCCGTCCCCTTCTCGGTGAGCGAGTATTCGACCCACGGCGGCAGGCTCGAGACGATGCGCCGGTCGATGAGCCCTTCGTCCTCGAGCAGCTTCAGGCGCTGCGACAGCGTGGCCGAATTGGCCCCGCCGAGCGCGTCCTGCAGCTCGCAGAAACGCTGCGTCTGCTGGCCGAGCACACGAATGATGCGCAGCACCCACTTCTGGCCAAGGACGTTGAGCGCCGCTGTTGCGGCGCATTCGGCGCCCAGCGCGGCCGCTCGCCGCTCGGCCCGTGAGCGGGGAGTGGGCGGCGGGATCGGTTGCAGTCCGGCGTCCATCAGGCGGCGGACGATAGCACCGGCCCCCAAGAGGGTCAACAACGCCGACGCTGGGGAGACCGAACGCGGACCGTGTCCGGCGAGCCGCTCGCGGGGTCCGTACACTGCGCGCATGGTGGCCTGTGGGCGATGCGGCGAGGAGAACCCCGAACGCGCCAGGTTCTGCCTGCACTGTGGCAGCCCGCTGGGCGGCGCCTCGTCGCCGTCCGAGGTGCGCAAGACCGTCACGATCCTGTTCGCCGACATCGTGAACTCCACCGGCCGCGGTGAGCAGAGCGATCCGGAGTCGACGCGGCGCCTGCTATCGCGCTACTTCGAGGCCATGCGGGCCGTCCTGGAGCGTCATGGCGGGACCGTCGAGAAGTTCATCGGTGACGCGGTGATGGCCGTATTCGGGATCCCCACCCTCCACGAGGACGATGCGCTGCGCGCGGTTCGCGCCGCACGGGAGATTTCGACCGCCCTCGAGACGCTCAACCACCAGCTTGCGGACACGGGGTCACTCCCGATCACCGTGCGCATCGGCCTCAACACCGGCGAGGTGGTCAGCGGCGATCCGGCGGCGGGCCAGACGCTGGTCACCGGAGATGCGGTCAACGTGGCCGCACGGCTCGAGCAGGCCGCCGGCCCGGAGGAGGTGCTGATGGGGGCGTCGACCTACCAGCTCGTGCGCGATCGGATCGAGACAGAGCCGCTTCCCGCCCTGGAGCTCCGTGGCAAGGCCGAGCCGGTGCGCGCCTATCGCCTCATGGCCGTCGGCGACGTCGCGGTTGACCGTCGCCGGCACGACACGCCGCTGGTGGCTCGCGATCGCGAGCTGCGATTGCTGCGCGAGGCGTTCGAGCGTGCCGTGAGCGGGGAAGGCTGCCATCTGTTCACGCTGCTCGGTGCGGCCGGCGTCGGCAAGTCGCGGCTCGTGCACGAGTTCCTGCTCGAGGTGCACGAGGATGCGCAGATCCTGCGCGCGCGCTGCCTGCCCTATGGCGAGGGGATCACCTACTGGCCGATCGTCGAGCTGACGCAGGCCGCCGCGGACATCGCCACATCCGATCCGCCGGAGGCCGCACTGCGCAAGCTCGAGTCGTACCTCGAAGGGGCCGATGGGCGGGAGGCGATCATCGAGCGCGTCGCGGTGGCCATCGGGCTCTCGAACGCCGCCATCCCGGGCGAGGAGATCTTCTGGGGCGTGCGCAAGCTGCTCGAGACGATCGCCCGGCGCAAGCCGTTGATCGTGATCATCGACGATCTGCAATGGGCCGAGCCCACGCTCCTGGACCTGGTCGAGCACATCGCCGATCTGTCGCGCGAGGCACCGATCCTCCTGCTGGCGATTGCGCGGCAGGACCTGCTGGACATTCGTCCGCATTGGGGCGGCGGCAAGCTGAGCGCGACGACCATCCTGCTCGAGCCGCTCAGCACCGAGCAGTCGATCCAGCTGGTGACGAACCTCCTTGGCGACGAGGACCTGGCGCGAACGCTCCAAGAGCGTGTCGGCGAGACGGCCGAGGGCAATCCACTGTTCGTCGAGGAGCTGGTGGCGATGCTGGTGGACGACGGTGTCCTGCAACGCCGCGACGGAGCA
>JBBSHF010000146.1:0-3600 GCA_038253355.1 Candidatus Limnocylindria bacterium
GCCGAGCTTTCGCTTCCTGCTGTTGCGGGCGGTGGCGATCGGCAAGGGACGCGACAGGTTGCAGGACAGCACCTTGGCGCAATACCGCGCCGACCTGGAGCGGCGGTTGACCCGGCTGCTCTCAGCTTGGCTTTGGCCATTTGGCTGCAATCATGCGGCGTGGCAGAGCGCGTAGGCGATGCCTTCGCGGAGCGCTGGTCGGAGTTTCTGCATCTCTGACGCAGGGTGGGAGGTGAGGAAGCCCTGTTCCCGCCAGACCTCGCGGCGGACGGCGGCGAGCGTGTCAGCGAAGGTCGGGCGCTTCTTGCGATACCAAGCCGCGGTCGCGACAGTCAGGCGCGCACGGGGGCTGAGGCGGGCAGCCAGGAGCGTGACGAGGGAGAACAGCCCGAGCAAGCAGGGCGTGGTGCGTGCGATGGCCAGGTCCGTCCACTGCCGCTGGGTCTCGACGCCGAGATGGTCCCGCACCTCTCGGAAGGTGACTTCCACCTGCCAGCGTTGAACGAACCAGGCGACAATCTGGAGCGGGTCGCGGGCGAGGTCGGTGCAGAGCAGGGCCTGCGGGTCGAAGCGGCCCTGGGGATCGCGCAGCAGCACCCAGCGGATCGGCACGACCGGCATCCCGCTGTGGCGCCAGACGGCAGTGGAGGAGTGGATCTCCACGACGCGCTCGCCCTACCAGCCCGGCACCGTGACGCGCTGCCACGGCGTGGTCGGGTCGGTCAGCACCGCAGCGAGGGTCGGCAGACGTTTGCCCTTGGTCCGGGGGCGCCCGACCGTGCCGGGCAGGCGCGGCGGCGCCGGGTCGTAGAGGGCGGCGTCGAGGCGCAGGCGCGTGATGCAAACCACGCCGCAGCGGGCGAGGGCTGCCAGGAGTTCCAGGGCGGCGAAGCCGCTGTCGGTGACCACCACCAGTTCACGTCCGGGCAGCCAGCGGCGGGTTTGCAGCACCAGCTGCCGCGCCCAGTCTGTCAGCTTCTTGTGGCGCTCACCGCGCTCGCGGCAGTAGCGTTCCGACGGAGCAAGCGCCGTCAGGAACGGCAATGCCCACACTCGTCCTGCCCAGGGGATTGGGGCCAAGAGCATCAGGCTGAGCCAGCGCAGGCCGCTCGCCTTGACGAAGTGTCCGCGGCTGGAGCGCACCGGGTCACGGTAGATACCCTTGGCAGAGATGCGCTTGCCGCGGCGGCGCTCGATGGTGTCGTCGAGGCCGAGCAGCACCGGTCCCGTGGGCACGAAGGCATCGAGCAACAGGCCGAGCAGCAGACGCGATGCTGCACGGCTGCTCCAGACAGCACGGTTGAGCACGCGGTGATAATTGACGAAGTGCCGCTCCCGGCTCAGTCCCACGATCCGCAGCAGGCTGGTCACGGTGCGCTGGCCCGGCGCCAAGATGGCACCGATCAGCAGCGCTTCGGCGTGGCACCATGTTCGCTGCTGCAAGAACACCGGCGCGAACGCTAAGCCGAAGTTTTCACTTGGCGTGATGTGATTGGCCAGGCGGGACGGGCATAAGCAGCCAGTCTGGCTGGCTAGATGTGTCCATACCGAGGGCTTGCCCCGACGCGACGCAACGTGATTCTGTCCGCCCATGTTCATCGACGTCGTGCCGAATGGCCGCTCGGCGCCGGCCGTGCTGCTGCGCGAGAGCTACCGAGAGGGCAAGCGGGTGCGCAAACGCACGCTGGCCAACCTCAGCGCACTGCCGCCGGCCATCGTGGACGGCCTGCGCGTGCTGCTCGCGGGCGGCACGGTGCTGGCGCGGCCGGAGGAGGCGTTCGAGATCCAGCGCGCCCTGCCGCACGGGCACGTCGGCGCAGTGCTGGCGATGATGCGCAAGCTCGACCTGGCACGCCTGCTCGGGCGACATGAGCCGGCCAGGGCGCGCGAGCGCGACCTCGCCCTGGCACTGATCGCCAGCCGCGTCCTCGCCCCCGGCTCCAAGCTGGCGACGGTGCGCGCCCTGGCGCCCGAGACGGCGAGCACGAGCCTGGGCCGGATGCTGGAGCTGGGCGAGGTAGATGAGCGGGAGATCTACGCTGCCCTGGACTGGCTTGGTGGCCAGCAGGCACGGGTCGAGCAGACCCTGGCGCGCCGGCACCTGCGCGACGGCACGCTGGTGCTCTACGACGTGAGTTCATCCTGCCTGGAGGGACGCTGCTGCGAGCTTGCCCGGCACGGGTATAGCCGGGATCATCGCCCGGATCGGCTGCAGATCGTCTACGGGCTGCTATGCGACCGCGAGGGACGGCCGGTCGCGGTCGAGGTGTTCGCCGGCGACACCGGCGACCCTGGGGCGGTGTCGGCGCAGGCGGCCAAGCTGAAGTGCCGCTTCGGGCTGAGGCACGTGGTGCTGGTGGGCGACCGCGGCATGCTCACGCAAGCGCGGATCAGGGAGGACCTGAAGCCTGCCGGGCTCGACTGGATCACCTGCCTGCGCGCGCCGCAGATCCAGGCGTTGGCCGAGGCTGGGCCGCTGCAGCTCTCCTTGTTCGACGAGCGCAACCTGGCCGAGATCACCGCGCCCGAGTGTCCCGGCGAGCGCCTGATTGTCTGCCGCAACCCGGACCTCGCCCGCGAGCGGACGCGCAAGCGCGAGGCCCTGCTCACCGCGACCGAGCGCGACCTCGCGCGCATCGCCGCGGCCGTGCAGCGCCGCTCCGCCTCGCCGCGGAGCACGCCGCAGAGCTCTGCCGAGATCGGTCTGGCAGTCGGCGTCGTGCTGGACCGGCGCAAGATGGGCAAGCACTTCGTCCTGGCCATCGCCGAGGGCCGAACCACCTTCCGCCGCAACGCCGAGAGCATCGCGCGCGAGGCCGGGCTGGACGGGGTCTACGTCGTCCGCACCAGCCTGCCTGACGCGGCGATGAGCGCGGCACAGACGGTGCGCGCCTACAAAGATCTTGCTCGGGTGGAGCGGGCGTTCCGCGCGCTCAAGAGCATCGACCTGCAGATCCGCCCCGTCCATCACTGGATCGAGCCGCGCGTGCGCGCCCACGTGTTCCTCTGCATGCTCGCCTACTATGTCGAATGGCATCTGCGCGAGGCCTGGGCGCCGATCCTGTTCCAGGGCCATGACCGTGCCGGCGCGCGGGAGGAGCAGGCCTCGCCAGTGGCCAGCGCCGAGGTCTCCCTCGCTGCCCAGCGCAAGCGCGGCCGGCGTCGCAGCGACGAGGGCGTGCCCGTCAGCAGCTGGCGCGACCTGCTCGCTCACCTCGCGACGCAGACGCTGAACACCGTCGCCTCACCGCAGGCGCCGAACGCCACCTTCACGCTGCTCAGCAAGCCGACGCCACTGCAGACCGCCGCCTTCGACTTGCTCGCAACACCCCTGCCGCGTGTCCAGTAGCGCGCCAGGCTGAGCCGGAAAACCCCATGCCGGATCAGCGACTTGTCGTCTCGAGCAGTGCAAACTTCGGGCTAGCGACCGCGAACACGGGCCTGGCGTCCGCGACGCCTCGTGGAATCTTCGACTCCGTGGGCGCTCCGTGCTTGCCTGGTAAAACGCATGGTCAGCCCTCGCCCGAGGTTTGTCAGGAGACTTTAGAGCGAGATGGTCCCCTCACCTTCCTGGTAAAGCGCGTGGGGACGCCTCGCCGA
>JBBSHF010000147.1:0-3593 GCA_038253355.1 Candidatus Limnocylindria bacterium
CGGTAAAGGGTGCGCAATCGTCGCAGGTCATGCTCTGCGCTGGTCTCGTTGAGGAAGGTCATCTCGTAGCGCTTCTTTATCAAATGCAGATTTATGTAAGCGGGCGCTTATGATATCCGCCAACGGGTGGCGGCGCAAGGTCGCGTGCTAGACTCACCAGCCCCTTCGGGAATGGAGGCGAGGAGATGCCCCTGACGATCTCGACGCCGGACGCCCTGTGGGGGTCCCGCTCGGCCCAGCTCCTCCGCCCCGCCGCCGTCGAATGCCATGCCGTCAGGCGCAGTGTCGGTGGCCGGCCCCTGCTCGCTGGCGTCGACCTGATCGTGCCGGTCGGAGCCCGCCTACTGCTCGTCTCGCGGCCCGACGCATCGGCATCGCTGCTGTTGCGCATCCTCTCCGGGATTGCGATGGCCGAAGCCGGACTGATCCGCCTCGCCGGCCTGCCGCTGCCCGGGGCCGGGCCACGCGGCTGGGCACGGCGGATCGCCTACGTGGGTCCCGAGACGGGCATCTACTCCTGGCTCTCGCCCCGCGAGGCGCTCGACCTGGCGGCACGGCTGAGCGGCGTCGAGCGCGCCGCGCGACGGGGGCTCGTGGACTCGAGCCTCGAGCACCACGGGCTGTCGAGCGCCGCCGATCGGCCGATCGGTCGCGGCGGCCCGGGCGTCGAGCAGCGCGTTGCGCTGGCCGCGGCGCTGCTGGGCGATCCCGAGCTGCTGCTCCTCGATGAGCCGCTGCGCGCGCTCGATACGGAGGAGCGCAATCGGCTGCTGCGGCTCCCCGGTCGGCGGCGAACCGTCCTGCTTGCCAGCCGATATCCCGCCAGCGAGCAGGGCCTCGTCGATCGCTTCGCGCTGCTCGTCGACGGCCGCGTGCGGCTTCACCTGCCGATCTCGCAGCTCGAAGCGCAGGCGCTGCCGCTCTCGTTCCAGGGCATCGAGGCGGTCGCGCCGCGACGGGCCGGGTGAGCCGCTTCATGGCGCTCGTCGGCCTCGATATGCGCGAGCTGTGGATCACCTTCCGGCTCCTGCTGGTGCTCGGCACGCTGCTGCTCAGCGGCCTGCTGCCGGCGCTCCTGTCGGTCGTGGCGCCGTCGCTGGCCTCCGGGTCCGTGGTCTATGCGGACGCGCTCGCTGCAGCCGTTGCCGTGGCCTCGGCGATCGCGGCGTTCAGCCTCTCAGCGGAGCGATGTCGGGGCAGCGGTGCCTGGCTGGTTGTCCGCGCCGTGCCGCGCAGCGCGCTGCTGCTGGCCTGGCTGGCGAGCGTCGCCGGTCTCCTCCTGATGGGCCTCCTGGCGTCTGCGGTCATCGCCTGGCTCAGCCTGCTCGCCGAAACGGGAGCGACCGGCCTGACCATTCCGTTCGGGCTGACGATGGTCGCGGTTGGCGCGGCTGGCCTGATGGCGCTGAGCGGCGGGCTGCTGCTCGGCGCGCTGCTGAGGCCACGCCTGGCCGCGGCGGTCACGCTTCTGGTGTCCGGCGCCGTCCTGCTGGCGAGCCTGCTGCTGACCGCTGCCGCGTGGCTGCCGACCGGCGGCTTCAGCCTGCTTGCCGGGGTATCGACCGCTGGCCGTCCGCTGGCCAGCGCGCTGCAGTCGGCGGGCGCGGGCCTGCTGGCGGCCGCCCTGCTCCTGGCTGTGGCCCTGGCAGTGCTGCAGCGTGCCGACCTGTGACCAGCGCAACGGTTCGCATGCACCCGGTCACCGCCTGGGCGGTCCTGATCGCCGCCTCGCTGGGTGTGCTGATCGCCGGCGCCGAGCTGATGGTGGTGGCCATCGCGCTGCCCTCGATCGTGGCCGACTTCGGCGGCTGGGCGGACCTGGGCAGGGCGAGCTGGATCATCAACGCCTACCTGCTCGCCTTCCTGGTGGCAATGCCGCTCGCCGGACGGGCCGCCGACCTGTGGGGCGCGCGGCGGCTGTATGTGGCTGCGCTGATCCTGTTCAGCCTGGGGAGCCTGGGCGCCGGGCTGGCGCCGTTCGCGGGCGCCCAGCGCGGCCTCGACGTGCTGATCGCCGCACGGGTGGTTCAGGGCTTTGGCGGCGGCGCCCTGGTGCCACTCTCGATGAGCCTGGCCAGCCACCTGTTCAGCGGTCGGCGACGCGCGGCCGCCCTGGGGCTCGAGGGCGCGGCCACCTTCATCGGCATGGCGATCGGGCCGGTCTACGGCGCGTGGGTGCTGCTCAACGTCAACCTGCCGGTGCCGCGCCTGCACGTCGCGCCGTGGCAATGGATCTTCTTCCTGAACGTGCCCATCGGGATCATCACCCTCCTCATCATCTATGTCGTGGCGGGCGGGGTGGAGACGCCCCGGGTGCGCGCCCGCCTCGACCTGCTGGGTGCGCTGCTGCTCTCGGTGGCCGTGCTGGCCGGCGTCGGGGCGTTGACGATCTCCGGCGAGCGCGGCTGGGGCGATCTACTGGTCGTGGCCGGCTTCGCGGCCGCGGCCCTTGTCCTCACCGGATTCGTCGCACTGGAGCTGCGCCGGCGTGAGCCGCTCGTCGATCCACGCCTCTTCGGCGACCGGCGATTCGCGGCGGCGAACACGGTCAGCCTGCTGACCGGCTACACCCTGGCGACCGCGATCATCGGCGGGCCAGTCTTCGTCAATCGCGTGCTCTTCGGCTCGGCCGAGCAGTCGGCGGCGGCGCTCACCGCGCTGACCCTGGCGATCGCCCTGGGGGCGCTGGCCGGCGGCGGCATCTCCGCGCTGCTCGGCGCGCGGCTGACGACCGTGGCCGGCGTGCTGCTGACGATCGGCGGCCTGTGGCTCGCGCTCGGCTGGGGTACCGAGACGGATCTGCCGCGCCTGATGCGCGACCTGGCGCTGTTCGGTGCCGGCTTCGGGCTCACCGTCTCGCCGCGCGCCACGGCGGCGGTCGAGGCTGCCGGCTCATCGGCGTATGGCGTCGCATCGGCGATGCTGCAGATCACCCGTACGCTGGGCATGAGCGTTGGATTGGCGCTGCTGACCAGCATCGGTCAGAACCGGATCGACGAGCTGACGGCGCTGATCAATGACCCGCCGCGACGGGACGCGCTGGTCACCAGCCTGGGGCATGCGGAGTTCGTGGGCGTCGATCCGCGGGCCAGCCTGTCGCTGGTCGACCTGCTCGAGACCTGGTCGAGGGGCCAGGCTGGTAACGTGCTGCACCTGGTCCTGCTGATTGCTCTGGGCGTGGCGATCGTCACGCTCGTCCCGGCGCTCTTTCTGGGTGAACGCCGGTAACGTCCGAACGCTGAATCGGTCAGCCAGCGATGGCATTCGACCGTCGCGGTCCTGCTTCGGGCGCAAGACCAGATAGCGCAACCTCAACGCGCACGAGCACCCCTAACTGAGGTTCCCCGGGTGGTTTGACACCGCGGCTCAGCAGTCCGTGCCCGAAGCCCGGTTCGGCGGCACGCTAGCCAGGTGCTGGCTGTAACGGCCAAGCAGGCGCCCCAGACGGCGGTGTGGGTGGCCGATGCGCGCACCCCCTGGCGATTCGGCCAACCAGACGCCGCAAGCGGTCCTTGCTTGGTCGTTACAGCCGTCGGCTGGCTACGTGACGGTTCCTCGGGACGTTCGAGACAGCGGCCCCGGTAGCGGCTGTC
>JBBSHF010000148.1:0-3582 GCA_038253355.1 Candidatus Limnocylindria bacterium
CGCGCGGGGGAGGTCGCGACCGGGATCGGATCGTCAATCACGTGTTAGCTACGGAACGAGACTGGGCGGGCAAGCTCGGCGTTGAGACGCCCCCGGACCTGATGCTCGCGGCTGACGAACTGAAGACGTATCGGGAAGACTTTCGCACCGCGATTCGCGACTTCCACAAGGAGGGGAAGTTGGCGAGGAAGTGGCCGCTGCATTTCCTCATTCGCCACGCCGCCTATCACGTGATGGATCATGCCTGGGAATTGGAAGACAAGGATCTGACCGACGCCGAAGCACGGGGATAGTGCATGACGCAGCCCACCATTCTGGTGAGACTGTGAGCCGGCATGGGCTCCTTCCAGGGTTGCCCCACAGTCCGCCAAGGGTGGCAAGGCTGCCGCTCGGCGAGGCGGGTCGTCATGCCGCCGCGTAGCCCAGGTACCTGACGCCCGATGCGAAGGTCCGCGATTCCGTCGGCCGGAGGCGGAGCGGAGCGTCAAGTTGCGGAAAGAAGGGAGTGCCGGCTCCCAGGATGACCGGATGGACGAGAAGCCGGTACTCGTCGACCAGGCCGCGACGGATGAACGCCGAGGCGAGCGTCGGGCCGCCGACCTCCAGATCACCGTCGAACTCCGTCCGCAGGCGCGCGAGCTCCCCGCTGACGTCGCCGCTCACCAGCCGGCTGTTCCAGTTGACCGATGCGAGCGTGGACGAGAACACGACCTTTGGCTTCGGGTTCCAGATTCGGGCAAAATCGAGCATGAAGTCGGTCGCCGATGGGTCGGCCTCTGCGGTCGGCCAGTAGGCCGTCATCACCTCGTACAGCCGTCGGCCGTAGAGGAACGCGTCCGCTTCGCGCGCGCGCTCATTGAACCAGGTGTGCAGCTCCTGCTCGACGTTGGCCCAATCGAGCGAGTGGTCGGGAGTCTCGACGAAGCCGTCGAGGGAGACGCTCATCGAGTAGATCAGCTTTCCCATCCGCAGCTCCTGCCTCTTGCGTGTTCGCTCATGAGACGGATTCTGCACCGCCGGTCCCAGACGCGTTCCAGAAACACCACTCATCCTCGATTGGACGGTGTCCCGCGAACACTCGTGGCCGGTCATGGTCGACCGGCTCATCCCGCCCCTCGGAGAACGGACGCTGCAGCGCGTCCCGCAACCGCGCCTGTGGTCGCTGCCATACAGCGACGTGGCGTGGCTGACCGCCGGAAACGCCGCGCTCATCGCTGCCATGTGGGTGCGGCACGGCGGCATCGACCAGCTCGTCGACCTCTCCCGATGGCTGACCGCCGCGGTGGTGGCGCACACCTTGCTCACGACCGCCGGCTACGCCATCGGCGATGGCAGCAGCATGTTCGTCGAGACGTGGACCCTGCTGATGACCTACCCGTACGTGCTGATGGGGACCGTGGCGCTGCTGCTCCTCATCGGCGTCGGCATCGCCTCGGCACGCGGCGCGCGGCGGCGGATCTCGTACGAGACCTGGTACGGCATTCACCTGTACACCTAGTCTCGCCATGGTGCTGGGCTTCGGCCATCAGCTCGCCGTCGGGTCGCGATGGGTCGCGATGGCCCCGCATGATCGCGCGCCAGCTAGGCTACGGCAGCTTCGCGGTGACGACCGATTGGCAGACCGTGTGGACGCCGATCGCCTGGGACCTGCGCGCGGGATAGCACCAGAACGACCGAACGCCAGTGCCCACCGGCACGTACGATCGCGGGCAATGCAGGGCCAACAGACGCTGAACGCGATCGAGGTTTTCGTCGCTATGCTCGCGGCTGCGGCGTTGATCGCTCTGGTGGCGCGCCGCATCCGCGTGCCCTACACGGTCGCGCTGGTCCTATTCGGCCTCGGCGTGGCCATCGTCGCGCCCGAGGTGAGCTTCCACATCACGCCCGAGCTGGTCCTCGCGGTGCTGTTGCCGGGCCTGGTCTTCGAGGCGTCCTACCACCTCGACTTCGGCGAGCTGCGCAGATCGTTCGGAGGCGTGGCGCTGCTGGCGGCGCCCGGTGTGCTGGTCAGCGCCACGCTGGTCGCCTTGGCGCTCGACCTGTTCACGGGGCTCTCATTCGAGCTGGGCTTCGTGGTAGGTGCCATGGTCAGCGCGACCGATCCGGCGGCGGTGATCACCACCTTCAAGCGACTTCGCTCACCGGGGAGGCTCGCGACTCTTGTCGAGGGGGAAAGCCTGTTCAACGACGGCACCGGCCTCGTCTTGTTCGCGATTGCCATCCGCATGGTCCAGTCCCAGGTCGGTGTCGGCGATGCCCTGCTGGCGTTCGTGGCAGCTGTGCTATTCAGCACGCTGATCGGTGCCGGGATTGGTTGGTTCGCCTCGCGGATCGTGGCCACGGTCGACGACCACCTCATCGAACTGACCGTCTCGCTGGCCGCCGCCTACGGCGCCTACCTGATCGCCGACCGGCTGCACGAATCGGGCCTGATCGCCACGGTGGTCGCAGGCCTGGTCCTCGGGAACTACGGGCGACGCATCGGCATGAGCGAGCGGACGGAGGAGGTTCTGGATGTCGTGTGGGAGGCGCTTGCCTTCATCCTCACCGCACTCGTCTTCCTGCTCGTGGGACTCTCCATCGCGCTGCCGCACGTCCTCGCCTCCATCGGCCCGATTCTGCTGGCGGTCGCAGCCGTGCTCATCGGCCGGGCGATCGTGGTCTACCTGCTGCTCGGGGGAACGTCGCGGGTCGTCCGCGGTCGGTATCACGCGGGCATTCCTCTCGCCTGGCTGCACGTCATGTTCTGGGGCGGCCTGCGTGGCGCCGTCTCGGTCGCGATGGCGCTCTCGCTGCCCGCGCTGTTTCCACAGCGGGACCTACTTCAGCAGATCACCTTCGGCGTGGTCCTGTTCACGTTGATGATCCAGGGCACGACCATCGCCTGGGTCATCGAGAAGTCGGGCGCCGGAGCGCGCGGCGCCCCGGCCAGCGAGACGCCCGAACCCGCGGAACGCGTTCCCGGCGCTCCGACTTGACGAGGCGCGGTATAGAAGGGACATGCCACTGCTCGTGGGGGGTCCGGGACATGGTCGACCGCGGCATCCAGCGCCTCGAATCGGCGCCTCCGGATCATCCACTGCGCAAGCTCGAGTGCATCAAGCTCCAGCGCCTCCGCGCGGAGGCCGCATTTCGCGAGCTGAGGGACCTGCGGCGCGAGATTGCCGAAGAGACATCGGATCAGGCCTGATTCGCGCCGCCGCTCGAAAGCCGCACCTGGCGGATCGCCTCCTCGACGCCGCTGGTCCATGCCTCACCGTGGCCGGGCAGCACGAGGCCGGCAACCACCGGCGCCAGCCGCGACAGCGAGGCGACCGCCACATCGGAGTCCGCGGTGAACGGCGCGACCTGCGGGCCGCGAACCCCGGTCGTGACGGCGTACGTCGCCAGCGCATCGCCGACGAACAGCGCGTCGAGCGCCGGCACGTGGAGTGCGGCGCTCCCGGGCGTGTGCCCGGGAACCAGGATGACGCGCGGGCTGCCCGGCACGTCGAGCGTCGCGCCGTCGCCGAAGGTGGCGACCTCGGTCAGCTTCGGCGTGCGCAGTGCACCGTGAAGCAGGCCGAACCACAGGAAGCCGAG
>JBBSHF010000149.1:0-3508 GCA_038253355.1 Candidatus Limnocylindria bacterium
ACAAGGACGGTGCCTGCGGCGCGGGGTGATGCAGGGGGCGCATCACGTGGCACAAGGACGGTGCCTGCGGCGCGGGGTGATGCAGGGGGCGCATCACGTGGCACAAGGACGGTGCCTGCGGCGCGGGGTGATGCAGGGGGCGCATCACGTGGCACACAGTACGCGGTACGCGGTACGCGACCAGCGGTACGCGGGCGATCAGGCGCTGATGGTGCGCGTCTCGGTATCGATCCCGTCGCGCAGCACCTTGCCAACCTGGTCGTATTGCGTGCGCACGTGCATACCCACCGATTCGTACAGCAACGTCGCGCCGGTCAGCGAGTCAGCGTCGACGCCCAGCGACACGGTGCGACGGTCGCGGCGCCAGAACTCGCCAAAGCTGTGCAGCCGGATGGCCCGGGCGATTCCGCGCTTGCGCCACGGGCGCCGCACGCACAGGCTCGAGACCCAGCCGCCGTCCGCCATCGGTTCGCACAGCGAGGTGCCCACGATCTCGTCGCCGTCGAAGGCCAGCCACCAGAGCGAAGGATCGAAGTCCTGACGGTCGGTGCGCCGCATCCAATCCCCGAACGTGCTGGGCACGTGTCCCCAGTGGTCGGAAAATGCTTCCTCAAGAGCGTCGAAGACCGGGCGCGCATCTTCGGGCCGATAGGTCCGTACCCTGATCCCATCGGGACAGCTCGGCTGCGGCGGCGGCTCGATCATGTCGATCCGCATCCGCAGGAACTTGCGCCTGAACTCGTAGCCGAGGCCGTTCGCCCAGCGCATCTCCGGCGCGGAGCAGCCCTTCAGCCAGCCGACCAGCACGACGCGCGCATCCGCAGCCGCCAACGGCACCAGCTGGTTGCCGCGCTCCTCCACGAGGCGCACCAGCTCGCGGCCGATGCCGCGCCGGCGCTGTTCCGGCCGCACGCAGACGTAGGCACGCAACTGGACGTTGGCCTTGCTGGTCAGCGAGGCGTAGCCGATCAGCTCACCGCCGTGCGCGGATTCGACCAGCCAGGCATCGGTCTGCAGATCGAGACCGGCCCATTCCTCGCGGACGTCGTCGATGTCCATGTCGACATCGCCGTAATCGTGGGCATCGGCGACATTGATCAGGTCAACGACTGCGGGCGCGTCGGCATCCGACGGGCGACGAAGTATGAGGCTGGGATCCATCGGTTTAGTCCGATGCAGCCCACATGATCAGCCCGACCACCACGACCCCGCCGACCAGGGCCACGAAAGCTGCCGCGCCGTCGGGGCCCTTGCCACCGGTGGTCGGCGCGAAGTGATTGATCAGCAGCAGGCCGACGACCAGGTAGCCGAGCCACAGCACGGTCGCGATGGTCGCAATGGTGGCTCGCTTGCTCCGGTTACTGGGCATGCGCGGTCGAGCTCTCCTGGCGGGGTGGCAGCTGTGCGCATCGTAGCAAATCAGGAGGTCGCGGCAGCGAGCCGAGCGCGCTCGGGCACCCGGTGGAAGAGCGATTGGTCGGCGCGCCCCTCCAGGACGCGCAGCTTGGCGGCGGCGACCAGGCCAAGCGTCACGTCGCGGTTCTCGCGACGCAGGGTCAGCGTACCGATGTGCTCGGCCACCTCGCGCACCTCGAAGACGTTGCCGGGGCGAACCTCGTTCTCCTGCAGGAAGGTGAGCAGCCGAGCGTCCTCCTCCGCCTCCTCGGTGACGCGCAGGATGGTGACCTCTTCTCCGGCCCGCGCCTGGCTGAGCGGAATGCCCGCCGGACGCTCCGGGGTGTGGCCGTCGCGCGGGATCGGGTTGCCGTGGGGACAGGTCGGCGGGCGGCCCAGCAGCTCGTCGATCTTGTCGGTCACGCGCTCGGACAGAGCGTGCTGCAGGTGATGCGCCTCGTCATCGGCCTCGGCCCAGCCCAGTCCCACCACCTCGGTGAGCAGCCATTCCGCCAGGGCGTGGCGCCGGAACGTCCGCTCGGCGGTGGATCGGCCGCGGTCGGTGAGCTCCAGCTGGCGCGTATCACCGTCGACGGTGAGCAGCCCCTCGCGGCCCAGGCGGTTGAGCATCTCGCTGACGGTGGCCGCACTGACACCCAGCCGCTCCGCCAACCGCGCGGCGATCACCGGCTGCCCCTCGCCGCGCATGTAGCGGATCGTCATCAGGTACTCGGCCGCGGCCTCGCTGATCTCCGCCAGGCCCCCGCCGTGCTCGTTTGCCATGGGCCGATTCTAGCGGCGGCGCCTTCGCTACAGGTCCTCGCGCTTCACGTTGCGTGATGCACCGGGTGCATCAACGCGCGCCAACGGGCGCGTCGTGGAGTGACGTGATGTGGGAGGTGCATCGGGCGAGGCCAGAACAGACGTAGATGCGTGCGGTGATGCAAGGAGCGCATCGCGGGAGGGCGCGGGAGCATCGCGGGAGGGTGCGGGAGCGTGCGGGAGGGAAACTGGAAAGCCATAAGCCGGCGGTAAGTAGCTGGTAAGGGTCCATGCGCCACCATCGGGCGATGAAACGTCGATCCACCGTCGCCGACCTTGTGGGCGCCATGCAGCAGCGGTTCGGGCATGAGCTTCGAATCGCGGCGATGGGGATGCCGCAGCGGCAGATTTCGGCTCGCGCGAGGATCAGCCAGTCGCAGGTGTGCCGCATCATGCGCGGGCAGGTGATCGCCGACCTCGAGCAGATGGTGCGACTCACGCATGCCGTCGGACACCGCGTGAGCCTCAAGCTGTACCCGGGCGAAGGCATTCGACTGCGCGATTCAGGCCAGCTCGAGCTGGCCGAAGCGGTCCGTTCCGAGGCGCACCGAAGTTGGAAGATCAACCTTGAAGTGCCCGTCGCCATGCCACCCGACCGGCGCGCCGCGGACATGATCCTGGAGCAGCCAGCGGAACTGAACATGCTCGAGATCGAACGGATGCTGCTCGATGTTCAGGCGCAGCTGCGCGCGGCCCAGCTCAAGCGCGCCGCGCTCGTCGAGCGCCTGGGTCGGCGCGTCAACCTCTTGCTCGGCGTGCCCGATACCGCTGCCGCTCGCTCGGCGCTCGCGCCCCACATCCAGCTGATGGGGGCGGCGCTCCCGATTCCGTCGAGGCGTGCTTGGGCGGCACTCAGGTCAGGCCAACCAATCGGCGGTGACGCGCTTCTCTGGATCCGCCGGCGGAAATCCACCGCGTGATGGTCCCGCGTGTCGTGGCGGGTGATGTGGCCGATGCATCACGCAACGCGGCAGCTGCCTGTCTGGTGCCCGATGATGCAGCCGATGCATCACGCCACGCGGCAGCTGCCTGTCTGGTGCCTGATGATGCAGCCCGCGCATCAGGCCCGAGCTACTTCTCATCCCTGCGCGCGCAGCTACACGCGACACCACGCCGCGGCGCCCGACCGCCACGCTGCGCGACGCGCTACTCCTCTCCCTGCCCCGACTGCTCACGGATCGTGTTCACGATCCCCTGGTCGGCGAGGGTCGTGACGTCGCCCAGCGAACGCTGCTCGGCGATGTCGCGCAGCAGGCGGCGCATGATCTTGCCGGAGCGCGTCTTGGGCAGA
>JBBSHF010000150.1:0-3422 GCA_038253355.1 Candidatus Limnocylindria bacterium
CCCGGCGAAGTCGGCGCTCAGCTGCCGACCGAGCTCGGCGACACGCGCCTGCAGCTGCTCGGAGGAGAGGAGCACCTCTTCGACGTCGTCGTGCACGGTGCGCAGCGGAGCCTGGTTCACGAGCGCGCCCCGACGCCGTTGGCGGCGACGACCACATCGGTCAGGAAGGAGAGGCGGCCGTACTTGAGCATCAGGGCCTTGAAATCACGGGCGTAGAACAGCTTCACGCGAACCTCGGGGTAAAGCTGGCGCAGATGGCGCAGCTTGCGGTTCTTCTTGCGCACCAGCGACTGCTTCAGGGTCGTCAGCTCCACGAACAGGTCGACCTCGGGCAGGTAGAAGTCGGGCGAGAACGACTCGACGACCGCGCCGTCGGCGTTCCAGGAGATGGGGAAGGTGACCGGTTCGTAGCGCCATGCGACACCGTAGTAGTCGAGGATTCTCGCCAGCTCCGCCTCGCTCTCGTGAGCGAAGCGCGGCTGCGAGTCGTTGCTCAGACTCGCCGCCACTCGACCTCGATCCTAGTCGTCGCCGGGGGTGTGTCCGCCATCGAAAGCGAGTATAGCGGCGCGACTTATCCACAATCTCGTTCTTCGACGCGCGGTTCGTGGATAACCGCCTTGCCGTGGGGCGCTGGCGGTCGCTAGGCTGGTCATCCTGCTTCCAACGGCCGCCGAGTACGGTAACCGGGCACGGACGGGACCGATGCGAAAGCCGGTCACCCCCACCGTCCTCGCCCGAGAAAACCGAAAGGCAGCCGCGGGAGCATCTTCCTTGTCTTCACCCTCTCTGGAGCCCGATGCCGCCGCCCTCGCGGCGCGATTGGCCCTGGTCAGCCTGCTGGCCGATGCGCCCCGGCTCGTCCTCCCGGCGACGGCGCTCGACGCGCTGCAGTACTACGTCGCGTTGCTGCTGGCTGCGAATGCGCGCCTCAACCTGACCCGGGTCACGGCGCCCGATGACGTGGCGCGCCTGCACCTGCTCGATGCGCTGGCTGCCCTGCCGCTGCTCGATTCGCTCTCGTCGCCGCGTACGATTGACCTGGGCTCCGGCGGTGGGGTGCCGGCCATTCCGCTGGCGATCGCGCGACCGGAGGTGCGCTGGACCCTGGTCGAGTCGGTCGGCAAGAAGGCTGCGGCTCTGCGTTCGTTCGTGGAGGAGCTGGCTCTGGCCAACGTGGAAGTGCTGACCGAGCGCGCCGAGGTCGCTGGCCAGGATCCGCGGCTCCGGGGGCGCTTTGACCTCGTCACGGCTCGCGCCTGCGCCGCGTTGCCGGTGCTTGCCGAGCTGGGGCTGCCATTGCTCCGTCGCGGCGGCGCACTGATCGCCTGGAAGGGTCCGCTCGTGGACGCCGACGACGAGGTACGCAGCGGGCGAGTCGCGATCGGGCAGCTCGGTGGCGGAAAGCTGCGGATCATGGAAAGTGGGGCCACGGCGCTGGGCGGACACCGGTTCGTGGTGGTGCCGAAGGTTGCCCCCACGCCACGGCGCTTTCCGCGCCGGCCGGGCGAGCCGGGCAGACGACCACTGGGCTGAGCCAACGCGGCGCCATCGGTATACTCGCGTCGCCCATGCGCCTCGCCGTCCTGTCGGACATCCATGCAAACCTCGCCGCGCTTGTCGCGGTGCGCGACGACCTCCCCCAGATCGACCAGCTCTGGGTGCTGGGCGATATCGTGGGCTATGGCCCGCAGCCCAACGAGGTGGTCCGCCTGCTGCAGGAGATGGGGGCGCGCAGCGTGCTTGGCAATCACGACGGCGCCGCGATCGGGACGGTCGACCCACGCGATTTCAACCCGGATGCCGCCGCGGCGATCGGCTGGACGACGAGCGTCCTTGATGACAACGCGCGCGCCTACCTGGCGGCGCTTCCCGAGATCCGCTGCGAGGGCGAGCTGACCGGCGTGCACGGCTCGCCCCGCGACCCGACCTGGGAGTACATCAGCGGCCCGTCGATCGCCGCGGACAACCTGGCGGCCTTCGAGACCCGGCTGTGCCTCTTCGGCCACACCCACCTGCCGATCATCTTCGGAGCCGATGAGCCCGGCGTCCAGGTCATCCATGCGGCTGCGGGCACCGCGATCGACCTCGGCGAGAAGCGCGCACTGGTCAACCCGGGCAGCGTCGGTCAGCCGCGCGACGGCAATCCGGCGAGCTCCTATCTCGTGCTCGATACCGATGCGAACGTCGTCGAGTTCCGCCGCGTCGCCTACGACCTGGCGGAGACGCAGCGCCTCATGGGCGAGGCCAACCTGCCGCCGCGCCTCATCGAGCGCCTCTCGTGGGGCCGATGAGGCCGTACGATATCGGACGCCATGTTCTTCGGCCGTAAACCGGACAAGCCCCAGGGGCTGCTGCACTACGAACGGATCCTCATCCCGCTGGGCGGGACCGAGGCGGACGAGACCGCCCTGCGCGTCGGCGGCATGCTGCTCACCAAGACCGGCGGCGAGGCGCAGCTGCTGCACGTCATCGAGGTCCCGTTCGACCTGCAGCTCGACGCGGTGGATGACCGGGCGGTGGCGTTCGCCGACGAGATGCTGACGCGCGGCGAGGAATTCCTGCGCGGCCGGGGCGTGGAGGTGCGCACCGGCGTCGTCCAGGCGCGCGCCGCCGGCGCGGCGATCGTCGACGACGCAGCCGAGCAGCGCACCGATCTGATCGTGATGGGGCTACGCTATAAGAAGCGTTTCGGTGGACAATGGGATGCCGGACGCACCGTTCCCTACGTCATGCGCAACTCGACCGCGCCCGTCTGGTGCCTGCGGATCGAGACGGAGGACCTGGCACACACGCCATGAGAGTGATCGTCGTGGGTTGCGGACGGGTCGGCGCCCGGACCGCGGCACAGCTGGATAAGAACGGCGACCGCGTGACGGTGGTCGATACCGATTCGCGCGCCTTCAACCGGCTGCCGCCAACATTCGGCGGTGCCAGCGTGCGCGGCAGCGGGACCGATGAGGACGTGCTGCGCGCCGCCGGCGCCGAGGCCTCCGACCTGCTGATGGCGCTCACCGAGGGCGACAACCGCAACGCGCTCTCCGCGCAGCTCGGCAAGCACGCCTTCGGCGTGCCACGTGTCATCGCCAAGATCAACGACCCTCTGCGCGCCGAGGCCTATCGGGCGCTGGGGCTCGAGACGATCTGCCGTACCACCATGCTCTCCGATGCGCTGATCACCGCCGCCAGCGGCGGCGGCGAGGCGACGGACGGCTTCGTCAAGGCACCGACCGCCGAGCCGCTGCGCGGCGCGCCTTCCCCCGGCTCGCGGGCACACCAGAAGGCGACGGCCGCCATGGCCGCCGAGCAGTCCGACCAGGACAGCCCGACCCAGACGCAGGAGGCCTGACCGATGTACGTCGTGGTGATCGGCGGCGGCACCGTCGGCTTCTATCTCACCCGCGAGCTGCTGGCCTCGGGAC
>JBBSHF010000151.1:0-3365 GCA_038253355.1 Candidatus Limnocylindria bacterium
ACATGCTGGTCAGCGTGTGGCTATGATGGTGCATGCCGAAGGCCAAGTCGGGACGGATGCACGTAGTCAAGGTGGTGAGCCGCCAGAAGGGGCGCGAGTACGTCAGCTGGTTGCTGCGCAACAGCTACCGCGAGGGCGGCAAGGTCAAGAAGCAGACGCTGGCCAACCTGTCGCACCTGCCCGAGCCGATCATCGCGCTGGTGCGGCGCGGGCTGGCGGGCGAGACACTGGCGCTGGGAGCCGACGGCCTGGCCATCAGCCGCAGCCTGCCCCACGGTGCCGTGGCCGCCGTGCTCGGCACGCTGCGCGGCCTGGGCCTCGAGCCGCTCATCGAGCGGCGCCCCAGCCGTCAGCGCGACCTGGTGACCGCCATGATCGTGGCCCGCGTGCTGGATCCGGCCTCCAAGCTGGCCACCGCCCAGCGCTGGGCCGACTCGTCGCTGGGCGGCCTGCTTCAGGTGGCCGACGCGGATGCCGACGAGCTGTATGGCGCGCTGGATTGGCTGCTGGCGCGTCAGGCGCGCATCGAGGCCGGCCTGGCCCGACGGCACCTCGGCGCCGGCAGCCTGGTGCTCTACGACGTCAGCAGCAGCTACGTCACCGGCCGCCGCTGCGAGCTGGCCGCCTTCGGCTACAGCCGTGACCACCGTCGCGACCGCCAGCAGATCGTGTACGGCCTCATCACCGACGCCGCTGGTCGGCCGATCGCCATCGAGGCCTACCCCGGCAACACCGCCGACCCGGCGACCGTGGAGACCCAGCTCGACAAGCTGCAGCACCGCTTCGGGCTGGCCGAGGTGGTGCTGGCCGGCGACCGCGGCATGCTGACCAGCGCCCGCATCGAACGCCTGCGCGAGCTAGGTGGCATTGGCTGGATCAGCTGCCTGCGCGCGCCGGCCATCCGCGGGCTGGTGCAGTCCGGCGACCTGCAGCTGAGCTGGTTCGACGAGACGAACCTGGCCGAGATCACCTCGCCCGACTATCCCGGTGAGCGGCTCATCGTGTGCCGCAACCCGATGCTAGCCGCCGAGCGCGCCCGCAAGCGCGACGAGCTGCTGAGCAGCACCGAGGCGGCGCTGGCCAAGGTCGCCGCGGCGGTGGACGCGGGGCGGCTGCGCAGCGCGGCCGCCATCGGCCTGCGGGTGGGCCGCACGCTGGGCCGCTGGAAGATGGCCAAGCACTTCGTCCTCGACATCGCCGACGGACGCTTCGGCTACACGCGGGATGCGGTGCGCATTGCCGCCGAGGCGGCGCTGGATGGCCTGTACGTGGTGCGCACCAGCCTCGCCGCCGAGCAGCTGGACCCCGCCGCGGCGGTGACCGCCTACAAGGCGCTGGCCCACACCGAGCAGCAGTTCCGCGCCTTCAAGGATGACCTGGCGGTGCACCCCATCTTCCACGTCCGCGAGCGACGGGTGCGCGGTCACCTGCTGCTGTGCCTGCTGGCCGCCTATGTGCGCTGGCACCTGGCCCAGGCGCTGACGCCGCTGCTGTTCCGCGACGAGGCGCCGCCGCAGCGCGACGACCCGGTGCTGCCGCCGCAGCGCTCGGCCGGCGCGCGGCGCAAGGCCCACACGCACCAGACCCCAGACGGCCTGCCGGTGAGCTCGCTGCGCGGCCTGCTGGTCCACCTGGCGACGCTGACCCGCAACCGGGTCATCCCCGCCGGCGCCGACGAGCGGGCCGCCTTTGAGGTGCTCGCCAGGCCGACCCCGCTCCAGGCCCACGCCTTCGAGCTGCTCGGGGTCAATCCGGCGCGGATGTAGTCAGAACCGCGCAGCCTGCCGGCCGCGATTCGTGCTCAAACCTGCCCGATCGGGGCTGGAAGTTGGGTCTATCGGCGAAACCAGGGTCGGCACGTCGCTCAACGACGTGATCGCCCACCCGGCCCAGGGCACGGAGGCTGTGCCGCTACGCAGCTGAACGGCCGTCATGCCGACCGCGGTGGCGCCCGCCAGCTCATCGCTGGCGCCATCACCGATGTACAGGCACCCGCGCGGATCGACCATGAGCCAGTCGCGGGCTATCCGGTAGATGCGAGGATCGGGCTTCGTGACACCGGCGGAGCAGGAGAAGACGGCGGCTCGAACAGCGACGCGAACTCGCTGGCCGACCAGAACTCGGGCACCGTTGGACGAGCAGTCGCTGATCAGCCCGAGCTTGACGTGATGGATAGGGCTGCCAGGCACCGTAGTGCACGTCCCGGATCACAGCCGGTCTCCGGGGCTGTGGCGCTGGTAGGCGGCGCGCGCCCGCTCGTCGGCCGCGGACGCGCCGTAGCGGGCCAGCATCTGCCGTGAGCGCCAGCCGGCCAGGCGCATGAGGTCGCCCTCCTGCATGCCGTCGGCGAGCATGGTGTGCGCGAAGGTGTGCCGGAACAGGTGCGGGTGCAAGTGCGGCAGTCCCGCCTCCCGCCCACGGCGGCGCACGATCTGGCCGACGCCCGTCGCGGTCACGCGTCCCTGCTTGCCGAGCCACAGCCATTCGATGTCGGCCTGCGGATGATGACCCCGCGCGCGCAGGTAGCGATCGAGGGCGCGCGTCGTGCGCCGACCGAACGGCACGGCCCGCGGCCGGCTGCCCTTGCCGAGCACCACGGCGACGGTGTGCTCGAAATCGACGTCCTCGGCGCGCAGGCCGGCCAGCTCGGCCAGGCGGATGCCGGTATCGAGGAACAGGCGCAGGATGGCCTGATCGCGACGCTCCTCGAAATCGGTCCCGGCGCAGGTGGCCAGCAGCGCCTGCAGCTCGTCGGGGCGCAGTACCTCGGGCGGTTCCTCGGGTACGTGCGGCGGGTGCATGTTGGCCATCGGGTTGACCTTGATCTCGCCCTCCTCCAACAGCCACTTGAAGAACTGCTGCAGCGAGCGATAGCGGTTGGCCAGGGTCGCCGGTCGCTGCCCGCGGTCACGCAGATCGACCAGGAAGGCCTCGATGTGCTCGCGACGCAGCTCGGTGACGGACGGCATGCCCGAGTCGGCGGCGAAGGCCCCCAGCAGGTCGATCGCGGCGGCGTAGGTGACCTGCGTCGAGCGGCTGCGATTCTCGGCGGCCAGGTGACGCAGGAACGAATCGCGGAGTGGACCGACGACGACGGTGGGGTTAGAATCGGTGTCCGGGATAGGGGTTCTGGTCATTGGCGTGGAGCCTCAACTGCGGATCTCAACTACCTACAGTTATACGCTCGACGAGCGCTGTGGTCAACTACCTCTCGGATCGGTTCACAGTCATATGCTCGATCTGAGCGTGAATCGGTCGAACATCAGTGGGCGGCTAGCTCAACGGCAGAGCAAGTGACTCTTAATCACTAGGTTCAGGGTTCGAATCCCTGGCCGCTCACCAGCAATCTCGGCACACAAAGGCCC
>JBBSHF010000152.1:0-3336 GCA_038253355.1 Candidatus Limnocylindria bacterium
ACGCCAGAGCCGAGTGGGTGCTGGTCAACCTGGTTCACAACCTGGGCAAGCTGTTCGGCAGCGGCCGTGGCGACCGGATCCTGGCCTCACGCCAGGCGCCGCCGTCGATGACGGCGGGGATGCTGGCCGCATGAGGCGGGACGCTGCGCGTCGCAACCCCAAGGAGCCCGGCGATCGGCGAATGGAGGCTCGGAATCGGTTACCCTCGCCCGCGCCGCATCGCCGCCGGCTCACTCAGCGGCTTATCGACGCAGGCTCCTAGGCAACCCGCACGGCCCGTGCGTGAGTTTCGCATGTGCTACACTTGTGCGTCATGAACCGAAAGGGCGCCCGACCGGATCAGGTGGGGATACGCGAGCTGCGCCAGAACCTATCGGTCTACGTCAAGCGCGTGCGCGAAGAGGGGCATGCCTCGATCACCTACGGCGCTCGCTAAAGCGGATCCGGGAGCTGATGGAGTGGTGGAGATGAGGGGACTCGAACCCCTGACCCCCGCGATGCGAACGCGGTGCTCTCCCAACTGAGCTACATCCCCGGGCCGTGCGCGAGTATAGCAAAAGGTTGTCTTTAGAACAGACGTTCTCTATCATCGACCGATGCAGATGCCGGCCACCCCCCTCGCGGAGGTTCTCGAGACGCTCCAGGCAAAGGGACTGCGCAAGGGTTTCGGACCGATGCCGTGGCAGGTCGCCGGCCCCCCGATCTCCACCGGTCATCCGCGCCTCGACGAGGCGCTGCGCACCGGTGGTTGGCCACGCGGATCCCTCGCCCTGCTCGATGCGCCGCTCGGTGCCGGCGCGACCTCGCTGGCACTCGCCACGCTGTCGGCGTGCCAGGCCGTCGGCGGGCTGGTTGCCTGGCTGGATCTCGAGGGCAGCTTTGACCCCTCGACCGCGGCCCGATCCGGCGTCAACCTGGAGTGGCTGCTGCTCGGCCGTCCGCGCGACTCCCTCGAGGCGGTGGAGCTGACCGCCTGGCTGGCCCGCACCCGCCTGATTGATGCGTTGGTGCTGGACCTGGGTTTAGCTTCCGTGCCCTCGCGCAGGCTCGCGCGCCTGCCTGAGCTGCTGACCCGATTCGGTGGCGTGGTCCTGGCGCTGGCACCATCGGCCCGTGAAGTGGTTGGGCGCGTGGCCGGAATCCGCGTCGCCCTGGAGCGTCGCGCCTGGCTGACGGTCGGTCGCGACCTGGTGGGGGAGCGGGTGCACGCCACCGTGGCGCGTCACCGATGGGCCCTGGCCGGCGCTTCCGCCGAGCTCGACCTGTGGTTCAGCGAGGGCCGCCGCATCGATCCGCTGCTGCCGTCGCTCGCCGCCCCGAAGGCTGCGCTCGTGACCGTCGAAGAGCGCCCCGTTCTCCACGTTCTATCGGCCTGAGCGGGTCACCTTCGGTCGCCACAAGTCTTCGTAGATGGCTAGCAAGCCAGAAGGCTGGATGGTAAGATGGTCATCATGAAGGTGACGATCGCGCTACGTGACGATGCGCTGTACCGCGCTGTTCGCATTCGCGCTGCCGAGTCTGGCCGGCAGATTCGTGATGTCATCGAAGACGCCTTGCGCGAGTGGCTCGAGCGCCAGGAGGATGCCGAGGATCTCGAGGCGGCACGTGAAGCGCTTGCAGACTACGACGCTCATGGCGGCGAGGAGGCTGATCACTTCTTTCGGCGCATGGTCGCCGAAGGTCGCGTGACGTACGAAGCGAACGACTGAATGGCGTTGCGGGTCGAGCTGACGCGTGCGGCCGTGCGCCAGCTTCATCGGCTTCGGGATGCCGAGGCGGTGGCGCTGGCGCTGCGCGGCGTGATCCTGGCCCTCGGCGATGATCCGCATCCACACGGCAGCGGGAAGCTGGCGGGATCGGATCTATGGCGCCTGCGCGTCCGCATCGACGGTGCTCCCTGGCGCGTCGTGTACCAGATCCGCGATGGAGAAGGGTTGGTGGTCATCGCTCGCGTTGCGCGTCGTGACGAGGCAACCTATCGGCGCCTTTGAGGAAGTGGAGCTAGCAATAGAACAGATGTTCTAATACACTGGAACGCATGACCGATTCGCGCCTGCTGGCCCTGGTCTGGCCCGACCTGCGCCTGCCCGATACCGACGCCACCCTCTTCGAGCCGATGCTCGACGCGCTCGACGACCTCTCCCCGAGGATCGAGGCGGTGGATGTCGGTGTCGCGCTGATCGACATCACGGGCCTTGGTACGCTCTTCGGCAGCGAGCGGCGGATCGCGGCACGCGCCGTGGCCCGCACCCGGGAAGTGGCGCCGCTCACCGTCCGCGCCGGCGTGGGCGACAACCGCTGGCTGGCGGCACTCGCCGCTCGACTGGCGCGACCATCGTCCGCAACGGCACAGGCCGCGTTCCGCGCCCTCGACCGCGCCGAGCTTGCCGACCTGCCGCTGATCCTGCTGCCGGCGGACGCCGCCACGCGCCAGCGCTTCAGCCTCTTCGGCCTGACGAGCATGGGCCAGCTGGCCGCGCTGCCGCGTTCGGCGGTCGGTGCCCAGTTCGGCGCGATCGGGGAGCGACTCCAGCAGCTGGCGCGCGGCAACGATCCGCGCCCGCTCGTCCCACGACGCCGGCCGGAGCGGCTGACCGCGCATCGCGATTTCGAGCCACCGCTCGACAGCGTCGGCGCCGCCGGCCTGGCGTTGCGCGCCCTCGCCACCGAGCTGGTCGACCGGCACCTGGCGCCGGGCCGCGCGAGCCTCGAGCTGGCGCGCGAGGATGCGCCGCCGCTGCGCATCCAGCTCGCCTTCCCGCAGCCGGCGCTCGAGCCGGACTGGATCGCGCGCCTGCTCCTCTCGCGCCTGGAAGCGGGCGCCCGCCAGTTTCCGCTGGTAACCACCACCACTGGTGATAAGCGGGTTCCAGCCGATGCCCCCACGGTCGGTGCCGGCGATAATCTGTGCAAATCTATGGCGCCGACCGTCGATCGCGCGCCTTCGACGGTGCCCAACTCGCGTACCACCACTCCGGGTGGTAGCGAGCGGGAACTCGACGGCGATGAGCGCGAGGAGCCGCGCATCACCGGCATCGGTCTGGCCTTCGACCGACTGGCGAATCCGCAGAGCCGGCAGCTGGCGGCGTTCGAGCCACAGGCCGGTCGATGGGAGGAGTTGCGCTGGTCGCTCGAGCGGATGACGGCAAGATTCGGTGACGGCCGCCTGTGGCGGGCGGTGCATGACCGTCCGAACGCGTCGCTTCCCGAGCGGCGGGCACGACTGCGAGACATCGGTCCATGACGAGGCTGTACACCGACCATCCGCTGGTCCAGGTCGAGACCGATGCGTCCGGCATCCCGCAACGGCTGCGCATGGACGGCATCGGTCATGGA
>JBBSHF010000153.1:0-3332 GCA_038253355.1 Candidatus Limnocylindria bacterium
GGTCATCCTGGCGATTCCGTCGATGGCCTTCTGGACGCGGCTGATGCGCGGCAGCATGCTCGAAGTTCTGGGGTCGGACCACGTCCGCACCGCGCGCGCGAAAGGCTTGACCAAGCGCCAGGTCGTCGTCCGGCACGGCGTGCGGAACGCGCTCAACCCGGTGGTCACCTCGCTCGGGCTCGACCTCGTCGCCTTGCTGTCGGGCGTCATCTTCATTGAAAACGTCTTCGCCTGGCCGGGCGTGGGCAACTACATCTTCAGCTCGATACAGACGCGCGACTACCCCGTCGTGCAAGGATCGGTGATCTTGATCGCCTTGTTGTACGTCACGGTCAACTCGGTCGTCGACGTCGTGCAAGCCGTGCTCGATCCACGCATCCGTCCGGGCCTGCAGGGACAACCGGCATGAGTGCACTCGCCCAGGCGAGGACGGTGCGCAGGTGAGCGTTCCAGAGCCAGTTGCAGCAGCGAACGATGTCCCAGCGGCGGATGAGACGAGCCGCGGCGGACCTCTCGTACGTGAGCTGATGTTTGTGCTCCGCCACTCGAGGAGCGTGCAGATCGGACTGGCGCTCGTCATTGCCCTCTTGCTGGTCGGGGCGTTCGCGCCGCTGCTCACCGGCTACTCCCCCTACCGCGTCGACCTGTCGAACACCTTGCAGCAGCCCTCCCATGCGCACCTGCTCGGGACCGACGAGCTCGGTCGCGACGAGCTGACCCGACTGCTCTACGCCGCCCGCGTCTCCATGGTGGTGGGACTGGCCGCGGTGGCGATCTCCAACGTGCTCGGTGTGGTGTTCGGGCTCATCGCCGGCTACGCCGGTGGGGTCACGGACAACCTGATCATGCGGGCCATGGACGGAGTCTTGGCGTTTCCCGCGCTCCTCTTGGCCTTGCTGGTCATCTCGGTCCTCGGGCCCGGTCTCTTCAAGATCCTGGTTGCCTTCGGCATCGCGTTCGCCCCGTCCAATGCTCGGCTGCTCCGCTCGATGGTGGTGTCCGTGCGCGAGAACGAGTACGTGCTGGCAGCGGAGGCGCTCGGCGCGTCGCGCATCCGGGTCATGGTGCGCTATGTGCTGCCCAACGCGATCTCACCGCTGATCGTGTCCGCGTCACTGGGGATGGGATTCGTGATCATCGGCCTCGCGGGGCTCGGCTACCTTGGGCTCGGCGCCCAGCCGCCGACAGCGGAGTGGGGAGCGATGCTGAGCGGCAGCCAGGCGCGGTTCTTCACCGCTCCCTGGCTGCTGCTCGCCCCCGGGGCGATGATCTTGACCGCTGTCGTCGGCTACGTGCTGCTCGGCGACGGGCTCAGGGACGCGCTCGACCCCCGTCTGCGTCAGTCGCAGGGATAGGCGCGCTCGGATGGGTGAGCTGCTGCGCATCGAGAACCTCCGCACCTGGTTCCACACCAGGTCCGGCGTCGTGCGCGCGGTCGACGGCGTGGACCTGACAGTTGACGAGGGCCAGACCGTCTGCCTCGTCGGGGAGTCCGGCTGCGGAAAGAGCGTCACCGCGCACTCGATCATGCGCCTGATCGATCCGCCGGGCCGGACGGAGGGCGGCAGCCGGATGACCTTTCGGGGTCGTAACCTGCTCGAGCTGTCCGAGAAGGAGTTCCAACAGATCCGCGGCAGCGCAATCGCGATGATCTTCCAGGAGCCGATGAGCTCGTTGAACCCCTTGTACACCGTTGGCTTTCAGGTCGCGGAGGCCGTCCGAGCCCACCGCAGGCTTGGCCAGGGGAAGGCGATGGAACAAGCCATCGACCTGCTCGGCACCGTTGACATCCCATCGCCCCGGAGCCGGGCGCAGGAGTACCCGCACCAGCTGTCCGGCGGGATGCGTCAACGAGTGATGATCGCGATGGCACTGGCGAACGAACCGCAGCTGTTGATCGCCGACGAGCCGACGACCGCCCTCGACGTCACGATCCAGGCCCAGATCCTCGATCTCCTCGACAGTCTGCGCAGCCGCCTCGGGATGTCGATGCTCCTGATCACGCACGATCTCGGTGTGGTCGCCGAGATGGCAGACGACGTCAACGTCATGTACGCCGGCAAGATCGTCGAGCACGGCCCGGTGGACGACGTCTTCGCCCGTCCGCAGCACCCGTACACCGAAGCGCTGCTCCACTCGATGCCCGTGCTGGGCATGACGCAGGACGAGCCGCTCGAGGTCATCCGGGGCATCGTTCCCAGCCCGCTCGCCTGGCCGCAGGGCTGCCGCTTCGCCCCTCGCTGCGACCACGCCTTCGAGCGCTGCCGAGACGAGCCGCCGCTGTTCCCGGCCGAGGCCCAGCAGGCGGCATGCTGGTTGTGCGAAACAGGCCCTCGGTGATGGACCGGGGCGGAGGTGAGCGCGTGACCTCGGCAGCCGGGGTCCCGCTGCTGGAGGCGCGCGGAGTGAAGAAGCACTTCGCGATCCGCCGAGGCTTTCTGCAACGGACGGTCGGCATCGTGCGGGCCGTTGACGGCGTGGACATCGACGTGCTGCCCGGCGAGACGCTGGGGCTCGTCGGGGAGTCAGGCTGTGGGAAGTCGACGTTCGGCCGGACGCTGGTTCGCCTGCATGAGCCGACCGAGGGCGAGATCCGCTTCGATGGACGAAACGTCGCTCGAGTCCGCGGCGCCGACCTGAAAGCCCTGCGCCGAGACGTCCAGATCGTCTTCCAGGACCCTGTCGGCTCGTTGAACCCCCGGATGACCGTACGCCGGATCATCGGCGACGGGCTCGCCATCCACGGGCTGGCATCCGGCAGGGAGCGGGAAGCGGCGGTGCGAGAGATTCTTCAGCGCGTCGGACTGCGTCCCGACGTCATGGACCGCTATCCGCACGAGTTCTCCGGCGGACAGCGACAGCGCATCGGCATCGCCCGAGCCCTGGTGCTCTCACCCCGGCTGCTCGTGGCGGACGAGCCGGTCTCCGCGCTCGACGTATCCATCCAGTCCCAGGTGCTCAACCTGCTGGTGTCGTTGAAGCAGGAGCTGAACCTCACCTACGTCTTCATCGCCCACAACCTCGCGGTGGTCGGCTACATCTCCGACCGGGTCGCGGTCATGTACCTGGGCAAGGTCGTCGAGCTCGCCGCCACCCGTGAGCTGTACGAACGCCCGCTGCACCCGTACACCATGGCCCTGCTGTCTGCCATTCCGCGGCCCGTGCCGGGACAACGGGGGCGGCGCATCGTCCTCAGCGGCGACGTCCCGAGCCCGATCGACCCGCCGTCCGGCTGCCGCTTCCGCACGCGCTGCCCGCTGGCGCAGGAGATCTGCGCGCAGGTGGAACCACCCCTGGAGGAAGTGGCCACCGGTCACAAGGTGGCCTGCCAC
>JBBSHF010000154.1:0-3256 GCA_038253355.1 Candidatus Limnocylindria bacterium
AGCATGATGTCGGCGAACATGACCGCGGCGTCGACGCCGAACGCGTCGACCGGCATGCGCGTCACCTGCGCGCACAGCTCCGGCGTCTTGGCCAGGGTCAGGATGTCGTAGCGCTCGCGCAGCCTGCGGTAGTCGGCCAGGCAGCGCCCCGCCTGGCGCATGAACCAGACCGGCGTGGCGTCCGGCTGTTCGTGGCGGAGAGCCGCGAGGAAGCGGCCTTCGCCAGTCGCGGTGGTCGCGCCGGTCGCGGTGGTCGCGCCGGTCGCGGGGACCTCGATCATTGTTCTCCCGATAGCCACGGGGTGGCTCTAACAGCCAGCACGGCGGTGGTTTTGCCCATTCCAATGGCCGCCTGCCTCACCGGGTGGCTATTCGGCCAAGCAGACGCCGATTCGGAGCCGTCGTTGGCCGTTAGAGCCGCGGGCTGGCTATGCATGCGCGGGCTCCGTCGCCGCCACCGCGACCGCGAAGGCACGGCGTGCGGCATCCAGCGTGGCCGCCAGCTCGACTTCGCCGTGAGCCGCGGAGATGAACCACGCCTCCTGCTGGCTAGGCGGCAGCATCACCGCGGCATCGAGCATGGCGTGGAAGAACCGCGCGAACCGCGCGTCGTCGTCGAAGAAGACCGTCAGCAGCGAGCCGACGCGGTTGATCCTGACCGATGCGCCGGCATCGGCCGCCGCCTGCGCCAGCCCGTCCTCCAGCGCGGCTCCGAACATCTCCAGTGCTTCGTAGACCGATGGCGTCAGCTCGCCCAGCGTCGCCAGGCCGGCGGCCATCGCCAGGGGGTTGCCGGACAGCGTGCCGGCCTGGTAGACGGGGCCTTCGGGCGCGATCAGCGCCATGATCTCGGCGCGTCCGCCGTAGGCGCCGACCGGCAGCCCGCCGCCGATGATCTTGCCCAGCACCGTCAGGTCGGGCGTGACGTCATAGCGCTCCTGGGCGCCGCCGCGGCCGACGCGAAAGCCGGTGATCACCTCGTCGAAGATGAGCAGCGCCCCGTGACGAGCGGTCAGCTCGCGAAGACCGTCGAGATAGCCGGGCGAGGGGGGCACGACGCCCATGTTGGCGGCGATCGGCTCAACGATCACCGCGGCGACGTCGCCGTGGCGCAGCAGCTCCCAGGCCGACTCGAGGTCGTTGTACACGGCCACCAAGGTGTCGCGCGCCGCCCCTTCGGTCACGCCCGCGGAGGCGCGATGCCCGCTCGCGCCGGACCCCGCCTGGACGAGCAGCGCATCGGCGTGGCCGTGGTAGCCGCCGGCCATCTTGACGATCCGATCGCGACCGGTGAATGCTCGAGCAACCCGCAGCGCGCTCATCGCCGCCTCAGTGCCGGAGCTGACGAACCGCAGCCGCTCGATCGACGGCATGGCGGCGACGACCTCCTCGGCCAGCTCCACCTCTCCGGGCGATGGCGCGCCGAACGAGGTGCCGCGCGCTGCGGCCGCCTCGATCGCGCGTAGCACCGCGGGGTGGGCGTGGCCCAGGATCATGGGTCCCCACGAGCCGACGTAGTCGATCATGCCGTGGCCGTCGGCGTCCCAGACGCGCGCGCCGCGGCCACGCTCGATGACCCGCGGCTCGCCGCCCACCGCGCCGAACGCACGGACCGGCGAGCTGACGCCGCCCGGAAAGAGCCGCCGCGCGCGCTCCATGAGCTCAGCGGAGCGCGTCACCCGGCTGCCTCATTCCGGTGAGAATGTGCGCGGGCGCGCCAGGCGGTTCCCGGGCGTTCCCATTCACCGGAGACTGGGCCGCAACCTGAGGTGCCGCTCAGGCTCCGCCGTGCTCGGGCACATTCTCTGAAGAATGGCGGTCCGCCCTCCAACTGGGCCAAGGCGCGGGGCACCTTCATCGGTCCAGGCCCGAAAGCAGCGAAAGGATCCCTCCGAGCGGGCGGTGCATGCCGACGATGATCGGCGTGTCGCGCACCGTGGCGCGGCGCGACTCCGAAGAGCGCAGCTCCCGGACGAGGTCGGAGAAGGCGACGAGGTCATCGGTCTCGTAGGCGACGATGAAGTCCTGGTCGTCCAGGCCGAAGCTGTAGGCCAGCAGCTGGCGCACCTGCGGGTAGTGGTGACCGATCTTCATGTGCCCGTTCATCACCTTCTGCCGCTCCTCAGGCGGCGACAGGTACCACTCGGTCGCCTTGCTGAAGGGGTAGACGATGAGGTACGCCGACCGCTCGCCGCTGAACAGCGACTGCTCCTGGCTGGTCGGCTTCTTGACGTACTGCGAAGGTCGCGTCATGCCCAGCAGGCTGATCGTCGGTGACAGCCATTGACCGATGCCGGCAGAGAGCAGCTTCGCGGCGGACGCCTCGAGCTCCTGGGGCGTGTCGGCCATGCGCCACAGCAGGATCTCTCCTTCGGCGCGCAGGCCGATGGTCGAGTAGGCGTGCTGCACGATGCGCTTGGTGGCCGGTCCGGCGGCGGCGCAGAAGGCGTCGATGTCGGCCTGTCGCTCGATGTCGGATCGGCGGCGCCAGGCGGGGTCGAGGCGCAGCAGCCACGCGTGGACGAAGCGCTCGTCGGTCATCTGTTCTCCTCGTTGAGCCAGGCCGCAGCCTCCGCGGCGAAGTAGGTGACGATCACGTCGGCGCCCGCCCGCGCGATGGCGGTTAGGCTCTCGAGCGCCGCGGCTCGGCGGTCGAGCCAGCCGTTCTGCGCGGCGGCCACCAGTGATGCGTACTCGCCGCTCACCTGGTAGGCGGCGATTGGCACGGTGGTGCGAGCCCGCGCGGCAGCCACCAGGTCGAGCGCCGGCAGCGCGGGCTTGATCATGATCATGTCAGCTCCCTCGGCGACGTCGGCCTCGATCTCGCACAGCGCCTCCCGGCCGTTGGCCGGGTCCATCTGGTAGCTCCTGCGGTCGCCCTGCTGCGGCGCCGAATCGGCTGCGTCGCGGAAGGGACCGTAGAAGGCCGATGCGTGCTTGGCCGCATAGGCCAGGATGGCGGTCTGTTGGTGGCCAGCGTCGTCGAGCGTCGAGCGAATGGCGGCGACCTGCCCGTCCATCATGGCGCTGGGCGCCACGATGTCAGCCCCCGCCCGGCTCAGCGAGACCGCGGCCTCAGCGAGAAGTGGCAGCGTCGCATCGTTGTCGACGGTCCCGCCGCGCAGCGCGCCGCAGTGGCCGTGGCTGGTGTACTCGCACAGGCACACGTCTGCGATCAGGGTGAGCTCGGGGTCCGCGGTGCGCAGCGTGCGCAGTGCCTGCTGCACGATGCCGTCATCGGTCCAGGCACCCGATC
>JBBSHF010000155.1:0-3234 GCA_038253355.1 Candidatus Limnocylindria bacterium
ACCGCAAGAAATGCAGTTCTGCATGCGTTCCACCGGCAGTTGCCTACACCACGTGCAAGCCGAGCCTCGCTCCAGGCCCAGCCGCGCAGGCTCGTGGCGCAGACAGCAGGCGCCACCGAACGGCACGTCAGCCGCCTAGATATTCGCCCCTGACTCGACGTCTCGAATCAGCCCGTCGACACTCGCGCTCTCTGCCCACGACCGATGCTCGCCGCGCATCAGCGAGATTCCGGCGCCCACCGCGCTGGCCACCACGCCCGCGGCGAAGGCGATGTGCAGCGCGTTGATGAACGGACCCATGTTGATCCCGGCCGAACCCGTCTGGGTGCCGGCGAAGACCGCCACCAGCACCTTAGGATCCATGGAGCTCGTCATCAGGCCAATCGCAAGGGCAATGCTGATGACGAATCCGGTGTTCGTCAGCATGGAGCGCATCCCGGCACCGATGCCGCGCTTCTCCGGCGGCACGACGCCCATCACCGCGCTCGTGTTCGGCGAGGCGAAGATGCCCGCGCCGGCTCCGATGATCAGCTGCCACAGCGCCAGCTGCCAGTACGGCGTGTCCACGGCGAGCGTCAGCAGGCCAGCGAGGCCCACGCCGGTGATGACCATTCCAAGGGTCGTCAGCATGCGCGACCCGTATCGGTCCGCCAGCACGCCGGAGATTGGCGAGAGGACGAGCAGCCCCACGGCGAGTGGGGCGAGCTTGATGCCGGCCGTGACCGGATCGTCGCCCTTGACGCCCTGGAGGTAGAAGACCAGCAGGAAGAGCACCGAGTTGCGCGCCACGCCGTTGAGCAGCCCGGTCAGGTTGCCCATGGTGAACAGCCGGTCCTGGAACAGCGATAGGTCCAGCAGCGGGGTGGGCACGCGCGACTCGACGCGGAGGAAGATCGGGAGCACGATCAGGAACAGGACGAATCCACCGATCACCCACCACGTCGTCCAGCCGTAGATGCCGCCAAAAGCCATGGAGGTCATCAGTGATAGCAGCGCAATCATGTAGAGCACAGAACCCCACCAGTCGATCGACAGGCTGCGCTGCGCGGCGTATTGCTCCACCAGCACCACACCAGCGGCAACCGTACCGATGATCCCAATGGGCACATTGAACCAGAAGACCCATCGTCAGCCGAAGCCGGTCAGCCAACCTCCCAAGATCGGTCCCAAGATCAGTCCGGCGCCGATTACCATGGCGTTGATGCCCAGTGCCCTGCCGAGCTCGCGACGGGGGAAGGCATCGGTCACCAGGGCCGATGAGTTGGCAAACATAAACGCCGCGCCAATGCCCTGCGCCACGCGGCCCGCGATCAGGCCGTTGGCATCCGGCGCCAGCGCGCAAATGACCGATGCCACCGTGAATGCGGCGGAGCCCAGCGTGAAGGTGCGAGCACGTCCGAAACGATCTGCGACGCGGCCCGCGTTGAGCACCAGCACCGTGAGCACCAACGTATAGCCGACGATGATCCACATCACCGCGAAGAGATCCGTGTGCAGGTCGCGCAGGATACCGGGGAGCGCAATGACCAGCGAGCCGGAGGTCAGAGAGGCGAGCAGCGCGCCAATGCTGGTCACGCCAAGCAGCCACCATCGGTAGTTCGGGGCGGACCCCGCTGATCGGCTTCCTCATGGCGAATCCTTCACGTCCGCGTCAATGGTGGCCAGCCGTACAAGCATGCGCGCGCGACGCGCCTCCGTTTCGCCGACCATGGTTGCCAGGCGAGCGATCTTGCCGCGCAGCAGCTCAATCTGCGCTTCGACGCGCGTCAGCTCTTCCGCGATGAGCTGACGTCGTTCGTGTGGATCGGTTGAATCGTAAAGGGCGCTGCGCCGGACAGCTCGGTCCGCTTCGTCGCGCAGCAGCTCGCCAATGTCCGCCAGTGAGAATCCAGCATCGTCGCGAAGCGCCTTGATGGTGCGCAGGCGGTCGATATCGGCCTGGTTGAAGAGGCGGTAGTCGCCTTCGGAGCGGGCGGCCGGAGTGAGGAGTCCCAGCTGCTCGTAGTAGCGTATGGCACGCGCGGTGAGGCCGACCTTCTCGGCAACCTCTTGAATGTGCCACAGCTCCGTCTGCGTCTCGATCATCCGATCATTGTCCCATACCTTGACGTACGCGGCAATGTCGCGGTTCGGCGCGTGGCTCGCGGTTCGGCGCGTGGCTCGCGGCCAACGAAGGGGTCGAAATCGGTCTGGATCGGTCCGTCTGCCTGTCCCGATGGCCGTTAGCGCCAGATGGCGCAACAACCGCGAGGGACAACAACGGCGAGGGAGCACCGCCAGCACCGCCACATCAGGCGCTCTCGCGACCGTCGCACGACCGGGGCGGCACACCGTCTCGGACTTCCGGTAGCCTCTCCGCGTGACCGCGCCCAAAGTAGGCGCCGCGCTGGGCGAACGGTTGGGCCGTGCGCACCTGCTGGAGGCGCCCTTGCCGCCCGATGGCGTGCGCTTCATCGGCGATGGCTCCGGCGTTGTGGAGGAGGTGCGCTATGACGCCGAAGGCGCATCGGTCTGGATCAATCGCGAGCAGCGGTTCAGCCCGGTGACCCTGGAGGAGTGGCAGTGGGGCCTGGGATTCCGGCCGTTGGAACACTTCCCCGACGATCGCCGCGGGCGACAGCTGGATGTCGAGCAGATCGAGATGTTCGGCCGCGCTGCGTTTGCCGTGCGCCAGTCGATACAGCTGGCCGAACCACTGGATGCCGCGCTGGCATTGATCCTTGAGAAGCCTCTTGACTTCGGCTGAGGAGCCCGCCGTGCTCGCGACCGGCGAGCGGCTGCGGCTGCGGATGATGGGGCTCGACGACGTCGAGCTGATCGACGCCTGGGCGGCCTCGCCGGAAGTCAAGGGTGAGTTCAACGACTTCGACCTGCCGCATCAGTCCGTCCGCGAATCTGTCGAGCAGGGCCGCACGATGGGCGAGGGCGGTGGGACGGCGCTGGTCGAGCAGCAGGATGGGACTCCCATCGGTACCGTCACCTGGCACGGTGTGAAGTACGGACCCAACATCGAGTCCCGCGCCTGGAACATTGGCATCTCGCTGATACCCGCCGCGCGCGGCAGGGGGTTTGGCGCGGACGCACAGCGGCTGCTGGCGGCTTACCTGTTTGCGAACACTGCCGCTAACCGGATTGAAGCCTCGACCGATGTCGCGAACGTCCCCGAGCAACGAGCCCTGGCCAGGGCCGGCTTCGTTCGCGAGGGCGTGCAGCGCGGTGCACAGCGACGGCATG
>JBBSHF010000156.1:0-3196 GCA_038253355.1 Candidatus Limnocylindria bacterium
AGCGGTCCGATCTCGGGGCCGGCATCCGCGTCGTGGACTATCCTGATCATGGCGTACTCCTCCTGCGAGCTTCAATCACTCAGGAGGGTACGCCGCCTTCATCTTTCGAGAGCCCGTCCACAACATTCGGTTATAGCTCCCTTCCTCGCGGGCCTGACGGATGCCCCCTTCTGCTCGGAGATCAGCCGAATCGAGCTGCTTCAGGGTCTGCGCAGCGCTGAGCGGCACGCCGCGGAGGAGCTGTTCGGCGCGCTGCAATGGGCGCCTGTGGACGAACGCATCGCCCGCTCGGCCGGCGAGCTCGGAAGGCGGTATCGGCGCAGCCATCGAAATCTCGGCGTGGCCGACCTGGTCATTGGCGCGACAGCGCTCGAGCTCGGCCTTCCGCTGGCGACGGCGAACGTCCACCACTACCCAATGTTCCGAAACCTGCACCCACCTTACTGAAGAGCAACGGACAACCGCCTCAGCCGCGCCACTGACAATCGCGCGTGAGCCGTCCCACGTGGTCGAGTTCTTCGGTCTCCTCGGTGGTGGCCAGCGCGACGCCAGCTGGGACCGATCCGGAATAAACGCAGCATCGGCTCGCAATCCTGCCGGGCGTCACGCACGACGACATCAATGTGTCACCCACTCTGGCGCAGGCTGTCATGGGCTGGCTCATCGTCATCGGTCAGGGCTCGATGATCGCGATACCGTAGCGACGCTGGTCACGGTCGAACGTGGCCAGCGGAAGCGCGTCGGCAGCCAAGCTGGCCGCGACGATCATCGCGTCCGGGATCGGCCGACCAGGGAGCTCGCGGGCCCTGACCAGCATCTCGACCAGGACATCGGCCCGCATGCCAAGAACCCGCACGTTCTGGCGCTGGACGAGCCCGATCAGGCTGTCGATGATGTCGCGTTGCTCGACGTCGTACTGGGTCCGCAGGACATGCGCGCATTCGGCGAGCGCAACAGGCGACAGGCCGATGTCGCCGTCGCCGTCAATGAGCCGCGCCGCACGTCGAGCCTGGGCGGCCGGTGTGCCCACGAGATAGCGAACGATGACGGAGGTGTCCGCTCCGATCACCGTCGGCGATCCGGGTCTGCGGTCTCCCATGCGGCCCGCCGCAGCGCCTCCCACGACTCGTCGGCCGGCGTCCGTCGCGTCTTGTGACGCAGGCTCCCGGCAAGCGAGCGGCGGTGCCTGCCCGGCACGACCTCGATCACGATCGTGCCACCCTCGATACGCTGGACCGCCTCGTCGCCCGCGTAAATACCTAACTTCTCGCGGATGGCCTTCTCGATCGTGATCTGGCCGCGCTCTCCTACTCTGCTGCTCATGATATGAATTATCACCGGAAGTCCTACTGCGTCAAGTCTCCTCGATCATCCGGAGGCGGTGCCGATGCCGCACCCACCGGCCCCTCGTCATCGGGCGTCGGCGGGCAGGAGCCGGAACGGCCGGTGGAGCTTGAATTCCTGTGGTACGCCGACACCCTGGATGGGGAAGGCGCCACATTGACCGATGCGGACCAATGCCCTCGACGGCTCAGTGAGATTCCCCTGGAGATTTGAGACAACCGCTACCGGGGCCGCTGTCTCGAACTTCCCGGGGAAACGTCAGGTAGCCAGCCGGCGGCTGTAACGACCAAGCAAGGACGGGTTTCGGCGTCTGGTTGGCCGAATCGCCAGGGGGTGCGCGCATCAGCCACCCACACCGCCGTCTGAGGCGTCTGCTTGGCCGTTACAGCCAGCACCTGGCTACGGTGCCGCCGAACCGGGCTTCGGGCACGGACTGCTGAGCCGCTGTCTCAAGCCACCCGGGGAACCTCAGTTAGGCCTGTGGCGAGTGCCAGTCGCGATGGCCCGCCGGCTGCCCCGGCCTCTGGACTGCAGCCGCCCAGGTGCGGGGGCCGCTAATGGCGATGCCACCACTGGAAAGACAGCGACCGGCCACCCGTGGGCGCTCGATCCCCTTCGCGACGCGCGGAGATAATCCTTCACGTGGTACGCCTGCTGAAAGGCAGCGACGGAACTCGCGTCAGATCAATCCAGGCACCGCAGCTCGTTGCATCCGAGGGCGTCATCGGTCCAGGCGCGCACAAGCAGGTCGATGCCGCGATAGCCATCCAGCACCGGCTCGCCTGCATAGTGATCGCATGTCGGCGCGCCAAGGACCTCCTCGCAGTGCTCGTGCACGGCCACCTCGTATGCGGCGAGGAAGTGCTGCTCGTCGTGCCGGTGATACGCGCGGCGGCGGTGCCCTGGGTGGTCGACGAGGTCGTACCCGTACTCGACCCGTTCGTACTCGGCGCCGACCACTGCCCATCGTTCGCCGATGCTGAGGACTGCCGGCTGGGGAAGTCCTGCATCTGGCAGGGACGCGCCGATGTCGAAGGACAGGGCGCCGTCATCAGCCTGGGCGAGTGAGGGTTCGCCTTCAAGATCGGCGCCCATCGACCAGAGCCTGGTCGCGAGATCGGCGACATATCGCCTCAGCTGCGCGCGGGTCGCCCTCAACGCACGGCGGCAGGCAGGCGTCGCTGGCGAGGCATCGGCTCCCCCGAACCGATGCGAGAATGGTCTCGTCCGTGCTCTTTGACAGTCACCACCGGCTCCGCCGCACCGGATTGGAAGCGCTCGAATGTAGGCACCGGAATCCGGTAGATCCGTTCCGAAACGCGCACGGCCGGGAGGTATCCGTCGTGTACCAGGCGCAGCACGGTCGAAACGCTGACGCTCAGCTCACTGGCGACCTCGCCCGGCGTGTAGTACCGCTTCGCCACTCCGTCCTCCTGCTCTCTATAACCGATAGTGAACGATAACGCATAGCATGCACCTGTCATGGTCCTCGCTGGGCCCAGACGGCGCATGGAGCCGGCTCTCAGCCGACCAGGTCAATGACCTCCGCGACGCGAATCGGCTGCGAGAAGCCCTTCATCGTCATCTCCGGGCGAGCCGGCGGACGTTTTCCACGTCGCAATCGTACGATCAATTGGTGGCGGCAGCCGACCGGGCCTCCTCGACGGCGGCCGCCAGCGAGAGCATTGATCCGGCGCTCCAGGCGGCATCGGCCGCTGGCTCGCCGAGGAGGCCGCGCGCCATCGCCACGTGCCGCGCGAGGAGGTCCGACCAGAAGGGCGGGATCGCCTCCACCCCCAACCGCGTGATGTGCGTGCTCGCCGCCGCGGCAATCCGGAGCGCCCGCCCGGGA
>JBBSHF010000157.1:0-3123 GCA_038253355.1 Candidatus Limnocylindria bacterium
GTCACGGATGTGGTAGATCTCGACGGTCCGATAGATGAGCGACTTGCCGCCCATGCTCGCGGTGGCGGTGGCGAGCGCCATCGTGTGTTCGTCGTTGGCCACGACGTCGTGCACGTCGACCGTGATGCTGGCGCCCTCCGGTATGGCGCCGAAGCGGGCCATCAGCGCGTCCTTGCCGCGGATGGGCTCGTCGCTTCCAATCTCGTGCCATACGACATCGTCGGCCAGCATGTCGAACTGGGCCTGCATGTCGCCTCGTGTCATCGCCTCGCCGGCCTGGCGGACGAGGGTGGCGTTCGGGTGCTCCTGCATCCGTCTTCTCCTGTGCAGTGCTGGAGGCCGGGACAGTCGGCCCGTGTTGTCTCGGAGCCTACGCCGATGCTCTGCGCTTGGCTAGAGCACATCCGCCTCGAGTGCAATCGGGTCGGACGACGCGTTCTCCCGGCGCGCGAGGATCGCGAAGGGCACCGCCAGGGCCTGGATGGCGCCCGCCACCAGGTACGACGTCCCGTAGCCGAACAGATCCGCGGTGCGACCCAGCGCAGGCTGGGCGACCAGCAGCGTGCCCGCGCCGAGCATGAACGAGAAGCGCCGGCCGCGGGTATCGGCCACCACGCCGGTCGGCACCTGGAACAGCACCTGGCCCAGGCTGAAGAAGGCATTCGCGGCGAAGGCCTCCACGTTGCTTAGCCCGGCATCCAGCAGGAAGAGCGTATTGATGCCCCAGATGAACGAAGCGGCCAGCGTCGTCAGCAGGGTCAGCAGCAGGTACGTTCGCTCAACAACGCGGGCGGCATCGGTCACGAGGCGTGCACTCTAGCGGCTGGCACAATGAGGCGCGCACCGATGAGTTTGCGAACCGATGCGGGTCTGAACAGCTGCGACATTCGACCCGGCGGTCCTGGCTCCCGTTCTTGAGGAGCTCTTTGCGGCGTAGGTGGCCCGCGGACGGCCCGCTTGACATTCCCGGCCCGACGCCCTGACATGGAGGACCATACCGAATCGGCCAAGAGGATGACCAATGAGTGAGGTGGCCACGGCCCCCGTCCCGACCAGGGCGAGCAACGGCACCGTTGAGCTCGCGCCGCAGCTCGAGCAGCATCGGCGCGAGCTGACCCCGTACTGCTATCGAATGCTGGCCTCCAGCTTCGAGGCGGAGGACGCCGTCCAGGACACGTTCGTCCGTGCGTGGCGCGGCTTCGACCGATTCGAGGGCCGCGCGGCGTTGCGCTCGTGGCTGTATCGGATCGCCACCAACGTCTGCCTCGACATGCTGACCGGGAAGCAACGTCGCGCTCGTCCCATGGACCTCGGGCCGGCTTCGAGCGCCGACAACGCGCTCAGCCCGGCACTCGCCGAGGTCACCTGGATCGAGCCGATCCCCGATGGCCGCGTCGTGCCCGAGGCTGGGGACCCGGCCGACCTGGCCGTGGCGCGCGAGTCAGTGCGTCTTGCGTTCGTGGCCGCCCTCCAGCACCTGCCCCCGCGCCAGCGCGCGGTGCTCATCCTGCGTGAGGTGCTGCGCTGGAGGGCGGACGAGGTCGCGGAGCTGCTCGAGACCACGATCGCATCGGTCAACAGTGCGCTGCAGCGCGCGCGATCGACCCTGGCCAGCATCAACGTCACCGCCACGGATCCTCCCAGGCCGATGGATGACGACCAGCGGCGACTGCTTGCCCGCTACGTCGACGCCTTCGAGCGCTACGACATGGATAAGCTCACCGCGCTGCTCCACGAGGACGCGACGTGGTCGATGCCGCCGTACGAGCTGTGGCTGCAGACGCACCTCGACATCCGCAAATGGTGCCTCGGACCGGGGATCGGCTGCGACGGCTCGCGCCTGCTGCCGACCGTGGCGAACGGCTCGCCGGCATTCGGGCAGTACAAGCCCGGTCCCGATGGCGGCTACGTGCCGTGGTCGCTGCAGGTCGTCGAGACGTCCGGAGATCGGATCAGCGGGATCATGTTTTTCCTCGACACCGAGCGGCTCTTTCCGCTGTTCGGCCTGCCGCCGACGCTCGCCTGAACCGCGACTGGTCGCGAGCCCCCGAGCCCCCGAGCCCCCGAGCCGAATTTGCATCTGGTGCAGGCAAACGCCGGAGGAAGCCATCGGGTCGGGCCGAAAGGACCGCGAGACGGCCCGAATTGGCCTTCTCCTCCGCTGATTGCCACCAACCGATGAAAGAAACGGCCGTCGGCCAGCCCATCTCGGTCGTTTGCTTACAGTCGGTGCAAACTCGCGTCGTGTATCACGTCGCTCAGTCCGGCCAGCTCGAGCAGTTCGAGCAGCTCCGGGGACGCGTGCCTCAGCCCCATCCGACGGCCCAGGCGGTGTACGCTCAGCTGCAGTCGGGCAAGCGTATCGACCATCCCGCAGTCAGGTTCAATGAGCGCGCCGACGTCGCAGACGACGAGATCGGCCCCAGTCTGCTCGAGCAGCAGGCAGACGCGTTCGCAGAACGCAGCCGACTCAGCCTCGCCGTCGAGGACCACTTCGATCGTGGTCTGAGCGACCAAGATCGGACCTCCTGCACGGGGAGCACAGGAAAGACGAATCGTTCGCTGGAAACTCATCGGACGCTGGACCGATGAGTCCTGCGTGGCGCATCGGTCTGACCGTCCGAGAGCCAGGGCCCTCGCGGCCAATCGAGGAGGACTGACATGCGATTCCACACCACCATCCTGCAGAACGACAAAACCGCGACGGGCATCCAGGTGCCCGATGAGGTCGTCGAGTCCCTGGGCGCGGGCAAGCGTCCGGCGGTGACGGTCACCATCAACGGCTTCACCTATCGCAACACCATCGCGGTGATGGGTGGCGTGTACATGGTCGGCATCAGCGCGGAGAACCGCGCCGGGGCAGGAGTTGCCGGCGGCGACGAGGTGGACGTCGACATCGAGCTGGACACCACGCCGCGGGTCGTGGAGGTCCCGAACGACCTGGCAGCTGCCCTGGATGCCGAGCCCGCCGCCCGCGCGACGTTCGACGGCCTGTCGTACAGCAACAAGTCCTGGCACGCCCTGCAGATCACCGGTGCCAAGACCGCTGAGACCCGGCAGCGGCGCATCGCCAAGTCGGTCGACATCCTGCGCCAGGGCCGCCCCCGATGAAAGCTCAAGAAC
>JBBSHF010000158.1:0-3105 GCA_038253355.1 Candidatus Limnocylindria bacterium
CCGCGGCCTTATCGGTATACTGCGGGCGCCCCAACCGGAACTCGCTCGGACAGATAGTGCGCGCATGAAGATCGGCATCGACCTCGGCACAGCCAACATCCTGGTCTACGTCAAGGGCAAGGGCGTCGTCCTCAACGAGCCGTCCGTGGTTGCCATCTCCGACGACGACAACCGCCTCGTCGCCGTCGGCGAAGAGGCCCGCGAGATGATCGGCCGAACCCCGGGCAACGTGAGAGCCATCAGGCCGATGCGCGACGGCGTCATCGCCGATTACCTGATCACCGAAGCCATGCTGCGCTACGTCATCAACAAGGTGGCCCGCGTCCGCCTGTTCAAGCCCGACGTGATGATCAGCGTCCCGTCCGGCGTGACCAGCGTCGAGAAACGTGCGGTCAAGGACGCAGCGCTCAAGGCGGGCGCCAGGGAGGCGTTCCTCATCGAGGAGCCGCTGGCGGCGGCCATAGGCGCCAACGTGCCCATCAGCGGGCCAAGCGGCAACATGATCATCGACATCGGCGGCGGGACGAGCGAGATCGCGGTCATCGCGCTGGGCGGGATCGTGGTGAGCGACTCCGTCAGAGTCGGCGGCAACCGGTTCGATGAAGCCATCACCAACTACATCCGGCGCAAGTACAACCTGATGATCGGCGACCGCACCGCGGAGGAGGTCAAGATCCAGATCGGTTCCGCGCTGCCGCTCGACGAGCCACTCTCCATGGAGGTCAAGGGCCGCGACATGATCGCCGGCCTGCCGCGCACCATTCCCATCACCAGCGCCGAGATCACCGAAGCGATCGAGCAGCCCATCCAGCAGATCGTGACGGCGGTGCGCAACGTCCTGGAGCGCACCCCGCCGGAGCTCTCCAGCGACATCATCGACAAGGGGATGGTCATGTCCGGTGGCGGCTCGCTGCTGCGCAACCTCGACACGCTGCTGACCCAGGTCACCGGCATCCCGTGCCACGTCGCCGAGAACGCCCTCAACTCGGTCGCCGTCGGCACCGGGCTGGCGCTGGAGCACTTCGGCACGTACCGCAAGAGCCTGGTCAGCGCTTCATGACCCTGGACCGATGATCTTCGGGGACCGATGTGCCCGGGCGCGCCACTGGTGAGCGCCGCGGCGCCTGCGGCGTCGGCGCGGAGATCGGTCAGGGAGCGAACGGGGGGCGATGCGCCGCCGGAGCGCGCCTTTGCCGACTTCCACATCCACACCCGCTTCAGCCGCGACTCGATCCTGGCCGAGGAGAAGTTCATCCGCGTCGCGCTGGAGCGCGGCCTGACCCACGTGGCGGTCACCAATCACAACAACGTGGAGGGCGCCATCGCGGTGCGCGACAAGGTTCGCGAGCTCGGTCTCGACGGCCGGCTGACGGTGATCCTGGGCGAGGAGGTCTCGACGGCCGATGGCGAGGTCGTTGGCCTGTTCCTGCAGCGCACCATCCCGCGCGGCCTCTCCGCCGATGCCACGGCCGATGCCATCCACGAGCAGGGCGGCCTGGTCTCGATCCCGCATCCGTACGATCCGTTCCGCGCCTCGCACATCAGGGAAGAGCCGCTCATCGCGCTCGCCGAGGCCGGCAAGATCGACGCGATCGAGATCTTCAACAGCCGGGTCACGTTCCAGCGCCACAACCTGGCGGCCGCCGAGCTGGCAGCGCGTTACGGGATCCCCGGGATTGCCTGCAGCGACTCGCATTCGAGCTTCGAGATCGCGATGAGCTTCAACGTCCTGCCACTCTTCGACGACGCGCGGCAGCTCAAGGCCGCCCTGCCGCAGAACGAGTGGCACGGCAGCCGTTCGACGGTGCTGATCCACCTCACCACGCGCTGGGCGGTGTGGTCGAACATCGCGCGGCGCTGGCTCGGCCGCGAGACCGCCGCCGCGCCGGTCCTGGGCCCCGAGCCGCCGAAACGGGTCGAGCACGAGCCGGTCGAGCGGCCGACCCCGGCCGAGCTGCCTGACCCCGGGGACCCGGAGTCCTCCTCGGACCGTGGCTGAAACGCCGCCGCACCGGGAGCCCGGGGAGCACCGCGAGCACCGGGAGCACCGGGAGCACGGGCATCCCAGCGGTCCGCACCAGCACGGCCACTCGGTCTACGAGCCCGGCGAGTTCCTGGGCGCGCCGCCGAACGAGGTGATCCCCGAGGCGGAGGTCAGCCTGGCGCGACGCGTGCTCAACCTGCGGACCATCGGTTCGGTGATCTTCGGCGTGCTGCTCATCGTGCTGCTGATCAATGTGGTGGGCGCCAACATCGGTAAGACGCTGACCGCCATCTCGCATGCCAATCCGTTCTTCCTGCTCCTCGCCTTCTTCGTCTACTACCTGACCTTTCCGCTGCGCGGCTTTCGCTGGCACTTCATCCTGGGCCGCGTCGGGACGCACCTGCGCTTCGTGCCCGCCACCGAGATCCTGTTCCTGTCGTGGTTCGTGAACTGCGTGGTGCCCGCCAAGCTGGGCGACCTGTACCGCGCCTACCTGCTCAAGGGCAACTACGGCGGGTCGATCTCGCGCACCGTCGGCACGATCTTCATCGAGCGTATCGCCGACATCATCGTGATTTTCGGGCTGGCGCTGGCCGCCGGTTACTGGAGCTTCCGTGGCAAGAATCGGCCGGAGGTGGACGCCCTCTTCCTGTTCGGCTTCATCGTGGCCCTGGTGCTGGTCGCGCTTGTCGTGGCGCTGCGCTTCCAGGGACGACGCCTGACCCGCTTCCTACCCGCTCGACTGGGCGACCTGTACGAGCGCTTCCACGAGGGCAGCACCGGCGCGCTCACGCCGCGCAGCCTGCCGGTCATCATCGCGCTGACCGGCATGATCTGGCTGCTCGAGGGACTGCGCCTCTACTTCGTGCTCCGTGCCCTCAACCTGCCGGAGATCGCGCACCTGGGCGTCAGCTCGGCCATCTTCGTCGCGCTGGCGGGGTCGCTGCTGACCGCCATCCCGCTGACCCCCGGTGGCATCGGTTTCGTGCAGGCGGGCGTCATCGGCGTGCTGACCATCTACGGCGTCGCGCCGGAGTTCGGCCTGGCCGTGGCGGCCACCGACTGGGCGATCAGTGTCTTCAGCGTGATCGTCCTGGGCGGCATCCTGTATGCGCTCAGCC
>JBBSHF010000159.1:0-3046 GCA_038253355.1 Candidatus Limnocylindria bacterium
GCGTCTTATCTGCGGGAATGCTCGGCTTTGAGCATCTGCGGTCGCTAATGCGCCGATGTCGGCCCCTTATCGGCCAGGTTGGTGCTGCAATCCGTCGCCACCGCCGATAAGGGTCCACTGGAGGCGCATTACGGCGGGCTCGGCCAGGTTGGTGCTGCAATCCGTCGCCACCGCCGATAAGGGTCCACTGGAGGCGCATTACGGCGGGCTCGGCCAGGTTGGTGCTGCAATCCGTCGGCACCTCCGATAAGGAGCCACTGGAGGCGGATTACGGCCGGCACGGCGGCGGACGAGCGTCAGCCCCTCACCGCCGCGCGTCAACCACCCAGAAACGAACGCAGGCGCGCCAGGCGGCCGCGGGCCCGACGCGCTTCACGCACGCCGAGCCGCACGCCGCCGTAGCGCAGCAGCTGGTACGCGCTGGCAAGGCGCGACAGCGAAGGATCGGGCAGGCCCGCACCGCGGACGCGGCGTGCGTGCTCTGCGGGCGTTTCGCCTATCGCCCGCGCCCAGCGCCCGTCTCGGTGCAGGGCCTCGAGGGCCGTCAGATACGCAGCGGCCGGGTCATCCGCATCACGCCGCCGCAGCGGCCCCCGCGCCACGACCGGCTTCGGGCGACGAGGCTCGCTCGGGACGACGATCGAGCGCTCCTCGAAGCCGTCGGGTGCATCGGTCAGGCGGGTGCGCTCCTGCCAGCGCAGGTAGATGATCAGCGCCAGGAAGACGAGCTCGACCACCAGCAGGATGCCGAAGACCGCGTAGAAGACGATCGTGGGGGCCGATGTGACGGCCGGCAGCGGATCGGTGCGCAGGTTCGGCAGCAGCGGGCGCGCGGTGGCTTCCGCGTGCGGCAGCAGGTCGGCGACCCAGGCTGCGGCGGCGATCACCGGCGTGGCGAGCAGCAGCAGCACCAGCAGCGCGATGCGCAGCGGCCCGAACAGCGTGGCCAGCAGCGCGCTGGCCGGCACGCCCAGGAAGGCGGCGGCCGGGATGCCCACGGCAGTGAGGCTCGCCGCCACGCCGAGCACCAGCGTGAGCCACGACCGATTGGTGCGCCAATCGCTGCCGGTGCTGAGCCGCACCGATTCGAGGTGCGCCAGGCCGAGCGCGGTGAACGAGCTGGCGGCGAAGATGAGCGTGCCCATGAAGGCAGCCTCGGTGAACTCACGCTCCAGGACGCCGCTGCTGGACGCCTGACCGATCAGCCATGGCAGCGCCAGCCCGGGAATCGCCAGCCGCAGCAGATGCTGCTGCACCGCGTCGTCGTCCTGGCGGGACCGATGGGCAGCGCCGCGCAGCACGGCGACGCCGGCCAGCCAGCCAGCGGGATGGAGGCTCAGCGCGATGCCCAGATGGCCATCGAGCAGCGCGCCACGAACCTCGGGTGCCAGGATCCAGCCGATGGCGGCACCGAGCAGCGCCAGCACGGGCAGGCCCAGCAGCTCGGGAAGCTGCGAATGCCAGCGCCGCCGACGTGCCCACGCCATCCCCGCCCAGGCCAGGAGCGCCAGCTCGATGGGTCCGATGCGCGGCGTCTGGTGACCGAGCACCTGCACCGCGGCGTACGCGACCGCCAGCCAGCCGCCCTCGGCGAGGACCTGCGTCGCGGGGAGCAGGACCCTAGCCGCCCAGGACGAGCGCATCGGCTGTCTCCCAATCTGGTCCCAGGTCGGCGGCTACGGCGCGCAGGCCGATGCGCCGCAGGTGCGTGGCAAACGTTGCGCCCATGGCTCCAAGGGCGACCCATTCGAGGTCGTAGCCGCTGCGCGACAGGCGGGCCAGCATCGGCACGAAGGGTCGCGGGTCGCGCACTGAGAGGATCATCAGCGTGCACCCGGTCGGCACGCGACGGGTCAGCCAGGTGAGCAGCCGGTCGAAGGGGCCGGAGCTCAGCGGTCCGCATCGGGCCAGCAGGCTGGAGACCCGAGCCAGCTGGCCGTAGGCCGCCCGCGGCGGCAGGTAGGCGATCCGTTGCGATGAGCCGCTGAACGAGGCCGCCGCCAGGCCAAGCGAGGCGCCGTCGGCGAGCAGATGCCGGGAGACGGACACCGCGGCGACGCACAGCGACTCGAACGCCCCGTCGTCGTAGGTCATCTCCCAGTGCGGCTGGTCCTCGAGCGTCTGCACGTCGAGGGCGATCACCACCTCGCGGCCCCGGGCCGGCTCGTAGCGACGGCTCACGGTCGATCCCAGGCGGGCCGTCGCGCGCCAGTGCACCCGCTTCAGCGGGTCGCCGGCCTGGAAGGGCCGCACGCCGCCGAACAGCGCCGGGTCGGAGAAGAGGCTCTGCCGCGCGCGCCGGTCGCCGATCGGGGCGAGGTCGTGCCCCGCCTGCCGCAGCCCGACCGTTCGCGGACCGACCAGCAGGGTTGCCGTTTCGGGCTGCGAGCCGGCGACCGCGGCGCGCCCCAGGACGTCGCGCACGCGCAGCCGCACCGGGCCGAACTCGTAGACGCCGCGACGGCGTGCCTCGAGGTGGAAGTGGCGCACCACCCGCTCGTACCACGACAGTGCCCAGGCGTTGTGCAGGATCCGGCGCCCGAAGCTCTCGTCGCGCCCGAGGTCCGACTGCTCGGTGACGCCGATCCCATCGGTGATGGCGTCATCCGCGGCGATCCACGGGAGCGGCAGCAGCTTGCCGTTCCAGATCGTGACGTCGAGCGGCACCGTGTCACCGGCGATGGCACGTGCGGCGCCAAGCTCGCGGCGGTACTCCACGTCGCGCATGCCGTAACGGGTCCACAGCCGGGTGAGTGAACCGTAGGCCAGGGTGATGCCGGCGATCAGCAGCAGGCCCGGCGCGTCGGCCAGGGCTCCGATCGCCACGAGTACGAGCGCGAGGGCCAGCCAATCGAGCATCGGCCTACGTTGCGGCGACCTCCAGCGGCAGCGGGACCCCGGCGAGCACCTCGTCCATCACGCCGCTGACGGTGGCGCCGCGCAGCTCGCGGTCCACGTCGAGCAGCAGCCGATGATCGAGCACGGCGTGGGCGACGGCGCGTACGTCGTCGGGGAGGACGAAGGCGCGGCCGTCGAGCGAGGCCCA
>JBBSHF010000160.1:0-3043 GCA_038253355.1 Candidatus Limnocylindria bacterium
AACGAATGACTGCATGCCGTGGAAGCGCTTTGGGTCACTCATCGCGCGCCGGATCCACCGACCGATGATCCGCTCGTGCGCCGATCTTCGTCTGCTCGCGCGATGGCACCTCAGCCGCAACTCCACTGAAAATGTCAGAGGGTGCCGTGATGAGCGCCGGTCTCGGAAACCGGCCCCGGCGCTGTCAAAAGTCGCCCTGGTAAGCATATTGCGCGGCCATGGCTCATTTCCCTTGATCCGTGCTCACCATCAGAACATCTGGCGGCCGTGGGCCGCGGCCCACGTCAGGTGTCATGGCCCGCACAAACGGTCGTTGGCGCCCTCCCCGAGCGTCGTCCGCTGGCATGTCCTGCATGCGCCCAACACCTGACCGGCGCGTCCGACGGCGCAGATGTCGGTCGTAGGCGCGTTAGCTCGGTCGAAAGGGCGTGCTGAACCAGTTCCTGCGGTCGATCACGCTCGAGAGACGGCGCGCATGACGCTGCGACTGTCTTAGCGCGACTCACACCGACATCTGCCAAGTGGGGGAGCCCGCGACGGCGTCCGGGTGCAGCACCAATCGCACGCTGCTCGTCTGACCGATGAAGGCGCCCGTCTGCCGGCCTTCGTGCCGCGCGGAGGTGGGCGGCACGCGATATCGTGTTCAGAACATGACTCGCTTCGTCGCGCTGCTGCGCGGAATCAACGTCGGCGGCCGCGCGAAGGTGGCGATGCCGGCGCTGCGCGAAACCTGCGAATCCATCGGCTGCACCAACGTCGTCACGTACATCCAGAGCGGCAACCTCGTGCTCAGCAGCTCACTGGCGGCCCCGCGACTGGCAGCTGCGCTCGAAGCGGCGATCGCCGAGCGGCTGGGCGTCGAACCATCGGTCATGGTTCGCACGCACTCCGAATTGGCCGATGTGCTGGCCAACAACCCATTCCCGGATGCTGACGCCGCCACCGTGCATGTTGCCTTCCTGGCCGCGCCGCTGGATGCGAAGGCCGTTGAAGGCCTGCGCAGCGTGACGTTCCCGCCGGAGGAGTTCGCGGTGCGCGGCGCCGAGATCTACCTGCACCTGCCCAACGGCATGGGTCGGGCGAAGCTGCCGGCGGCGCTGCTCAACGGCCGGCGGCTGCCGGTTGCTGCGACCGCGCGCAACTGGCGCACCGTCACGAAACTCGCGGAGATGTCCGCGCAGACCCGTCATGATTGGCCGATGAAGGACTCACCCGCCCGCGACCCGCTCGTGGAGGACCTGCTGGCACACCTGCGCGCGACCCGCCAGGCGGAGCGCGACGTGTTCGGGAGGCTGGATCCCGCCGTCCGTGATCGGCCAATGCGCGCAGGCGACTGGTCGCCGAAGGATCACCAGGCGCACCTGACCGCCTGGAAGGGGCGCCAGGCGGATCGGTACGAGGCGGCTCGCTACGAGGCGGCTCGCCTCGGCCAGGAGGCTCCCACCGACGCCCGCGAGGACGACGAGATCAACGCCGAGCTGCAGGCCATCCGCGCGGACTGGGACTGGGAATCCGTCGCCGCCGAGGCCGATGAGGTCAGCGAGCGACTCGAGGCCGCGCTGAAGGCGATCGATCCCGCGCTGCTGCATTCGTCAGATCCGCTGGTGGGCGGCACGTTTGGCAACGGGCCGTTTCACGCGTTGACGCACTTTGGCTGGCTGGTCGAGGCAAAGATCGGGGCGGACGATGGGCGCATCGCAATGTTCGTCGACGAGATCGAACGGCTGGTCTCGGACGGAAGCCTCACCGCCAAGGACCGCGGCACCGGCCTCTACAACATGGCCTGCGCGCATGCGCTGGCGGGGCGGCTCGATCGCGCGCGGCCGCTCCTGCACCAGGCGTTTGGTCTGCGGCCCGAGCTCCGGGACTGGGCGAAGGAGGACACGGACCTCGACTCACTGCGCGGTGAGCTGACCGGGCTCTAGTTGAGCTTCGAGCCGCCGCCGCCCTCCGGCTCGCCGTTGCCACCCCGCTGGCGCAGGTAGCGCTCGATATCAGCGATCAGCTCGTCGCCCTCCGGCAGCCGCGCCTGGTCGGCAAGCAGCTCCAGACGCTCGACGTGTGAGCGCGTGTCCTCGTCCGATGCGGCGGCGGCATCCAGCAGGTTGCGTCGCTCCAGGGCCCGCGTGCCCAGGGTGCCCATCGGTAGATCGACGCCCAGGTACTTGCCCAGCGCGGTGAGCAGCGCGATGGACGCCGCGGGGTACGAGGCGTTCACGTAATGCGGCACCTGCGCAAAGAAGCCAACCGACGGAATGCGCGCAGCAGCGATCTCCAGCTCCAGGACCGATAGCGCCGCCGCCGGCACCCGCAGCAACCCGTCCGGACCCTGCTTGATGTCTTCCGGCAGCAGACCAGGCGCCGATGCGGTGGCCAGCACCGGCACCGGCCGGGTGTGCGGCACGGCGGCGGGGATGGCGCCCAGGCTGGCCCAGCCGACCACGCCCAGGCGCCGGGCGAGCTCAACGACATCGGATGCAAGCTGGTGCCATCGGTAATCGGGCTCCGCGCCGCGCAGGACCAGGAGGTCCCGATCGCCTACGCGCGCGTGCGTGAGCGTCAGGGTCGACCACTCGAGGCGCATCGGTCGGCCGTCCACGATCTCCAACGTCGGGCGCCGTACGCGGTAGTCGAAGATCGCGTCAGAGTCGAAGGTGGCGATTGCCCTGCCGTCCTCGGCCAGTTGCGCCGCCGCGAGCGTGCCCGCGCCACCGGCGTCCACCCAACCCTCGAGCGCCGCCACGATCACCGGCGCGGTGAGCTTCGGTTCTTCGTGGATCTCGTAGAGGGCCATGTGGCAAGGATACGGCCATTGCGGCGCGAGCTGGCCCGCGTGGCCGCGATCGGGATCGGTCTCCAGGGCCCGGTCTCCAGCGCGCGGTATCCAAGGCCCGGTCTCCAGCGTGCGGTGCCGCCAAATGTTCTGCTGGTGAGCACGTGGCTGGCGCACAGACCGATGAAGCGGCTGGATGCTCACCAGGAGCACATCTGACTGCCACAGAGCGGATTGCGTCGCTTCTGTGGCGGATTCCCTCGACCGGTG
>JBBSHF010000161.1:0-3037 GCA_038253355.1 Candidatus Limnocylindria bacterium
CAACGACCCGCGGTCCGGATACCGGATGACCGTGGACCTGGCCTATCGCTCAGATATCGTGGTGCCGCTCATCGGTCCGATCCTGGGCGGTGGCAGCCTCTTCTCGCAGCGCGCCACGATCACGATGGTGATCAACTGATGGCCCGCCCCGAGCCAGAACGCGGTCAGGTGCTGGTCCTGTTCGCCATCCTTCTGGTCGTGCTGCTGGCCTTCGCCGGCATCTCGATCGATATCGGGCGCCAGGTGGCGGAGCGTCGCCACGTGCAGAATGCGGCCGATGCCGCGGCGCTGGCGGCCTGCCGCTCCCTGATCGGGGGCGAGTCGGATGGCGCCGCGGCGCAGACCGCGCGATCGGTGGCAGGCATCAACCTGCAGGGTTCACCGGCGGCCGCGACGGCAATCATCGCCGACGACACGAGCCGGGCCTACGAAGACGGCCGCGCCGGCGATCCGGCGTACCTGAGCAGCGGCATCATCATCAGCGGCACCTCGGTGCGGGTCGCCGTCAGCTCGACCGTCACGACGACGCTCGCTCGCGTGGTGGGCATCAACCAGCTCGGCACCGGCGCGCGTGCTCGCTGCCAGCTGCAGGGCGGTCCAGCCGTGCCGATCGTCGCCCGGCGCTACCTCAACGCTCCCGGCCCCGGCGGCGATTTCGCGGATAACCTGGCGACCGCCGCGAGCTCTGGGACGGGACAGGTCGATCCAACCGACGTGCTCGGCTACAACGGCCGCACGCCCGCCAGCGAGACCCAGCCGGGTGGCGAGTTCGACCTCTACGGTCCGGGCGCCAAGGCGAGCAACAGCAGCGACTTTCGCGGCTTCATCGCCCTCGACGTGCGGAACTTCCAGGACTCGGCGTCGCGGATCTACTACAACGGCGTCACCAGCGGCACGACGGTTTCGACCCTGAAGACGAGGCAGGGCGACTACCTGCTGAGCGGCTACCCGGGCCCGATGTTTCCGCCGGTGGTCAACCCCTCTGATCCGAACGATCAGGTGGCGGTCATGTCCGGCAACGACAGCTCGATGGTCGTCGGCAACTTCGGGGACACCTACGAGGTTGGCCGGCGCGTCCTGCTCGCCATCTACAACGGCACGGTGATGGAGATCCCCGACTTCTCGATCACGCCGCCCGCGGCGTTCGTACTGGATGGCACGACCACCGCGCCGGTCGATGGCCCGAGCTTCACCATCTCCCGCAACGCTTCCTTCAATTCGACGGTCACGCTGCATCTGCACGGCGACCTCGACGCGGCGGGCAGCGGCCATCCCGAGTACGACATCCTGCCGGACCCGCCCGCCTCTCCGCCGGCCAGCGGCGACATGAACCAGCCCACCTGGTCGACCGATGTCTTCATCCCGGACACGAACGGCACCCGAGTCGACACCAGCGCGATCCAGACCAACGGCGTTCCCGCGGGGATCTACACCGTCTGGCTTGAGGGACACTCGGGAAATCCCTACTTCCAGACCCGCCGCGTACCGGTCCCGGTCAGGATCGGCGCCGCGATGCGCGACTTCAGCCTGCGGAACTCGACCACGACAGGGGTCGCCGCAGCCCTGGGCGATGCCATCAGCCTGCCGATCTATGTCTCGACCACGACCAACAGCTCGAAATGGAACTCGGGCAACGCCGTAAGCCTCTCCTGGGACGCGAACTCGTTCACCGATTGCTCGCTCAACCCGAAGGCGATCGGCGTCGGGCAGATCAACCTCAGCGCCTCGTCCACGGTGCCGAGCGCCAGCGGCAGCGGCGCCCTCTCGAATCTGTCGATCAGCACCGTCGGGCTGAATGCCGGCTGCTATCGCTTCAACGTCCGCGCGACCGGCACCAACGGTGACAATCAGCCGGTCACCCACCTGCAGCCGATCACGTTCAGCGTTGCCACCAGCTCGAGCAGCGGAAGCTACGTGGACATCATCGGTTTCGCCGTATTCAAGATCACCTGGCTCGACTCGAACACGATTCGCGGTGAAGCGGTGACGAGAGCCTATGCCGATCCGAACGCGCAGGAGCTGCGCCGCGCGCAGCAACCGCGCCTCGTGCCCTGGTAAACCAACAAAGGAGAGGAGCGCCTCGTGGAACTCGAGTATTCCGACAAGAACAGCAAGCGATCGAAGCTCTACATCGCGGTGGGGCTGATCATCGCGCTGATCGTGGGCGCCATCGTATTCGTGACGCTGCAGGCCACGGGGCTGACCACCGCGCCGAAGGCGGAGACCCGCAACGTGGTCGTTGCCGTGCGCGACATCCCGGGCCGCAAGCCGATCGAGGAGGGCGACGTGACGATGCGCACCATCCCCGCCGATGCCACCAACGCCACGGCCTTCGGCCGCATCGACGAGGTGCTCGGCCGGGTCAGCGGCGTGCCGATAGCCACCGGCCAGCTCGTCACGCGCAACTTCCTGGCCTCGACCACGGAGGGGCAGGCTTTCTCGATCCTCGAGCCGGGGCAGAAGTACGATGCGTCGGGGCCGGACCTGCGTGCCGTCTCGGTCAGCGTGCCCGATGACCGCGCGGTGGCCGGCACGCTGCAGCCAGGGCAGCGGGTCGACCTGATCGTGACCATGGCCATCAACCCGGAGATCGGCCAACCGGCCGGGCAGGCCAGGGCGACGCAGAGCCGCTTCATCCCGGGACCCTCGACCAAGGTGACGCTGCAGAAGCTCGACATCCTGGCCCGCAATGGAGGTCTCTACATCCTGCGCACCGATCTCGCCACCGCCGAAAAGGTCGCCGAGCTGACCGCGGCGGGCGGCCAGTTCACAATGGTCCTGCGCGCCGATGCGGACGATCGCACCGCGACGACCAAGGGCTCGACCATCGACACGCTGATCAATGAGTTCGGCTTCCCGGTCCCGCTTCCTCCGAAGTTCACCCAGCAGGCGACGCCCTAGGAAGCCTGCAGCGCAGCGAGCGCAGCGGCGACCTGCCGTCGCGTCTCGCTGAGCGAGCCGGCGTTGTCGATCACCACGTCGGCGGCGGCAAGCTTGTCGCCCTGTGGCGACTGGGCGGCCAGGCGGAGCCTGACGG
>JBBSHF010000162.1:0-2966 GCA_038253355.1 Candidatus Limnocylindria bacterium
CGGTCAAGCGGGCTCTTCGCGGCGGACCGTGCCGACCCGGTCGATGCTTCGGTCGAAGGAGGCGATGACACCGACGCCGGCACGTTCGGCGCTGGCGATCAGATAGGCATCGGCGAAGTCAAGTCGATGCACGTCATAGACCTCCACGGCCCGCTGCAGCAGATCCGCGTCGACGACTCGGATTGCAGGGAAGCCCAGCACCGCCCGCAGGGTCTCGGCGACCTGGACGCGGGGCACCTCGTAATAGGACTCCAGGACGTAGGCGACCTCGGCGAGGATGAGGTCCGGCAGCAGGAGCTCCTCGGAGCGCTCCAAGTAGCGAGTCGCACGGACGGCTTGGGCCGGCGGATCGCCGGTCAGGTGACGGATCAGGACGTTGGTGTCGATGAAGGCGGTCACCGCCGTTGATCGGAGCGCGCCCGTCGCGTCTGGTGCAGGACCTCGGCCCAGGCGGTGCCCCGCTTCGCCGCTGGCACGCTGACCGCCCCCGCCAGCGTGAGCAGATCTGGCGTCCGCGCCAGCACAGCATGGTCGCCCTCGACGCGGAAGACGAGGCTGTCACCTTCCACCAGCGACAGCGCCTCACGCACCGCGCGGGGCACGGTGACCTGGCCCTTCGAGCTGAGTCGCGCTGAGATCTCCATGGCTCTGCCTCCTTACGTATCAGAAGATGTAAGGATAGCAGAAGAACGAGCCGACGCGCTCAACAGCCGTTCAGCAGCAGTCGCGCGGCGCCATCGTCGACGATAGGGGTTCAGATAAGGGTTCAGCAGGGCAGCACGGACCGCCTGGGACGCATGGGACACGATCAATAAGGGCTCACATAAGGGCTCAGGAAACCCCGCGACTCCCGAACGATCGATGCCTTGATCAGGATGCCGTCGGCTTCGAGCAGGAACGAGGTGAAGTTGTCGCCGCGCTCCTTCTGCGGGCCGAAGAGGAGGAAGCCGAGGCTGACGACGCTGAAGCCGACGTCGGCCACGGTATCGACCAGGCAATGGCCGGAGGGATCGTGGTGGAAGCAACGACTCGTGACGCGGTAACCGGTAGTGAGAAGACGCCCACTGCACCGTTTTGAGCGATCGGGGGCCGGACGGTCTGCCACGGAGCCCAGCGCGGGCGGCCGGGCGATCAACGGAGCGACCCAGGGCACCGATGGATCCAGGGAGCTTCAAGCGGCTCGGTCGAGGTGACTCTCATCGCGGCATAGCTGGCTCCCAACTCGGCCGACATGCTCGGCAATGCCACGAAGCCGATCCGGGCGCCTGAGACTCGGATTACACCATTCAGCTATACTTACACCATGGCGCTGAACATCAAGGATCCGGAAGCCGAGCGGCTGGCGAGCGAGATCGCCGAACTGACCGGCGAGTCGAAGACCGGCGCCGTCCGGCAAGCCCTCAGCGAGCGCAAGCAGCGGCTGTTGCTGGCCCAGAGCGGGAAGGCCAGAGGTGACCGGATGGTCATCCTGCTAGAGCAGCGGTTCTGGCCGCGGCTACCGCCAGGTATCCGCGGGAGCGCGCTGAGCAAGCAGCAAGAGGAGACGACTCTCGGCTACGGGCCGGAGGGCGTTTGATCCTCGACAGCTCGGCGCTGGTGGCCATCGCATTGGACGAGCCCGAACGTGAAGCACTTGTAGCGAAGATCAACGCGGCCGATACGGTCGCCGTGGCCGCTCCCACCCTCGTCGAAGCAGGCATCGTTCTTTCGGCGCGCATCGGCGAGGATGCCGGAGAGTTGCTCGCCGACCTGGTCACGGCGGCGGACGCGGTCGTGATCGAGTTTGGCGCCGCCCACTGGCAGGAAGCAGTGTCGGCCTGGTGGCGGTTCGGCAAGTCCCGACATCCTGCCAGTCTCAATCTCGGCGATTGCTTCGCATACGCCGCCGCGAGAGTGGCAGACGAGCCACTCTTGGCCAAGGGCGACGACTTCCCACGGACGGACATCCAGCTCGCGTAGGCGGCACGTCGACCACCCGATAGACTGAAATCGCCCGGCCAGCCTTCAGGGGCCACCGGCTATCTGTGCATGCTCCAGGTGGGCACCAGATATCGTGGTGGATTGGTACCGCATACCGGGTCTGGTCGGATCGTCCCATGCGTCCCAAACCGGCGCGCCCGGCGAAGAGTTCGAAACTCGCACAGCGTCGAGGTTCCTGCCATCCCCGCGGCACCCGGCAGCGGGACGCCCAAACAGCGCTTCCGAGAGCGTTTCGATGACCCAAGCGCGCCACTTCTGCTCGGCCCAGCCGTGGTCCTCAAGCATCGACCGGTACACGTCGGTCCCGAGCAGCACCAGCAGAATGGTGGTGGCGTCCTCAGGGCTGAGGCATGTGCGGAGCGGCCGCTTCCGCGCCAGGGTGTCGACGACGATGCGGTAACCGTCACGTTGCAATCGTCCACTTGACTCGTAGAAGCTTGCCATCTCGGGGTCGTCGCCGAGCACCTTGAAGACCGACGCGAGGGGCACCACCCTACGAAAGATCGCGGTGCTCGCGTCGACGAAGATGGCCAGCGCTCGCTCATGGTCGGGCTCCTGCTCCATCGCCGCGAACCAAGGTCGTTCAATCGGGCTGGTGGGCAGGAGGTCACCCTTGACGGCAAACGCGAAGGCGGCCCGCAGCACGGCCGGCTTGTTGTGGAAGGTGAAGTACACCGTTTGGACGGCGACCCCGGCCTCCGCGGCGATGTCTGCCATCGTCGTTTCCATATAGCCGCGTGTTGACATCAGGCGGTATGCCTGAAGGGTTCAATTTCCCCGATTCGTGGTCTGCGCCACCGGTAGCATGCGCTCTCCTCTACCGGAAGGAGCTCCATGCTGTTCTGGCTCGTGTACTTCCTGGTCCGCCGTCTCCTCGGAGCCGGAGGTCGCCGACCAGACGAGAAGGACATCGAGCTCCTGGTGCTCCGGCACCAGGTGAAGGTGCTGCAGCGGCAGGTGAAGCGCCCTCGACTCAACCGTCTCGA
>JBBSHF010000163.1:0-2954 GCA_038253355.1 Candidatus Limnocylindria bacterium
AGGCGGACCGCAAAGCCCTGCTGCGACAGCCTGCGCAGGGGTTGCAGGAACGGCGCCGGGTCGCGCGCGCTGAGCACGACGATGCTGCAGCCGCTCGCCATGCGCCGCGGCAGCTGGGCGAGCAGCACCTCGAACGGCAGCGAGGCGAAGGAGCTCACCGCGGCGAGCCCGTCGGCGAGGCGCGCCATCTGGTCGCCGGCCGCGCTGGGAGCAACGAGCAGGGTGCGCTGCGGCCGGCCGCTGTAGGCATTCACCGCCAGGCCACAGGCCACGCCCTCGGACAGCAGGCTGCGGGCGAGCGAGATGGCGGCGACGCACAGGCCCTCGGCCAAGTCGTCGTCGTAGGCGAGCTGCCAGTACGGACCGTCGAGCGTCTGCATGTCGAGCGCGATCAGCGCCTCCCGCTCGCGGGCCGGGTCATAGCGACGGCTCAACGGTCGCCCCAGGCGAGCCGTGGCCTTCCAGTGGATGCGTCGCAGTTGGTCGCCGGGTTGATAGGGCCGCACGCCGGAGAACAGGCTGGGCTCCTCGAACAGTCCGCGCGACGCGCGGTTCGGACCACAGAGCAGGCTGGAGGTCACCGCCGCGCGCACGGGAACGCTGCGCGGCACGACCCGGTAGCGGTCGGGGAGCGGCAGATCGCGTGAGGCTCCGCCGCTGGCGAACAGGTCTGCCACGCGGAGCCGTACGCCCAGGAAGTCGTAGACGCCACGCCGGTTCGCGACGATGCGCACGCGCCGCGTGATTCGCTGGAACCAGCTCGCGCTCCAGGTACTGCCCAGGATGGCGTACCCAGGCACCGTGCTCACCTCCAGCCGATGACCGTCGACCACGGCGCGGTCGCTGACCAGGTCCTCAACGTGGAGCCAAGGCACGGGCAGCAGCTTGCGGTTGCGCACCGTCAGCTCGAGGAGGATTTCGTCGCCCCACAACGCCCGATCGGTCTCCAGCCGCCGTTCGTAGCTGAGCTGCCGCAGTCCGCGGCGCGACCAGAGCGAGCGCAGCAGCTCAACCAGGGTCAGCATCACGCCCACCACCAGCAGGCCGGGAGCACGCAGCACGGCACCCGCGATGAGGAGGATCAGGCCGGCCCACAGGCGCGCCACCGCTCAGGCCCGGTGCTCGACTTCGGTCACGCCCACCCCCGCCGGTGGCGTCGGAACTCGCGCAAGCAGCTCGGTGAGAACCACATCGGCGGTGGCGCCGCGCAGCTGGCGGTCGAGGTCGAGCATGACCCGGTGGGCGAGCACATGCGCCGCGATCGCCTTCACATCGTCGGGCAGCACGAAATCGCGGCCTGCCAGGTACGCCCAGGCCTGCGATCCGCGGTAGAGCGCCACGCTGGCGCGCGGGCTGGCCCCCAGGGTGAGGGCCGGGTCGTCGCGCGTGGCACGCACCAGTGAGACGAGATAATCCTCGACCTCGTCGCTGATCTCGACCTGGCGAACCGCGTCGCGTAGCGCCAGCAGCCGGGCGCCATCGGCGATGGCCTCGACCTCGTCGAGCGGCTGAGCGATGTGGCGGTAGCGGCTGGCGATGCGTCGCTCATCGGTCCGCGACGGATAGCCCAGGCGGATCCGTACCAGGAACCTGTCGAGCTGCGCCTCCGGCAGGGCGAAGGTGCCCTCGAGCTCGATGGGGTTCTGGGTGGCGAGCACCAGGAAGGGAGAGGGCAGCGGACGCGTCTCGCCCTCGATCGAGGCCTGACCCTCCTGCATCGCCTCGAGCAGGGCCGATTGGGTGCGCGGCGTGGCCCGGTTGATCTCGTCGAAGAGCAGCACGTTGGCGAAGACCGGGCCGGGAATGAAGCGGAAATGGTCGCCCTCGAGCAGGCTGGCGCCGAGCACATCGCTGGGGAGCAGGTCCGGCGTGCCCTGCACCCGCGCGAAGTCGAGTGTCAGCGCCCGGCTGAAGGCGCGCGTCAGGAGCGTCTTGCCGACGCCGGGCACGTCCTCCACCAGAACGTGGCCATCCGCCAGCAGGGCGACTGCCATGAGGCGCAGCGGCAGGTCGTCGACCACCACGGCACGCCCGACGGTCTCGCGCAGACGACGCCAGAAGCGCTCGCCCTCGATCGAGCGCGGCTGCTCGTGCCCGTCGTCATCGGTCTTCACCCGTTCCTCCATCGGCAAACAAAAGACTTCCGGTCGCAGTGACCAGAAGCCATCACCCGCTGGGCGGGAACTCCGCGCGAGCCTCATCGCGCTCTTCGATTGGACCGATGGTACGCGTTTCCTTTCTGACGCGTCATGCGGCGAACAGTGGATTCAGCCGGTGACGAGGAAGGTGACTCCCGCCACCAGCAGCACGGCCTCGATGATCGCCACGAAGACCCGCTCCGGCAATCGGTCGACGATGCGCTTTCCGATGAACGAGCCGGCCACCATGATCGGGCCCAGCGCCAAGCCGATGCCAACCGCCGCGAGGCCAAGGATCGAGGCCCAACCGTAGGCCACCAGCTTGGTGACGTGCATCACCACCGTGGCCAGCGCTTCTGTACCGATGTAGGCGCCCTTGACCAAGCCGTATGCCAGGAAGAACGGTGCCATCAGCGGTCCGACACTGCCGAGCAGCGCCGAGAGGAAGCTGAACAGCGCGCCGAGCGGCGCAAAGGCCGGCGCCTGCAGGCGGCGCGGCGGACCGGGGCGCAGGTGCCGCCAGGCGACCACCAGCAGCAGGAATGCGCCCAGAACGCGGGTCAGCGCGGATAGCGGGGCGCTGGCGAAGAGGAGGCCACCCAGGAGGGCCGCCGGCACGCCGCCGAGCGCGAACCAGCCGACCACCCGCAGGTCGAGTTCGTCACGGTTGAAGACGACCCGAGCGCCGTTGCCGATGAGCTGGGCGACGGTCAGGATCGGGATCGCATCGCGCACGCCGAACACCGCGACCAGCACCGGGAGGAGCACCGCGGCACCGCCGAAGCCCGCGACAGCCGCCAGCGTGCTGGCCAGCAG
>JBBSHF010000164.1:0-2928 GCA_038253355.1 Candidatus Limnocylindria bacterium
AGGTGTAGTAGCTCGAGATGCTCGTGAGATAGATGTATTTGGAAAAGATGAGCACGATGAGCACCGCGAGCGCCGCCTTCACCGTCTTCGGCGGGAGCGTCGGATGGGGGCGGGCGGCACCGGCGCGGCGCCCGACCGCGGCGGAGCGGTGGCGGGCGTACCACCGGCCCACCTGCCAGAGGATCAGGATGGCCAGGAGGGCCGCGGCGGAGAACCAGGCGACACTCGACTGTCCCCGTGGCAGTACCACGAACGCGGCCAGCAGCGGCCCGATGGCCGACCCGGTGTTCCCGCCGACCTGGAACAGTGACTGGGCCAGCCCGTGCTGCCCGCCCGAGGCCATCCGCGCCACCCGGGAAGACTCGGGGTGGAACACCGCCGAGCCCAAGCCGACCAGCCCCGCGGAGAGCAGCAAGCCGGGATAGCTGCGGGTCACCGACAGGAAGAGCAGCCCGATCAGGGTGAACCCCATCCCGCTCATCAGCGAGTACGGCTTGGGGTGGTGGTCGGTGTAGAGCCCGACGAGGGGCTGCAGCAGGGAGGCGGTGAGCTGAAAGGTGAGCGTGATCAGGCCGATTTGCCCGAAGTCGAGCCCGAAGCTCGTCTTCAGCATCGGGTACATGGCCGGGAGCAGCGCCTGCATCATGTCGTTCAGCAGATGACAGAAGCTGATGGAGAAGAGGATCGCGAAGGCGGCTCGGGATGGCGGCATGGGGCAAGGTATCCGGGGTCGTCGGAGGCGATCAAGAGAGACCGGCGCGCCCTCCCGAAATCAGACGCCACCAGACAAATTCCGTCTCGACGTCCGACCGGAACCTTCCTACCTGATCAAGGTCTTGTGGCCACGCCCATCGCCGCCGCCAAACCGATCGATCGAGGCCGTCACGCCTTCGGCCTGCAGGCGTGGGAAGAGGCATACGGCCAACTGACGGCCGCGGACCTGGAGGCGCCGCTCGACCCCGAGGACCTGGAGCGGCTCGGCACCGCCGCTCATCTGCTCGGTCGAGAGGACGAGAGCGCCGACCTCGCGGCTCGGGCGCACCACGAGTACCTCGCCCGCGGCAACGCCCAGCGTGCCGCCCGCTGCGCGTTCTGGGTGGCCATGCCCCTGGTGTTCAAGGGGGAAACGGCGCGCGCGAGCGGCTGGGTCGCTCGGGGGCGCCGGCTGCTCGATGCCGGGCAGCACGACTGCGTGGAGCGGGGCTACCTGCTCCTGCCTGACGCGCTGCGCTCCATCTTCGAGGGCGACAACGGGTCGGCGCGCGCCCTCTTCGGCGAGGCGGCCGCGATCGGGGAGCGCTTCGGAGACCGGGACCTGCTCGCCCTCGCTCGGCAGGGTCAGGGCCGGGCGCTCATCCGGCTGGGGGAAATCGCTCGCGGCGTGGCGCTGCTGGACGAGGTCATGGTTGCCGTCACTGCCGGCGAGGTCTCTCCCATCGTCGTGGGCGACGTCTATTGCAGCGTGATCGAGGCCTGCCACGAGGTCTTCGATCTGCGTCGGGCCCAGGAGTGGACCGCGGCGATGTCGCGCTGGTGCGAGTCCCAGGCTGACCGGGTGCCCTACCGCGGCCATTGCCTGGTGCGCCGCGCCGAGATCATGCAGCTCCATGGCGCCTGGCCCGACGCCATGCAGGAGGCGGAGCGGGCCTGCGAATGGCTCTCCCGGCCGCCTCCCCAACGAGCCGTCGGTGCGGCGCGTTACCAGCAAGCCGAGCTCCACCGGCTCCGCGGCGAGTTTGCCCGGGCCGAGGAGGAATACCGGCAGACCAGCCAGTGGGGACGAGAGCCACAGCCCGGCCTCGCGCTGTTGCGGCTGGCGCAGGGCCAGGTCGATGTCGCCAGGCATGCCATCTGCCGGGCCGTGGACGAGGCGCCGGAGCGGCGGGTGCGCTCCAGGATGCTGGCCGCGTCCGTCGAGATCCTCCTCGCCGCCGGCGACGACCCGGCGGCCCGGTGTGCCGCCGACGAGTTATCCCGGATCGCGGCGGATCACGATGCGCCGTTCCTGCGCGCCGTCTCCGCTCAGGCCAGCGGCGCCGTCGTCCTGGACGAAGGGCATCCGCGAGCCGCGCTCACGCTGCTGCGTCAGGCCTCCAGCGGATGGGGTGAGCTCGAAGCGCCGTACCAAGCGGCGCAGGTTCGAGTCCTGGTGGGCCTCGCCTGCCGAGCCCTCGGCGACGATGACTCGGCTGCGATGGAGCTGGATGCGGCGCGCCAGGCCTTTGAGCACCTGGGGGCGCTGCCCGACGTCAGCCGGGTCACCCGGCTCTCCCGGCCGGGCGCGCCCAAGGCAGCTGCCGGATTGACCGCGCGCGAGATCCAGGTGCTCCGGCTGGTGTCCACCGGCAAAACCAACCGCTCGATCGCGGGCCAGCTTCGGATCAGCGAGAAGACCGTCGCCCGCCACGTGAGCAACATCTTCACCAAACTGGGCCTGTCGAGCCGGGCCGCGGCCACGGCATACGCCTACCAGCACGACCTCCTCTAGCTCCCGCCTGCATAGAAATACCCATGACGCCGTGCCGAGCGGCCCTGAATATTTCGCCCGATGCGGCAGGTGCCGGTTCGATCTATCATCCACCGTGCCGAACGACCGTCGAAGGGCAACGATCAAGCGAGCAGGAGAATGAGCATGCGTCAGCCGGAGCGGGTCGAGACCATCATCATCGGGGGTGGCCAGGCCGGCCTCTCCGTCGGGTACTACTTGGCATGGCGGGGTCTCCCGTTCGTGATCCTCGAGGCCAACCAGCGGATCGGGGACACCTGGCGCAGGCGCTGGGACTCGCTCCGCCTCTTCACGCCCGCGCGGTTCGACGGAATCGCGGGAATGCCGTTTCCGGGGCGGCGGCATATGTTCCCGACCAAGGACGAGATGGCCGACTACCTCGAGCGCTACGCCGCCGGTTTCAAGCTGCCGGTTCGCACCGG
>JBBSHF010000165.1:0-2816 GCA_038253355.1 Candidatus Limnocylindria bacterium
GCGCAGGCGCAGGTACGTGTCATTCGCGGGCGGACGGCCCAGGAAGCCGGCGACCAGCTCATCGGCAGAACGAGAGCCCCCGGGTTCGAGGACCGTGCGCCGATACTCGCCACCGACCGTCGGGGAGACGATCCCTTCGGATGCAAAGCGACCGAACATCTCGTCGCCCATGACCTCGGCCCACAGGTAGCCGTAGTAGCCCGCGTCGTAGCCGCCCAGCAGGTGCGCGAAGCCGGAAAGGAAGAAGGTGCCCCCTGGATAGGACAGGCCCGTGACGACGTAGGCGCGACGGGTCACCTCGTCCATGTCGGGCGCGCCGTCCCCGGCGTGCAGCGCGAGGTCCACGGTACCCAGGAAGACCTGTCGCGTCGCCCGCAGCCCCACGTTGAGGTAGCGCGACCCGGCCATCTGCTCCACGAGCGCACGCGGGATCGGCTCTCCGCTGCGGTAGTGGCGCGCGAACTGCTGCAGCACTTTTGGCTCCCAGACCCAGTGCTCCATGATCTGCGAGGGCGCTTCCACGAAGTCCCCCTCGGTCTCGGCGCCGCTGAAGCGGCCGAACTCGGCGTGCGTCAGGGACATGTGCAGGATATGGCCGAACTCGTGGAAGAGCGTCTCGACCTCACCATGCTGCCCGTGCCGCAGGAGTGATGGCCGATCGCCGGAGGGCGCTGTGAGGTTCGCCACGATGGCGCTCACCGGGCGCTCGTATGCGCCGTCCGCTCGCCGGTGACCGAGGACCAGCGGAAACGCCGCGGCATGTCCGTATTTGCCATCGCGAGGGAACAGGTCGGCATAGAAATAGGCCAGCGGCTCACCGCTCTCACGATCTGAAATCTCGTACAGCTGGACCGATGGATGCCAGGCCCGCGCCTCCTCCACGCGCCGATAGTCGAGACCGAACACGTCGCCGGTCAGCGCGAACATGCCGTCGAGTACCGAATCGAGCGGAAAGTACTCGCTCACCTGGCTCTGATCGACGCCATGGCGCTCCCGCGACTGGCGCGCGTCGTAGTAGCGCCAATCCCAGGTTTGCAGGGCGCCGTCGTGCCCGTCGCCGGCCAGCATCGGTTCCATTTCCGAGAGCTCGCGCCTTGCCGCAGCCAGCAATGGGGGAGTGAGCTCGTCGTAGAAGGCCTGCACGCGCTCGGGATCGCCCGCCATCTTTAGCTCCATGGCGTGGTGCGCCCAGGTCGGCTTGCCGAGCAGCTCGGCCACGCGCTGCCGAATCTGCAGCGCCTCCGCGAGGAGCGGCCGATTCTCGGGGACCGCCTTGTTCCAGCTCTTGCGCAGCAGCTCGCGCCGCAGTGACCGGTCGTCGGCCTGGTCCAGGAATGGCTCGAGTTCGGGGTAGTCAAGGCTGACTCGATAGGTGCCTGGCTCCTTCCCCGGCTTCAGCCGTGCGACATAATCGTCCGGCAGCCCGGCCAGCTGCCTGCGAGTCAGCTCGATGGCGTCGTCGTATTCGTTGACGTTGCGCTGGAACGCCACCTCGATCTCGACGAGTCGGTTGCGCAGCTTCTCGAGCGCGGCGCGATTTTCGGGGCTGAGCTCCTGGCCGGCACGCCGAAAGTCACGCAGCCAGAACTCGAGCAGCCGTTTGCGCTCACCGTCGAGCGCGGCCGCCTCATCGGTTGCGGCGAACGCCGTGACGGCGCGGTACAGGTCCTCGCGGAACGGCAGGCTCACCCGCCATTTGTTGATCCGCTCGTCTGCCTCCTGGGCGACGTCGCGCAACGCCTCATCCGGATGGACCTGGCCGAGGAACGCGCCACGGCCGTAGGCCTGCAGCAGTGCCGCGCCCGCCAGCTCGAGCGGTCGCAGCGTGGTATCGAAGCTCGGCGCCGTGGCGGCGGTGGCGGAGGCAGCGGCGCCCGCGACCAGCTGCTCGGCGCGCGTGATGGCGGCGTCGGTCTCTTCGGTGACGGTCGCGGCAGTCGCGTGTGTGTAGTCGTAGAGCATCGTCCCGAATGGTACGACAGCGGCCGTGTGCGTCGGCTCGGTCAAATGGTCTCCTGGTGAGCGCGAAACGGCGGAATTGGCCCGGACGCGTGTTCGGTGCTCACCAGCGCGACCTTTTGACGGCGCCAAGCCCGTTTCAGGCGACGCCTGCTCACCAGCGGAACATCTGGCCGCGTCGAGTTGGCGAGCTTGCTCAGGAAGCGGCCGGGACCCTGCCGGGACACAGTCAAGGCGAGCCGGACGGGTGGCACCAGAGCGGGACGCGCTCCAGGTGTAATGCGCCGCTACGGGCTCCCCATTTGCCGATGGCGCCTCTGAAGTCGGTCCGTTCGCGCGTCATCGTCGCTCCGGGTCGTGCATCAGGAGGCGGAGGCGAGCCTCTCGTCCAGGGCCATGCCCGGAGCTGGACCACATCCGGGCCATTGGGGAGAGGATCGGTGCGGGCGAGACAACGGGGGCGCGCATTCAGTTGACGCGATCGCGTCACGCCGCGCGACAGGCTGGAAGCCCCTGACCTGCACTTCGGCTCAAGTCATCGCCCGCATCGGACACCCAGTATCCACCCCGATGCAACCCCCCTCAATGTGGGATCGTGCCGTCGACCAGCGTGCCAGGCGGTTGCGCTGGGCCGACATCCGCACGCCGGAGGCGGTCGATCGGCGCCGTCAAATGTCCGGCTGGTGAGCACCAGCCATGCAAGAGACGCGTGGCGTCGTCAAAAGGTCGTCCTGGTGAGCAGGCGACAGGCTCAGGCCTGGCCAGGACCGATTCCGCCCGACCCACGCTCACCACGCGAACATCTGACAATCAAGCGTCATCGGTCAGTCGCTGCCCACACCGTCTACAGCTCACGC
>JBBSHF010000166.1:0-2809 GCA_038253355.1 Candidatus Limnocylindria bacterium
ACCAGCGCTGGTCGCCGTCCCGGCGGGCGGTCAGGTGAGCCAGGAGACCGTTGGCGCGGGCCAGGCTGTCAACAACATCTCTTCGCAGCTGAAGCCCGGCGAGAAGGCGATCTCCTTCCAGGTGGATCGCACCACCGGCCTCGACTTCCTGGTACAGCGCGGTGACACGGTGGACGTGGTCCTCTCGCAGGAGATCACCGTCCTACAGCCGGCGACTGAACAGGCTGGCACGCCCGCCGGCGCCGCTCCACGCTTCGAGGTCGTCAGCGGGCTCGAGAAGGTGCGCACCGTGAAGACGGTCCTGCAGAACAAGCGCGTCCTGTACGTCAGCGTCACGCGGACGCAGGCCGCCGCGCAGCCGACCGCAACGCCGGCAGCCGGCGCGGCGCCGGCGCAGGCACAGGTCCTTCCGGAGAGCGTGATCATCGTGGTCGCCGGAACCGACCAGGACGCGGAGCTCATCAAGTTCGCGCAGAAGGACCAGACCGAGCGCGGCTCGCTGACGGTGACCATCCGCGCGACGGCCGATACCGCGGCCGAGAAGACCGGCGGCATCACCATCGACAAGCTGGTCAAGGATTACGGCCTTCTGGTCCCGGGCATCGTGCAGCTCCCGGTCAGCAAGCCGTAGCCGGCGAGAAAGCAGCACCATGATCAAGGTCCTCATCGTCGACGACATCCTGAAGACGCGCGAGCATCTGACGAAGCTCCTGGGCTTCGAGCAGAAGATCGACGTGACCGCCACGGCGGGCTCCGGCGAAGAGGCGATCCGGCTGGCCATGGAGCTGCGGCCCGATGTCATTGTCATGGACATCAACATGCCGGAGATGGATGGGGTTGCCGCCGCGGAGATCATCTCACAGCGGCTGCCCAGCTCGCCGATCATCATGATGAGCGTCCACGGCGAGGCGGAGCAGCTGCGGCGCGCCATCGCGGCGGGCGCCCGCGAGTTCCTGGTCAAGCCCTTCTCCGCCGACGAGTTCAGCACCACCATCCAGCGCATCTACGAGCGCGAGCTGGGACGTCGCGAGCAGCTGCAGGCGGTGATGCCCGCCGCACCCGCGATCAACGTGCCGGACGCGTCGGACAATGCGGAGGACCACCAGATGGTGGCCGTCTTCTCGCCCAAGGGCGGGGCCGGTCGCACTACCATCGCCACCAACCTGGCGCTGGCGCTGCAGCGCGAGACCGGCGGCCGGGTCTGCCTGGTGGACGCCAACCTGCAGTTCGGCGACGTGGGCGTGCTGCTCAACCTGAATCCCAAGAATCGCTCCATGCTCGACGCGGTCGAGGGCGGCGAGCCGGACGGCGACATCATCAACTCGGTGGTCATCGAGCACTCCACCGGCATCCGCGTGCTGCTCGCGCCGCCCGCCCCCGAGGGTGCCGACCTGGTGACCCCCGCCTACCTGCGCAAGATGCTCGACCACCTCAAGGCGACGCACGACTGGGTCGTGGTCGACCTGCCCTCCGCCCTGACCGATCATTCGCTGGCCGTGATGGATGCCGCCGATCAGATCGTGGTCCTCTCGGCCCTCGAGATCACCACCATCAAGAACGTCCGCCTCTTCCTTGAGGTGGCGGATCAGCTTGAGTACGATCGGTCCAAGATCAGGCTGGTCATCAACCGATCCGACACGGCACAGGGGATCCGCATCGGCGACGTCGAGGCTTCCATTCGACGCTCCATCGACGGCACCATTGTCTCCGACGGGCGGCTTGCCGTGCTGGCAGTGAATCGCGGGGTGCCCTTTGTCGTATCCCATCCGGAAGGCGCCCTGTCGCGCGACATCATGAAGCTCGCTCGCACGCTGGCCGGCGAGTCACTCACCACCAAGACCGATAAGCCCGCCAAGCGCGGACTCTTTGCACGCCGCTAAGGGGAAGGATGCTGCCGATATGTCACTGTTGAAGAGGATCGAGCGAGCGAGGCCTGCCGCCGAGGGAGAAGCGCAGGCTCCGGCCGCCGTTCCGTCGGCAACGCCGCCTCCCGCACAACGACCGGCCACTCCGTCGGGGCCCACGGGACTCACTCCGGCGAGCCCCCCACCGGCGACGAACCGTCCATTCCTGGGCGCCATGCCGGCACGCGAGTCGTTCCGCGAGGCGAAGTTCCGCGTCCAGAACAGGCTGATCAACGAGCTCGATCCCAAGCTCGACCTGACGAACCAGGTCGAGGTGCGGCGGCAGATCGAGGAGCTCTTCGGCAAGATCGCCGACGAGGAGGGCCTGGCCCTCACCCGCGCCGAGCGCGTGCGCATGCTCGAGCAGATCACCGACGAGATCCTGGGCCTTGGCCCACTGGAGCCGCTGCTCCGCGACGAGACGATCAACGAGGTGATGGTCAACGGCCCGCAGCAGGTCTACATCGAGCGTGACGGCCGCCTGGAGGTGACCAACGTCACCTTCCAGAACGACGAGCACGTGATGAAGATCATCCAGCGCATCATCGCGCCCATCGGTCGCCGGGTGGACGAGTCGAGCCCCATGGTCGACGCCCGCCTGGCCGATGGCTCCCGCGTCAACGCCATCATCCCGCCGCTCTCGCTGGTCGGCCCGGTGATCACCATTCGAAAGTTCTCGGCCACGCCGTTCACCGTCGAGGACCTGATCCGCTTCGGCACTTCCACCCCGGAGATGTTCGAGTTCCTGGAGGCCTGCGTGAAGGCCCGCCTCAACATCTTCGTGTCGGGTGGCACCGGTTCCGGCAAGACCACGATGCTGAACATCCTCTCCTCGTTCATCCCCGATGACGAGCGGATCGTGACCATCGAGGACGCCGCCGAGCTGCAGCTGCGCCAGGAGCACG
>JBBSHF010000167.1:0-2750 GCA_038253355.1 Candidatus Limnocylindria bacterium
AGCCGCTGGTTGGTCGGTGACGCTGCGGCAGGGCCGGCCGGCGGACGTACGACGAACAGTGACGGCAGCGCGCGCAGCACCGGGTCGAACAGCACGGCGTCGCCCCGCAGGTAGCCGCACACAACGAGCGTGTACTCGCCGTCGCCGCCGTAGTCGATGTGGGGAAACTCGGTCCAGGGCGTTGGGGGCAGCAACGTCACGATGGACACTGGGTCAGCAGGCTCGCGGGAGCCAAACGAGTGCGCATCGCCGTAGGGCATCACCACGACGTCGCCGCGGAAGAGGTCGCGCTTGACGCCGTCCTCCAGCGCAATCCAGCAGCGCCCCTCGGCGATGATGTGAAACATCACCAGGCTGCCCGTGCCCGGGGGCAGCGCCCCGACGAGGTCTCGGGTCGGAGGGGACGTGTAGGCCCAGGGGCTCGGAAGTCGGACCGGAAGAAGATCGCACCGGTCAGGCGCACGAGGTCGAGCACCCGTGGGACGACCTCGAACGGATCCCGGATCCCGGGGCTGGAGCCGAGATCCGGAGTCTCGGTCAAGCGCGGCGGCGTCTCGGTCATGGCCCTGCCGTCCGCATCGGCTGATAGTAGAGGTGGCCGCCAAAGCGGCGGATCGCCGAAACATCAGGAAAGGGCGCCACCATGCCAAAGTACGTAATCGAGCGCGAGATCCCGAATCTGGGAAGTCTGAGCGACGACGAGATCAGCGCCATCAGCAAGAAGAGCACAGCGTGCTCGCCGACCTGGGCGGCGACGTGCAGTGGCAGCAGAGCTATGTCACCAACGACAAGCTCTTCTGCGTGTACATCGCGCCGGATGCCGACCGGGTGTGCGAACATGCCACCCGCGGCGGCTTCCCCGCGGACAACATGGCTCGCGTTATGCGCACGATCGATCCCACCACTGGCGGTATGTAGCCCGAGGAGTTCGCACCGTTTCAGCGCGCCTTGGGCGAGGGATTACCGGGGAGTGGTCGGGCCGTCGCTAGCAGGACGGGGTCCAGCCGCCGACGGTTCTGGGCGAACTCGACCCGTGTGGAGGGCACCATCAGCAACGCTCGGCCCACCCCTGCGGGCCGAGCGTCCGGGCGGCGAAGCAGGATTGGTCCTACAGCTGTCCGCCCCTCGAATCCCGCCGGCACAGCCTCGGGATGTGCTGCGACCCGTCTGCGAACCACGCGAGCCGTTGCGGCTCCTACAGACCGCAAAATCGGCTTGGCCGTATCCTTCAAACAACTGCGGCCGACTACTCTCCGTGCGCGGCATCGTAGCCCGCGTCGTTGTCGCCTCACTACGACACCGGCTGTCGTCACGCCGGGACGGGAACGCCGACATGACGTCGGTTCGCACCACGAACCCCGCCGACGTCCCGTCGCTGCGCACAGTTGAGGTCGGAGCTCGGCGAGCACCCAGCGGATTATCTGACGTGCGCGCCCGTGGCGACGTTGCGCGCGCACGCGCTCCTAGCAATACGACCAAGGCGGGCTCGGCGCCGCATTCGCTGCCGACTGCCGACTGCCGGCAGTGGTGGTCAACCCGAACATCATCGACGACCTGGCGACGCTGCAGACCCAGGTCACCAGGGTGTGTGCGGAGCTGGGGTGGAAGGCACCGTTGTGGCTGAGACCACCGTGAAGGATCCGGGTGGCGGCCAGGCCAGAGTCGCGCTGGCCGCTGGCGCGGATGTGGTGCTCGCCTGCGGGGGAGACGGCACGATCCGCCACCTTGCGATTGGGCTTGGTGACCCGGTCCGAGCTACCCGGATTGCACTGTGCGGGAAGAACCGCGCGGTCGACGTCGGTCGGGTCTTCATCGACGACCGCGGCGAGGAACAGGTGTTTCTGGTGATGGCCGGGGTGGGCTTTGATGCGGCAATCATGGCCGGCGCGGCCCACCAGTTGAAGTCCCGACTGGGCCCGTTGGCGTACTTCGTCTCCGGAATTCGCGCGCTGAGGGGCCCGAGAACCTCGATCGCGCTCGCCGTCGATGGCCGGATTGAGCAGCCCCGTCGAGTCCGCACGGTGGTGGTCGGCAACTGCGGCAAGCTTCTCGCCGGGCTGGTGTTGATGCCCGCGGCCAGGGTGGATGACGGGCTGCTGGATGTCGTGTCCATCGGGCCGAGCGACATCTTCGGATGGCTGGCTGTGACCGCGCGGGTGCTGACCCGCCGCTGCCGTGGTCACCCGATAGTGCAGCACTGGCAAGGCCGCACCGTCATCATCAGCGCGGAGTCTCCACAGTTGGCCCAACTCGATGGCGATCCGGTGGGTGAGGTGCGGGGATTGCGGATGCGCGTCGACCCGGGCGCCCTGCTTGTGCGCGTCTAGCCCTCCCGCCCAGGAGACTCCGTGGCAGATCCAATGCGTATGCCGCCGGACACGAGGCCAGTACGGTCGGTCCATGGGCGAAGACGGGCGAGCGCGATCCCTCAAGCTGGTGGCTGCCGTGGTAGTGCTCGCCGCTGCGGCGCTGCACTTCGTGTACCTGGCGACACATTGGAATGATCGCTTGATGGCCCTGCTCTACGGCCTGATCGGCGCCGTCCAGGCCTGGCTGGCCGTCGCGCTCGGCCTCGGCCGGCCCTCTGCGGCGCGGATGGCCCTCGGCGTCAACGCTGGCCTGATCGCGCTTTTCTTCGTCGCCCGGGTGGCGGGGCCTCAGGTGGGGATCAAGCCGGAGGTCGTCGACTCCCTCACGGTCCTCAGGAAGTCATTGGAGGCGCTCTCCGTGATCCTGCTCGCCCTTTCCCT
>JBBSHF010000168.1:0-2649 GCA_038253355.1 Candidatus Limnocylindria bacterium
ATGGTGCGATCCGTGGGCAGCGCCCCGGTCGCTTCGCGCTGCTCGGCGAGGTACTGCACCAGGTTCGCCGCGGCCAATGGGTCGAGGTCACTGCCGGACTGCAGGCGCTCGACGGCGTCATCGGTCCCGTCCAGGTCCCGGACAAAGGCACCGATGGCCCGGCCGAGCTCCGCTGGTCGACCGATGGCGTCGCCGTGCCAGAACGGCATCTTGCCCGGCTCGCCCGGTGCCGGCGTGACGATCACGCGGTCGGGTTTGATCTGCTCGATGCGCCAGGTCGAGGCGCCCAGCATGAACGTCTCGCCCTCGCGCGACTCGTAGACCATCTCCTCGTCGAGCTCGCCGACGCGCCGCCCGCCCTTGCCCTTGCCGTCGTCGGGCAGGAAGACGCCGTACAGCCCACGGTCCGGGATGGTCCCGCCACTGGTGATCGCCACCACGCGGGCGTCGTTGCGAGCGCTGATCTGGTCGGTGGCGCGGTCCCACACGATGCGCGGCTTGAGGTCGGCGAACTCGTCGGACGGGTAGCGACCGGCCAGCATGTCGAGCACGCCTTCCAGCTGCTCGCGTGACAGTTCGCGGAAGTTCTCGGCGCGTGTCACGAGCGCGTGCAGGTCGTCGACCGACCAACGGTCGAGCGCCGTGATCGCGACCAGCTGCTGGGCCAGCACGTCCAGCGGGTTGCGCGGGATGCGCGTCTCCTCGATGGCGCCTCTGTGCATGCGCTCCACCACGACCGCCGCCTCGAGCAGGTCGCCGCGGAACTTTGGAAAGATCTTGCCGGTCGACGGCTCGCCCACCTGGTGTCCGGCGCGACCGATGCGCTGCAGCCCGGCCGCGACGCTTGGCGGCGACTCGACCTGCACCACCAGGTCAATGGCGCCCATGTCGATCCCCAGCTCGAGGCTGGAGGTGGCGACCAGAGCGGGCAGACGTCCGTCCTTGAGCGCCTCCTCGATCTGCAGCCGCTGCTCCCGCGCCACGCTGCCGTGATGCGCGCGCACCAGCTCCTCGCCCGCAAGCTCGTTCAGGCGTTGCGCCAGCCGCTCGGCGAGACGCCGCGAGTTCACGAAGATCAAGGTGGACCGATGCGTCTTGATGAGCTCCAGCAGCCGTGGATGCATGGCAGGCCAGATGGAATGGCGGCCGTCGGGCGCGGCCGCTGATCCGCCGGGCTGATCCTGCGGGTCGAGCGGCTCGCCCATGCGGCTCATGTCCTCGACCGGCACGATGACCTCGAGGTCGAGCTCCTTGCGGGCGCCGGCATCGACGATCTTCACCTCGCGGCCCACGCCGCCGATGAAGGCCGCACTGCGCTCCAGCGGCCGTTGCGTCGCCGAGAGTCCAATTCTTTGCGGATCGCTGTCGGCCAGGTGGCTCAATCGTTCCAGGCTGAGCGCCAGGTGCGCGCCGCGCTTGGTGCCGGCCATGGCATGCACCTCATCGACGATGACGTGCTCGACGCCGCGCAGGATCTCGCGTGCCTGGCTGGTGAGCAGCAGGTAGAGGCTCTCGGGCGTGGTGACCAGGATGTCGGGTGGGTCTCTGACGAGCTGGCGGCGCGCGTCGGCGGGCGTGTCGCCGGTGCGGCTTGCCACGCGGACCTCCGGGAGCGTGATCCCCTCGCGCTGTGCGGTACGGCGAATCCCCGCCAGCGGCGCGCGCAGGTTGCGCTCGACGTCGTAGGCGAGCGCCTTCAGTGGCGAGATGTACAGGACGCGCGTGCGTCGTTGCTTCTCCTTCGGCGGCGGCTCGACGAAGAGGCGGTCCAGGCACCACAGGAACGCAGCCAGGGTCTTGCCACTTCCCGTGGGAGCGTGGAGGAGCGCATGCGAGCCATCGGCGATGGCCGGCCAGCCCAGTTTCTGGGCGCGCGTGGGCTCGGCGAAGGCCTCACGGAACCAGTCGCGCGTCGGCTGGGAGAAGCGGTCGAGGGGGTCGGCGGAACGGGAGCGAGCCACGGCATCGGTCAGTCTACCGACGCGATCATCGCTGCGTTCATCGGAGATTCTTCGCCCGCGCGGAGGCCGCAGCCAGTCGTGCGCGCGTGTCATGTCGGCGCGAACCGTAGCGTCATCGCATCCGCGGCCGTGGCGTGGGATGTGCAGGCTGGCCGAGCATGAAGATCGCGCCCTCCATCCACCGAGTAGGCTCGAACAGCTTGGTCAACGCCTACCTCGTCGAGGAGGCGGCGAGGTGACCATCATCGACGCGGGCGTCCCCGGCTACTACGCCGACATCCCGCGCGAGCTCGCGAGCATGGGCCGCTCCATCGGCGACGTCCGCGCGCTGCTGCTGACCCATGGCCACAGCGACCACATCGGCTTTGCGGAGCGCCTGCGTCGAGAACGGCACGTCCCGGTCTGGGTCCACGAGGCCGATGCCGCGCTGGCGCGCGGCGAGGTCCCGAATCCCGCGAAGAACGGACCGATGCGCCTCGCGCCGCTGCTCGGCTTCCTGTGGTTCGGCCTGCTTCACGGTGCACTGCGCACGCCGAAGCTGACCGAGGTCGCCACCTTCGGCGACGGCGCGACGCTCGACGTGCCGGGCAGCCCGCGCGTCATCCTGGTTCCCGGACACCCGCCCGGGAGCGCCGCACTCCACGTGCCGGCGCTCGACGCGCTGTTCGTCGGCGATGCGCTGGCGACG
>JBBSHF010000169.1:0-2644 GCA_038253355.1 Candidatus Limnocylindria bacterium
ACGCACCTGCGCTTCGTGCCCGCCACCGAGATCCTGTTCCTGTCGTGGTTCGTGAACTGCGTGGTGCCCGCCAAGCTGGGCGACCTGTACCGCGCCTACCTGCTCAAGGGCAACTACGGTGGGTCGATCTCGCGCACCGTCGGCACCATCTTCATCGAGCGTATCGCCGACATCATCGTGATTTTCGGGCTGGCGCTGGCCGCCGGCTACTGGAGCTTCCGTGGCAAGAATCGGCCGGAGGTGGATGCCCTCTTCCTGTTCGGCTTCATCGTGGCCCTGGTGCTGGTCGCGCTGGTCGTGGTGCTGCGCTTCCAGGGACGACGCCTGACCCGTTTCCTGCCCGCTCGACTGGGCGACCTGTACGAGCGCTTCCACGAGGGCAGCACCGGCGCGCTCACGCCGCGCAGCCTGCCGGTCATCATCGCGCTGACCGGCATGATCTGGCTGCTCGAGGGACTGCGCCTCTACTTCGTGATCCGTGCCCTCAACCTGCCGGAGATCGCGCACCTGGGCGTCAGCTCGGCCATCTTCGTCGCGCTGGCGGGTTCGCTGCTGACCGCCATACCGCTGACCCCCGGTGGCATCGGTTTCGTGCAGGCGGGCGTCATCGGGGTGCTGACCATCTACGGCGTCGCGCCGGAGTTCGGCCTGGCCGTGGCGGCCACCGACTGGGCGATCAGTGTCTTCAGCGTGATCGTCCTGGGCGGCATCCTGTATGCGCTCAGCCCAAAGGTCCGCCGAGCGCACGGCGTGGCGCATCAGGTACCTTCGTCCCATTGAGGCCGACGGGTCCGGCTGCGATCCTGCGGTTGCTCGTACGCACCACCGGCATCTCGCGGGTGGAACGGGGCAATCGACGAGGGCGCATGACGCTACAGACCCCGCGATCGTTCAACAGCTGGCTGCGCGGCCAGCTGAAGGAAAAGAAGATGAGCCAGCGCCAGTTGGCGCTGCAGTCGGGCGTCGACCATTCCACCATCTCGCGCCTGATCAAGGGCGACCGCATGCCGTCTCTGGGCACCGCCACGAGGCTGGCCCGCGGGCTGCGCGAGATCCACGAAGAGGCCGAGGGCCCGGCCTATTTCGCCACCCTGGCCACGCGCCAGATGCTGCCGACCACGCGCGTCGAATACGCCTTGCGCGGCGACGAGGCCCTCACCGAGGCCGATGTCCGCGAGCTGATGCAGGCCTACATCGGGGTGCGGGCACGGCGGGTGCGCGCACGCGGTTCCAGCGGGGGGAACGGCATGGGCGGCGTGAACGGACTCAGCCGCGGCGCCTAGCCACTCGCGCTTCCGCTGGTCAGCGGTTCCGTTGGGAGGCTGATCGAGCGCGGGCGGAGAGATGCGGGTGACAGTGGTTTCGACGGTGCCGCGCCAAGGTGCAGATGTCGGTGCCAGTCGCGGTAACACGGCCAACGACCGATGCCTGAGCTTCCCTGAGCACGGGTCTCGGGCTTCGCCTGCTCCGGGAGGGCGTTAGCGCGACCAGGAACGACAGATGCCAAGTCGGGGGCAGTTCGCGGTGCGGCAGTGCGCAGACCTGGTGACGCCACGCGAAGGTGCAGAAGGTCGGTACCAGTCGGCGGTAGCCCTCGGCCCCCGGATGTGTGCCGTCTGGTCAGATCAGCCGCCCGGCCGGCGGCTGTCCGCGCGCCGCGCGCCGGTTGAGCTTGAACGCCTTCGGCGGCAGCTGCGGCAGATCGGTCATCCCCGCGTAGAGCAGGCGCGCGCGTCGCAGGTTGATCGCGTCATAGCCCTCCTCCACGCCCGGCGTCTCCATGACGAAGGTCGCGGCCGACAGCCGCGGGTCGCGGATCAGCGCGCTCAGCCCCAGCGGACCAATGGTCCCCGCGCCAAGGTGCTCATGACGGTCGGTCCGCGAGCCCAGCACCGACCGCGAGTCGTTGAGATGGACGAGCACCAGCCGCTGCAGACCGATGAGCTCGCCGAAGCGCCGCACCAGCGAGTCGGCGCCATCGGCCGTCGAGATGTCGTAGCCGGCTGCCCACAGGTGGGCCGTGTCGAGGCAGAAGGCCAACCGATCGGTACCGATGTGCACGCCCTCGAGGATCTCGGCCAGGCCCTCGATGGTCGACCCCAGGTTGTCGCCGCCGCCCGCCGAGTTCTCCAGCGCCAGGACGACATCGGCCGGCGAGGACTCCAGGATGTGCTCGATGCCGGCGGTCAGGCGTCGCACCCCCGCCGCATGGCCCTCGCCGCGGTGCGAGCCGATATGGGTGTTCACGATGCGCGCCCCGTACTGCGGCGCGCGCTGCATCTCGTGGATCAGCCCAGCCCGCGAAGCGCTGGCGAACGGCTCGGCGGTGCCGGCCAGGTTGATGAGATAGCTGGCGTGGATGACGATGGGCGCAATATCGTGCCGCTCCGCGTAGCTGATGAACTCCAGCGCGTCGCGCGGCGGCTCGGGACGTTGCCGCCAGGCGGTCGGGTTGTCGCTGAAGATCTGCAGCGCGGTGGCGCCGATGGCCCTCGCCCGTCGCCCGGCCTTGAGGAGGCCGCCGGCCACTCCCAGGTGCATGCCCACGCGTGGCGCCTCCGGCGGCCAGGTGAGCCGCCGACGAGGCTCGCGTGCTACCGTGCCGGGCATGGAATCCGAACGTCACGACGATCGGACGGGCTCC
>JBBSHF010000170.1:0-2622 GCA_038253355.1 Candidatus Limnocylindria bacterium
ACTGCCGGAAGTCGCAAAGCTGCCCAGCTGCGGACGGCAGCCGGATCGACGCTCGGCACCGTCCACGCGGCCAGTGCGACCACGATGGCGATGACTGCCGGAAGCGAGCTGAAGTCATCGAAGAGGGACGCCGCCGCGAAGCCTGCCAGGACGGCAGCCGCGGTGCGCCGGCAGGGATCGGTGAGCTGGTGGCGAATGGTGAGAGCAAAGACGACCAACAGCACGGCAAAGCCGAGGAGGAGCACCAGGCCGCCATCGGCCAGCATCAGCAAAGGAACATCGTGTGCCAGTCGCACGGGCACGTCGTAGCTGTAGTCCGGCACGTGGATGAGCCGCATCCACGAGTACGTCGACGGACCGCTGCCCGTCAGCGGACTGCTCGCAAACACGCCCAGCGCCTGGCTCCAGATCTGCGCCCGCCCGTCGAGGTTGGTGTCGAGGAACTGGCCACCGCGCAGGATGACAAGGGTGATCGCGGCGATCGTCCCGACGGCCGCCAGTCCACCAAGCGGGACCAGCAGGCGCTGCGCACTCAGCCAACCTGCGATCACGCGCGCCCGCGGCCAGCCGGAGAACGCGTCGTAGGCGACCGCCGCGACCAGGAAGCCGAGCCAGCTGGCGCGGCCGTTGGAGAGCGGAATCACGACCAGCGAGGCGGCCGCCCACAGACCGATGAGCACGCGTCTCGGCAAGCCCGGTGGCTGCCAGCGCAGGAGCGGGATGGCGAGCAGGGAGAGGATGGGGAAGGCGTTGGCGGTGCCCCAGATGAAGACCTGGTTCGACTCGATGTTCGGCATGGTGCCAATGACCTGGATCCAGGCGACCTTCTCTTGCAACCACCAGACGGCCACCATCGCCAGCCACAAGACGAGGGCGTAGCTGGCGGCCACCGCCACCGCGGTGCGCAGGCGCGGCACGCGCCCCACGTCGCGCATCGCCCAGAAGAGCAGCGCATAGCCGAGCGCCAGCCCCACAGACTCAAGCGAGCCCTCTCGGTCGACGCTGAAGAACGACACCACCAGCAGCGCTCCGAGCGTCGCCAGGATCGACCAGTCGACCACCGTGCGCGGGCCACGCAGTCGCAGCACGGCCCAGGCGATCAGCGACAGGACGAAGAGCACCTGCGCGGCGATGCGCAGCCCGGGGTAGGTGCCCAGCAGCTCGCTGCCGAAGAAGCCGACGAACAGGAAGGTCCACAGCTCGAGCGCCAGGACGAGCAGGATCATCCTTCGGCGAGCGAAGCGGCGGCCGCCGGCGTGCAGGCCAGGCGCGTGCGCAGCTCGTCATCGTCGCCCGAGACGGCCAGGCCCTCGAGCTCCAGCGCCCGCTCGCGCGCCGACCCTACCGAATCCCCGCCACGCGCGACCAGCAGCGCCTCGTGCTCGGTGGCGATGGGCTCTTCGCCGGGCGCGAAGAGCGTTTCCTCCAGCTTCTCGCCCGGGCGCAGCCCGCTGAACACGATCTGGATGTCCTTGCTGCCGCCCGGCACCGAGAGCCGGATGAGGTCGCGCGCCAGGTCGACGATGCGCATCGGTTGACCCATGTTGAGCACGTGGATGTCTCCGGGACGACCGATGGCGCCGGCCAGCAGGATCAGGCGCACCGCCTCGGGAATGGTCATGAAGTAACGGGTCATGTCCGGATGGGTGACCGTCACCGGGCCGCCTTCGGCGATCTGCTGGCGGAACAGCTCCAGGACCGATCCCTGCGAGCCCATCACGTTCCCGAAGCGCACGAGCACGAACCGACCGGACGCAGAGGCTCCGACCTCCTGCACCAGCAGCTCGCCCATCCGCTTGGTGGCGCCCATGACCGATGAGGGGTCGACCGCCTTGTCGGTGCTGATGAAGATGAAGGTCTCGACGCCGTGTCGCGCCGCCGTCTCGGCGACCAGGCGCGTGCCGCGTACGTTGGCCAGCACCGCCGCCGACACGTTCGATTCGGACAGCGGGACGTGCTTGTGGGCAGCGGCGTGCAGCACCACCGCCGGACGCTCGCGCGCGAAGATGCGCTCCAGCGCGGCCTCCTGGGTCACGTCGCCCAGCACCGCCGCGATCTCGACGCCCGGGAAGCGCCGCCGCAGCTCCTCGTCAATGAAGAACAGCGGCGTCTCGGCGCGCTCGAGCAGCACCACCCTTCGCGCACCCAGCGCGGCGACCTGGCGGCAGACCTCCGAACCGATGCTCCCGCCGGCGCCGGTGACCAGCACCACGCGGCCGGCCACCAGCTCGCGCATGGGCGCATCCTGGATGGCCTGCGGCTCCCGGCGCAGCAGGTCCTCCACGCGCACCGGGCGGATCTTGTTGACGGTGACGCTCTCGTCGAGCAGCTCCTGGACGCCGGGGAGGGTGCGCACCGAAACCTCTGCCGCCTCGCACAGTGCGATGATGCGACGCAGATCGGCGCCGGACAGCCGCGGCATGGCGATGATCACCTCGCTCGCCTCGCGCTCGGCGACCACGCGCGGCAGGTCGTCACCGGTGCCCGCCACCTCCACGCCGTAGATGCGCTGCCCGCGACGCGACGGGTCGTCGTCCAGGAAGGCAACCGGCTCCAGGCGCAGCAGCCGGTTGCGCTGCATCTCGCGCACGAGCTGTGCGCCGGCCTCGCCGGCGCCATAGA
>JBBSHF010000171.1:0-2606 GCA_038253355.1 Candidatus Limnocylindria bacterium
CAGGGAGATCGAGGCGCAGTGCATGCCATCCTGATAACTTACGATGGCAAGTCTAGCACTGCCGCCCGCAACTCCCCGATGGGCCCTCCGTTAAGGAACGTGGCACCAACCGACAAGTAGCGGGGTCCATCGGCGGCTGGCCCCCCGCCTTCAGTCGGTCGCCCCGGTGTCCGAGCTGGCCGCGAGCTCCGGGTGCCGCTCGTACAGCACGGCCAGGTGCTCGACGTCCTTGGCCCGCCGGAGCAGCTCCTTGGAACGGACCAGATCGAGGAGCGCTCCCACCCTGATCTCCACGTCCCCGCGGCGTACTCTCGTCGATCGCGGCACGAGTGCCAGGTAGCCGTCCTCGAAGCACTTCGGCCCCAGCCGCGTGACCAGACCCACCGCCGCCGAGTCGCCCAGGAAGTGACGCGCCTCCAGCCCGCCGTCGATCTTCATGCCCTCTGGGATGCCCTCCACCCGCCACCGGGGCCGGAGGAGGTTGAGGGCCTCGGCCAAGCGGTCGAGGTTCTCGCGCTGGCGGGCGGGGACGAGGTCGACGTCGACCGTCTCCAGCGGCACCCCGTTGAGCCGGGCCACGTGGCTCCCGAAGTTGAGCACCCGGCACAACTCCTCGAGCTGGAGGTCGGGGTCAGCGGGCGTCGGCTCGACCACGGCCGTAGTGCTCATCGATCTCGGCGGCTACCACCGCCACGCGGGCCCAGTACCGCCGGCCGCTCTCGGTCGTCGGCTCGCGGTGGCCGTCGGGCGGCAAGCTCAGGTCGTGCTCGTACCCGCCATCCCACCAGGGCGGCCGCGGTGGCTGGGTGGCCTGCACCAGGGCCACCCACTGGCTGGAGAGCACGTCGCCCGTTCCCTCGCCCCCCTCCAACCGCGCCAGCCAGTCGGCGTCGACGCCGGCGCGCTCGGCCACCTGGGCGACGGTCATCCCGTCCGCTAGGCGCAGGCGCTGAAGCTGCTCGCCGGCGTGGGCAGGCTCGGAATCGGAGGCCGCGACCTCATGAGGTCCGCCGACATCGTGAGAAATCTTAGCCATCCAGATCGCCCGGCGCCGTTTCGATCCCAAGGCCCGCTTGGTCGCTGCTCGGTCGTGGACCGCCGAGCGCGAGCCGTCTCGCCATGTTCAGCTTCACCTCGCCGTAGGGGAGGATGTGGTTCCAGAACAGCGGCGTCAGGCCGCGCCTGTCCTCGGCAGTGAGAACACCCTCCCACTCGGGCAGGGCCAGCACCTCCTGGACCATGAGCGTGTTCACGTAGACGATGGCGGCCTGGAGGATGTGCAGGGCGATCATCCCGAGTTCCTGCTCGTCGCGGCGGTTGGTGGCGAACTCGCCGCTCTTGCCGAAGAAAATCACCGAGTTGACCCGGTTCCAGGATTCGATGACGTTCAGGCCCTCCTCGATCTCCCGCTGGAGGTCCCGGTCCCGGAGGTACCGGCAGACAAAGATGGTCCGCTGGGCCCGGCCGAGCTCCAGCATGGCCTGGTACACGGGGTGCGAGGCGTTGCGGGTGAAGCGGCGCAGGACGGCCTCCGCCGAAGCGGTGCCGACCCGGATGGCGGTGGCGAACTTGATCATCTGGTCGTAGTTCTGCTCGATCAGGTCCCAGCGGATCGCTCGGGTCATCGCCGGCGACAGCTGCGGGAACGCCTCCTCATCCGCTCGACCGGAGCCGTAGAGCTTCAGCTTGTTGATCCGCTTGATGCGGGGCAGCAGCTCGAAGTCGAGCAGCCTGGTGATGGCGAAGCCGATCTCGGACTGCCCGTGGGAGTCGACGTAGTTGCCCTCTAGCTGCATCGAGGTGCCGTGGCGGACGGCGCCTTCGACCATGGCCGCCACCTCGGAGGCGCTGCAGCTCAGCAGCTGGGAGTGCACCACTATCGACTTCTTCTCGACGTGCCAGTAGATGAGCACTCCCCGGCCGCCGTATCGGGAGTGCCACTCGGTGAACAGGTTCTGGTCGTAGCTGCGGAAGTGGGTGGAGTCAGAGGCCACCGTGGTGGTGCTCTCTCCCCAGATATCCCGCTGGCGGGCGGCGAAGGTGGCGTTGGCCAGCTCGACGGCCACGGCCCGGGCGCCTTCGAGGCTGAAATAGCGACGGGCGACGTAGCGGATGTCGGCCTCGCTGTGCCCATGGTCGCCCTGGGCCACCGCCCCGACGCCGGTGTTGGTCCCGTAGGCGTAGGCCACGAGCAGGAGGCGCTCCCACAAGGCGTCGCGCTCGATCGCCTCGCGGGTCCCGACCGGGCTGAGGCGGGCCAGCATCCCGGTGCGCAGCGCCGCCTCCTTGAGCATGTCGATGAGCGGGACCGTCCCCCACCGGGCCCGGACCGCCTTCTTGAGTCGGCGCAGGTTGGCGGGCTCGAGCTGCGCTGCCAGCCTGGTGAGGTGGATGGCCCCGCTGCGGCGGTCGGCGATCTCCAACCACTCCAGGCCCGGCAGCGCCTCGTTGAGGGCGGCCAGCTCGGCACGCAGCTCCTCCCGGAGGCTGTTGACGAAGGCGTCGGCGTCGAGGGGCTTGCGCAGCATCTGGTAGTGCTCGGCGCGGTTGGCCTCGAAGTCGGCGGGGAGGTCCTCGTCGGGGTTGCGCCACTCGTGGGCGCCGAC
>JBBSHF010000172.1:0-2596 GCA_038253355.1 Candidatus Limnocylindria bacterium
CGGATCTCGATCGGCTGTCCGTCGCCCTGGCTCGCGCGGCGCGGCTGACTCGGCTCCGGGGTGCGATCGGATCGCCGGTGCGTGCCTGCCTCGACCTCCAGCTGGCCAAGGCCGAGGCACTTCGTCTCCGGCTCGCTCAGGCCGCCGGGGCCCTCCTCACCTCCCCTCAAGTGCGGCGGGTGAAGGCCTGCCCGTCCTGCGGGTGGTTCTTTCTCGATGCCAGCAAGAACGGCTCGCGGCGCTGGTGCAGCATGGACACCTGCGGCGCCAGGGCGAAGGCCAAACGGCATTACCGGCGCAAGCGAGGCTCGAGGCCAATGCCGGCGGCTTGGCTTCCGTTGTCGAATCCGGGCTCCCCCGAACGACTACCTCGCATCCACGGCAGGTCCACCACGATCCGGAGGGAGCCATGAAGTACCTGTGCCTGATCTACGACGAGGAGAAGGAGCTGGGCGCCATGTCCCAGAGCGAGTCGACCGTCGACAGCCTGCGCCGGCGCGCCCGCTTCGACGCGTCGCTCGCCAGGATCGCCGAACAGCTCGACGCCGACGCCAGCGCCTCCGGCGGGTCGGAGGACCAGACCGTCGAGGACGACCGGCTGCGGCTGATCTTCACCTGCTGCCATCCGGCCCTGCCACCGGACGGCCAGATCGCTCTCACGCTGCGCGAGGTCTGCGGCCTCACGACCGAGGAGATCGCCCGCGCCTTCCTGAGCACTCCGCCCACGGTGGCCCAGCGGATCGTGCGGGCCAAGAGCAAGATCCGCGTCGCGGGCATTCCCTATCAGGTGCCGGCGCGGGCCGATCTGCCGGATCGGTTGGACAGCGTGCTCCAGGTGATCTACCTGGTGTTCAACGAGGGGTATTCCGCGTCGTCGGGGGAGTCGCTCACCCGGCACGATCTCTCGGGCGAGGCGATCCGTCTCGGTCGGCTGCTGGTCGACTTGCTGCCGGACCCCGAGGCGGTGGGGCTCCTTGCGCTGATGCTGCTGCACGAATCGCGGCGCGCGGCCCGGGCCTCGCCGGCCGGCGAGCTGATCCTGCTGGACGATCAGGACCGCTCTCGCTGGAATCGGGAGCAGATCGCCGAGGGGGCGGCGCTGGTGGAGCGGGCGCTGTCGTCCCGCCGGTTCGGTCCCTACACGCTGCAGGCCGCGATCGCGGCGGTGCACGGCGAGGCGCCCACGGCCGCCGCGACCGACTGGGCGCAGATCGTCGGGTTGTATGACGTGCTGGCGCGAGTGGATCTATCGCCCGTGGTGGAGCTCAACCGCGCCGCCGCGGTATCGATGCGGGACGGCGCGGCGGCGGGTCTCACGCTCATCGACGCCATCCTGGCTCGAGGTGATCTGGCGGAGTATCATCTGGCCCACTCGGCGCGGGCCGATCTCTGCCGGCGGCTGGGGCGAACGGCGGACGCCCGGGCCTCCTACGAGCGCGCCCTCGCGCTCACCCGGCAGGAGCCGGAGCGGCGCTTTCTCGAGCGACGGCTGGGCGAGTTGAATATCGCGTGATCGCGGCGGCCGGCGACGTCAGCCACGCTCTTGACGGCGCCAGGACCGGGCACGACCGTGGCTCACGGAAACCTCTCCCTCCAACCGGTTCAGACAACTCAGGCGCCGGTTGAGGCGCCGCTCTCTCGCGGAGGAGCGTCATGCGCTCCATGTTCGCTTGGTTCATCGTCGCCGCCGCTCTCGCCTTACCGGCGCACCAACTCCTGCCTCAGGCCGTGCCGGTATCCTCGACCCTCTCGCCCAGCCTGGACGACGTTCGCGCCGCGCTGGACAAGTACCAGGACCCGATCCTCGCCGTACATGACGGCTATTTCTCGACGCTGGCCTGCGTCCAATTCCCGGCGGCGGGGGGCGCCGGCCAGATGCCGTATTCGGCCGGTGGCATGGGTGTCCATTTCCTCAATGTCGGGCTCATCGGTCCGACGGTCGATCCGCTCCACCCGCAGGTCCTCCTGTATGAATCCGATGGGGAAAGGCTGCGGCTGGCGGCGGCGGAATGGTTCGTCCCGCTGTCTACCGGGGTGAAGGCGCGCCCACAGCTCTTCGATCACCCGTTCGACGGACCGATGGAGGGGCACCACCCGATCATGCCGGAGATGATGCACCACTACGATCTCCACGTCTGGCTCTGGAAGCCGAACCCGGCGGGCATGTTCAGTCCGACCAATCCCGCGGTGAAGTGCGGAAAGACGGGATACTCGCTCTCGGAGAAGGCTCCCAGGCTGGTGCCGGCGCAGTAGGCGGCCGACACAGCCTCACCGACGGGGGAGCCGCATTCTTCTGGCCGGTCGTCGCCTCGACTCCGCTACGGCTCACGCCACTTCGCACCCTCACGCGCGATGAACTCGTCGGCCACGGTTGGCCCCCAGCTGCCCGCCGGGTAGTTGGGGAAGTGGTCGGGCCGCTTGTTGGCCCAGAAATCGATGATGGGGTCCACGACGCCCCACGCGGCCTCCACCTCGTCGCTGCGGGTGAAGAGCGTGGCCTCGCCCAGCATGCAATCGAGCAGCAGGGTCTCGTAGGCATCGTGGTCCAGCTCGCCGCCGAACGCCTCGTCGTAGCGGAAGTCCATGTCCACCGACG
>JBBSHF010000173.1:0-2592 GCA_038253355.1 Candidatus Limnocylindria bacterium
CGAGAGGATGCGCTATCTCATCTTCGCCGAGCAGTTCCACGGCCTCTTCGACAACTTTCAGAATCCGTTCGACTTCCTCAGCGACAAGTGGCAGAAGGCGGAGAGCGTGCTGGGGGCCCAGTTCATCGGCCCTGCCTGGCTGGTGGTCGCCATGGGAGCGGCGTCGCTCGCGGTGCGTCGCTGGGGCGCGTTCGTCTTCCTGGGGCTGATCGTGGTCGCCAATGTCTTCTACTCGCTCAACTTCGAGGACGGCGACATCGACCGCTACTACATGACCAGCGTGCTGGTTGCCTGTGCGCTGCTCGGCGTGGCGGTCGCGGCGCTGGCGGCGATGTGCGCTCGCGCGGTGGCCCAGGCGAGCCGGCGCAGCAGTGGCCCGGCGGGCCGCCGTCGGCTGGCGCGTGGCGCCGGCGCGGCCGTGCTGACCCTGGCCGCCATCTTCCCGGCGGTCAGCCTGGTGAGCGGTTACGACGCGCACGACCAGAGCAGCCTGCACGACGCCGATCGATGGGTCGAGAGCGTCTACAGCTCGCTGCCGCAGGATGCGGTGATCATCAGCTGGTGGAGCTACAGCACGCCGCTGTGGTACCACGCCTGGGTGCTGGGCGAGCGGCCGGACGTCAAGATCATCGACGAACGCAACATCCTCGACGACGGGTATGGCGACATGGATACCGCAATCCGTGTCTTTCTGGGGCGTCGAGCGGTCTACGTTGTCGCACCCGCATGGGACGTGGATCGCCTGCGCGGCGTCTTTCGCACGGAGACCGTCCCCACCTACGCCGGCTACACTTCCCTCCTGCGCATCAAGGAGTTCTCCGAGTGACCGATGAAGCCGTGGCAAGGCCGCGCCTGACCTTCTTCTTCCCCGCCTACAACGAGGAAGAGAACGTCGAGCGCACGGTGGAGAACGCGCTGGTCGACGTTGGGTCCCTGCTCGATTCGATCGAGGTATTGATCATCGACGACGGCTCCACCGACCGCACTCCGGCACTCGCCGACGCGCTGGCCGCGGCCGATCCGCGTGTCCGCGTCGTGCACCAGCCGAACCGCGGCTACGGTGGCGCGCTGCAGGCCGGATTCGCCAACGCCCGCGGCGAGCTCATCGGCTTCTCTGACGGCGACCTGCAGTTCGACCTGAAGGAGATGCGCCGCCTGCTCGATCGCCTGACGGACCCCAGCAGGCCGGTCGACGGCGTCATCGGCTACCGCATCGAACGTCGCGACCCGTTCCACCGCATCTTCATCGCCAGGACGTACAACACCATCGTGGCGACCCTCTTCGGCCTGCGGGTGCGTGACATCGACTGCGCCATGAAGCTCTTCCGCCGCCAGATCTTCGAAGGCCTGCCGCTCGAAGCGGACGGGCCCTTCCTCTCGGCCGAGCTGTTGATCAAGCTGCGGGCCCGCGGCGCGCGACTGGCACAGGTTAGCGTGACGCATTATCCGCGCACGGCGGGGACCAATACCGGTGCGAGCTTTGGCAAGATCATGCGCACCTTCGCCGACCTGGGGGCGCTGCGCTGGGCGCTATGGACGAGACGGGACGCGGTGCTCGGCCGCGCAACCGGTCGGGCTCGCCAGGCGACCTAGGACGTGTATGAGAGATCTCGTCTCAGCGCCTCACGGTGCCGTCTGTGCAGGTTATGGCTGCGATCGCCGGATGGCTACGGCGCAGCTCGTTGATGCGGATCAGGTTGCCCGCGGAATCGCGGAAGGCGCAGTCGCGAACCCCATACGGCTGCTCGGTCGGCTCCTGGACGACCTCAGCCTCGGTCAGGTGCCGACGTAGGCCGCGAGGTGCTCGCCGGTGAGGGTGGAGCGGGCGGCGACGAGGTCGGCGGGTGTGCCCTCGAAGACGATCCGGCCGCCGTCGTGGCTGGCGCCGGGGCCGAGGTCGATGATCCAGTCGGCGTGCGCCATCACCGCCTGCCCGCCGCGGTCACGTCGCACTAGGCGAGAGCGGCCATGGCCTCGCTCGGATTCGCGCCGCTACGACTATCTAGAGCCTCAGCCAGTACAGCGGTCTACTAAGGGCCCGTGGCCGTGACGTGACAACGGCACAGCGTCCCCCACATCTCCCATCGATCGTTCGCGCCGCGGCGGCGCATGAGCTACCGACCACGGCCACGCCTTCTGGGCGGTCGTTCGCCACTGGGCCATCGAGCACTTCATCACGCCGCCCTACACCCCGCGCTGGAACGGCAAGGTCGAGGCGTACTGGCACACCCTGGAGCGCAAGGTGCTCCGTGCGTGGCCCTATGTGCGCGAGACAGATCGCGAGCGGGCGCTGCGCCGCTTCGACCACGAGTACGCTTTCAACCGCCGCCACGGAGAGATCGAAGGGCAGACGCCGATGGAGCGTCTGGCTCAGGACCTCGTCAACAACCTGATTGGGAACTAGACCTAGGGCTGCTCCTCTGCGGGCGGTGCCTTCTCGCCACCGCCCAAGTCGATATCGAGCGAGTTTACGAAGTCGCGGAAGACGGCGAGCTTCTCCTCGCCCACGACGCCCAGCTCGTCATGGTCGGGCTCCACGCCGGCCTCAGCCAGGACGCGCTCGTCGACATAGATCGTCGAGCCGGTGCGCAC
>JBBSHF010000174.1:0-2564 GCA_038253355.1 Candidatus Limnocylindria bacterium
CGCCGCGCAGCGCGCCGCAGTGGCCGTGGCTGGTGTACTCGCACAGGCACACGTCTGCGATCAGGGTGAGCTCGGGGTCCGCGGTGCGCAGCGTGCGCAGTGCCTGCTGCACGATGCCGTCATCGGTCCAGGCACCCGATCCTTCGTCGTCCTTCGCCTGCGGGAGGCCGAAGAGCAGGACGGCGCGTACTCCGGCGGCACGCAACCGAGCGGCTTCCGCCGGAAGCTCGTCGGGGCTCAGCCGGAACTGGCCGGGCATGGCGCCGATCTCCTCGCGCAGCTCGTGGCCGGAGCGCACGAAGAGCGGCTGGACGAGCATGTCGGGATGGAGCCGCGTCTCGCGGACCAGGGCGCGCAGCCCAGGCGTTCGCCGCAGCCGGCGGCCGCGCTTGGCGAGGATTGGTCCGCTTCGGGTGATCGTCATGCAATGGCCTCCGTGGCGAAATGGTCGGCAATGGCCCTTGTGAGACCGATGCCGGTGTGGTCGGTTGCGACAACCGCAGCCCCGAAGCCGCTTGCTGCCGCCTGCGCCGCGGTCACCGGACCGATGCACAGCGCGGGAATGCTCCTGGCCCGCTCCTGTTTCGCCGGTTCGAGCAGGGCGAGCAGGCCGCGCACCGTCGAGCCGCTGCTGAAGACGATGCCATCCAGGCCGGTCTCGAGCGCTCTGCGCAGTGGCTCGCGCGAGCTGGGCGGCCCTTCGAGGGTGCGATAGGCGATCGCCTCGCTGACTTCGGCGCCACGTTGGACGAGCGAGTCGCGAAGCTGGGGCGTCGCCGCGTCGGCGCGCGCAAGCAGGATTCGGCGCCCGTCGATGTTGCCAAGCCCGTCGGCGATGGCGACAGTGAGGTAGTCGTCGGGGATGTGGTCGACGCGAATGCCGGCCTGACGCAAGGCGTCGGCGGTGGCGGGCCCGACGGCGGCGACGTGGATGCGGGTGTTCGCCGGCACGCGCCCGGCCAGCGGCGGGACGCCATTCGCGCTGGTCACGATCAGCCAGTCGAAGTCATCGAGGTGCTCGAGCGCGGCCTCGAGCGAGCGGTCGGCTGGCGGCTCGATGGCCACGGTGGGCACGCGGACTGGCTCGAAGCCGGCGTCGCGCAGCGCCGTCGCCAGAGCCATGGCCCGGGCCGGCGGCCGCGTCACCAGCAAGCGCCTCATGCCGCCGCCTGCAGCTGACGTGCGACTTCGGCCACGACCGAAGCCGCATCCTTCACGGAACCCGCGGCCTCGACACGATCGAAGCGGCCGTCGCGTGCCTCGTACGCGGCCCGCAGGCGAAGGCGTCCATCGCGGACCTCCCCGAGCGCGCCGAGTGGTGCCAGGCAGCCGCCGCCGATCCGCGCGAGGAGGGCTCGCTCAGCCTCGACCGCGATTCGCGTCGGCCCGTGGTCAATCGCCGACAGCCGCTCGCGGAGTGACGTGTCGTCAGCGCGGACCTGGACCGCGAGGGCCGCCTGCGCGGGAGCGGGCAGCATGACCTCGAACGGCAGGAGCGCAGCGGCGGGCACCGCAATGCCCAGCCGCTGGAGCCCAGCGGCCGCCAGCAGCAGGCCGTTGAACTCGCCGCGCTCCAGGCGGCCGAGCCGCGTCTCGACGTTGCCGCGGATGGGCACCGCCACCAGATCGGGACGTGCCGCGGCGAGCTGGGCCGCGCGGCGCGTGCTGCTCGTGGCGACCCGACCGCCGAACGGCAGACCGTCGAGTCCCTCCCTGTTGGATGTCATCAGCACATCGCGCGCGTCGCCGCGCTCAAGGACGGCGGCGATCGTTAGCCGGGGATCGCCGGCCGTTGGCAGGTCCTTGTAGGAGTGCACGACCAGATCGACCTCGCCGGCGAGCAGTCGCCGCTCGAGATCGGTCGTGAATTGGCCGTCGGTGACCTCCCAGCGGCCTCCTGGGCGTCGCTCGCTGAGTGCGTCGCCACGGGTTCTGACCGGGACGACGTCCATTGGTCCGGCGAAACCAACCGCCGCCAGGGCGTCGATCACGATCTGCGCCTGGGCCAGTGCCAGACGGCTGCCCCGCGTGCCCAGCCGCAGCGTGGCGAGCAGGGTCATGCGCGGTCGGCCTGCTCGCGGAGTCGCATGGTCGGCTCGTGGAGCAGCTCGTTGACCAGCGCGCCGGTCATGCGCTCGACGGCCGCAAGCTGGTCCCTGCCAAGGTTGGTGCGTTGCTGCAACCGGTCAAGGTGACGGCGGCGAACATCGTCGGCCCGATTCCGGAGCTGCTCGATCTCGACACGCGCGCCGCGCTCCGCCAGCCAGGTCACGAAGCGGTCCCGCTCGTCGATGAGCTCGGCGCGCAGCCGTCGCTCCGTTCTCGCCGGCAGCCTGTTCGTGGTGTGTCCCAGGCCGTCGAGATCCAGCAGGCGCGCACCGAGCACCGGCCGCAGCGAGGGGTCGACGGCCGATGGCGCGCAGAGGTCGACCACCAGGCCGTCCCCGTCATGCGCCCACAGGATGGGGCCGGCCGTGCGGGTTGCCAGGACGATGGAGGCCCGCGGCGTGGTGCTGGCCAGCGCGGCATCGATGGTCGTCGCGGCGTGGCCGCTGCCGGGCAGA
>JBBSHF010000175.1:0-2500 GCA_038253355.1 Candidatus Limnocylindria bacterium
CGATGGTCAGCCGCGCTCAGGTCACGGCGCTCGCCGCTGGCGACGCCTGGCTGGCGAAGGGCGCCAACTTGCTGCTGTTCGGCCCGAGTGGCTGCGGCAAGTCGCACCTCGCCTCGGCGCTGGGCGGCGCACTGGTCGAGACCGGCTACCGCGTGCTGTTCACCCGCACCACCGACCTCGTCCAGCGCCTACAGGCCGCCCGCCAGGCGCTCCAGCTCGAGGCCGCCATCGCCAAGCTCGACCGCTACGACCTGCTCATCCTCGACGACCTCTCCTACGTTCGTCGTGACCAGGCCGAAACTAGCGTTCTCTTTGAACTGATCGCCTCCCGGTACGAGCGGCGCAGCTTGCTGGTGACCGCCAACCATCCTTTCGGCGCCTGGGAGACCGTATTTCCGGACAAATCTATGACCGTCGCCGCCATTGATCGCCTCGTTCACCACGCCACCACCCTGGAGATGAACGTCGAGAGCTACCGCCGTCGTGCCGCGACCACGCGCCGGCGCCCCAAAGGCGCCCCGCACAGCGACACCATCGGCGACAGTAGCGTCGCGCAGGAGGAGGACGCCACAGCGCCGTGACGCGCTACGCGACACGAACCCTTGTCGCGCAGCGTCAAGCACGCCATCCTCATCTCGCGCAGCGACCGGACATCTGCCTGTCGCGCACCGGCCATCAGAACTGTCGCGCTACACGCAATACTGTTCAGATAGGGGAGATTCGCCTAGGCTGCCGGCCGGTCTCATACGGGAATGGTGGTAATGGCTCGTCCTCCTGCCGGTCTGCCCGCCGGCGTGCGTCTCAGTGACCACATCAGCCTCGGCGTGATCGCCCGGGCGTTCCCGCCCGAGCAAGTGCAGCAGGTCTTGGCCGAGACCGGCAAGGCGAGCGAGCGTGAGCGCGACTTGCCGGCCCAGGTCATGGTCTACTACGCGATCGCCCTGGCGCTCTACATGGGCTCCAGCACACGCGAGGTGCTGCGCTGCCTGCTGGAGGGCGTGCGTTGGCTCTGGGGTGCGGACGCGGTCAGGGTGGCGGGCAAGAGCGGCATCTCACAGGCTCGCAGCCGGCTGGGTGAGATGCCGCTGCGCCGGCTGTATGAGCAGGTGGTGCAGCCGATCGCGACGCGCGCCACAAAGGGGGCGTGGTATCGGGCGTGGCGGCTGGTCAGCCTGGACGGCTCCTGCCTGGATGTGGCCGACACCGAGGAGAACTGCGCCACGTTCGGATGTCCGGGCGCCAGCCGAGGCGAGAGCGCGTTCCCGCAGCTGCGCTTCGTGGCGCTGGTGGAGAACGGCACGCACGTGCTGTTCGGCGCCCGCCTGGGCCGTTTCGCGGACGGCGAGACGACGCTGGCCCAGGACGTGCTCGCGGCGCTGCGGCCCGGGATGCTGTGCTTGGCCGACCGCTACTTCTTCGGCTACGCGCTCTGGCAAACGGCGGCTGCCACCGGTGCCGACCTGCTCTGGCGGGTGAGATGCAACCTGCGACTGCCACGTGCGACGGTGCTGACCGACGGCTCCTACCTGACCACCATCTACCCCTGCGACAAGGACCGGCGGCACGGCACCCGTGGCGTCCGAGTGCGCGTGGTCGAGTATCAGCTCGAGGGTGTGGCCGGTGCCGAGCCGCTCTACCGACTGGTGACCACGATCCTCGACCCGGCGCAGGCACCTGCAGCGGAGCTGGCCGCGCTCTACCACGAGCGCTGGGAGATCGAGGGCGCGCTGGACGAACTGAAGACGCACCTGCGCGGAGCGCAGGTCGTGCTGCGCAGCAAGACCGCGGCGCTGGTGCGCCAGGAGCTCTGGGGCCTGCTGCTGGCGCACTTCGCCGTGCGCGGGCTGATGCACGAGGCAGCGCTGCGGGCCGAGGAGGACCCGGACCGCCTCTCGTTCCTGCACGCCGTGCGCGTGATCCGGCGCAAGCTGCCGCTGGTCGCGGCCCTTCCCCCCTCAGGCCAGGCTTGCCGTGCATGAGGCGGTGCTGGACGAGATCCTGGAGGAGCGCGTCTCGAGTTCACGGGGCAGGCAGGTGCCGCGTGGCATCAAGCGCAAGATGAGCGGCTACAAGCTTCGACCTCGGACCCCGCAGCCGACCACCCTGATCGATGTCGCCGCCGCCATCCGCATCGTAAAGTGAACGGTATTGGGGCTAGGCTCCGGGCTCACGAGACGAGGGTGGGCTGGTGGCGAAGCTGACGTGGCGGGCGAAGCTGGTGGCGGAGCTGCGAGCCGGCGTGACCACCGAGACCGAGCTCGCCTGCATCGAGCGCGATGAGCAGGCCGGCTTGGCTGACCTTGGCCTGCAGCTCGCCGAGGTGAAACAGCTCACAGCGGCGCTGCAGGCTCAGATCGTGCCGGCGCAGGTCGCTGCCTTGGGCGAGACCCGCCGCTCCTGCATGTCGTGCGGGCGCAGGCTGGCGAGCAAGGGCTATTATCAGGCCAGGTTCCGTTCCTTGTTCGGCGACGTGCCGGTGCGGGTCCGGCGCTGGCTCGTC
>JBBSHF010000176.1:0-2495 GCA_038253355.1 Candidatus Limnocylindria bacterium
CAATGCCCTTGGGCACCTTCGGGCTCACGTCGATCACCAGCGTCTGGTGGCCGGCCACCTTGACGCTGCGGGCGACCGGTGGGCAGCTGCTGCTGCCTGGCGCGCGCACGTAGAGTAGGCCGGCGATCCAACGCACCTGCGGCCGCAGGCCCCGCAGCGGCATCAGCCGCCCGCCTGGGGGGGTGCCGGGGACGGTGGACGTCGGCGAGTCGGGTCCGCTGGCCGAAGGGGGCGACGGGGCCGGTGAGGTGGTGGACGACGAGGCTGCGGCCTGCGCATCGCTGGTGGTGCTGCTGCCAGTCCCGCAGCTGCCCAGCAGCGCCGCCGCGCTCAGGGCGGCCAGCACCGCAGCCGGTCGGGAACCGGGGCGTCGAGGAGTGTCCATGCGCCTGTGACGCATGCCTTCGGCGCCCGGTTCCCGCACGCTGAGTACGCGCGGAGCGGGGTCAGTCCGCCACGTAGTCCCGGCCGCGCCCCGCGGGCTCGGCCGCCTCGGGCGCCTCGGCCACCTCGGCGTCTGGCTGCACGGGCGAGGTGGGCGCGCCGGCGCGCAGCGCGGCGTCGGCCTCGGCCTGTCGAGCCTGGACGCCCGACGTTGCGCGCAGCGGCACCTCCGGCAGGAACAGCACGCACAGGAAGCCGAGGACGAGGAAGCCCGCCGCGACCAGGAAGATCAGGTCCATCGAGTCGGAGAAACCGACCCGGAACGGATGAGCCACCGCCGTCGGCAGGCCCCCGATGAACGACGTGTCGGCCAACGAGCTTGCACCGCCGCGCAGGGTGCCGAGCAGCCCAGGGTCAGCGGCGACCGCCTGGCGGAAGTCGGGGGTGCTGCTGGCGCCGCGGAGCGCCGTGGCGATGTTTCCGCCGACGGTGCTGAACAGCACGGACAGGAACACCGCTGCCCCGAGCGTGCCGCCCATCTGCCGGAAGAACGTGACCGACGACGTGGCGACTCCCATGTCACTCGGGTTCACCGCGTTCTGGACCGCCAGGATGATCGGCTGCATGTTCAAGCCCAGACCGGCGCCGAAGACCACCATCACAAGCATGGTCTTCCACAGCGGCGTGTCGGCTCCGACCAGGCTGAACAACAGCAGTGCGCCGACCATGACGACCGACCCGATGACCGGGAACACCTTGTACCTGCCGGTGCGCGAGATCAGCAGGCCGGAGGTCATCGCCGAACCCATGATGCCGACCATCAGCGGCACCGTCTGCAGTCCGGCCTCGGTGGGGGTGGACCCCTTCACGATCTGCAGGTAGAGCGGCAGCATGATGATCGCGCCGAACATCCCGGTGCCGAAGATGAAGCTGCTGGCGCCGCTGATGGCGAACGAGCGGTTCCTGAACATCCGAAGTGGCAGCAGCGCCTCGTCGCCGTAGGCCCGCTCGATGAGCACGAAGGCCACGAGCCCCAGCACTCCTACGGCGTAGCCGGCCAACGACCGTCCCGACCCCCATCCCCACGTCCGACCCTGTTCGGCCACCGTCAACAGTGGTACGAGAGTGACGATCAGCGCGAGCGCGCCGGGCCAGTCGATGCGGTGGTCGCGGCGAACGTGCGGGATCCGCAGGACTCTGCTGACCACGATGAATGCGGCGATCCCAATCGGCACGTTGACGTAGAAGATCCAGCGCCACCCGTGGACGCCGAAGATCGAGTCGGCCCCGGCGAAGAAGCCGCCGATCAGCGGCCCGAGCACGCTGCTGGTGCCGAAGACCGCCATGAAGATGCCCTGGTAGCGAGAGCGCTCACGCGGCGGCACTATGTCGCCGAGAATCGCCAGCGCCAGCGACATCAGGCCACCGGCGCCGACGCCCTGCAGGGCGCGGAACGCGGCCAGCTCGTACATCGAGCCAGCCAGGCCGCACAGCATCGAGCCGGCGACGAAGACCGCGATCGCGATCAGGTACAACGGCCGGCGCCCGTAGATGTCGGAGAGCTTGCCGTACAGCGGAGTGCTGATCGTGGAGGTGATCAGGAAGGCAGTGGTGGCCCAGGCCTGCAGGTCGAAGCCGTGCAGGTCGTCGGAGATGGTCCGGATCGCGGTGCTCACGACCGTCTGGTCCAGCGCGGCGAGGAACATCCCCAGCACCAGACCGGAGAGGATGGTGATGATCTGTCGGTGGGTGAAGGCGCCGGACGCATCGGGCGCGCGCCGCTGAGCTGCGGTGGTGGTCGTCATGCGAGCACCTCCTGTCGGGGTGTCGAAGTCGGGTCGGTAGCCGGCGGGCCGGCATCGGTGTAGGCGCTCTCCACGTCGTCGACGAAGCGACGCAGGTACGCCTGGAAGGCAAGCAGGTCCTCGGTTTCCCAGTCGCGAACCACCTGGGAAAAGAACGTCCGGCGGCGGGCGAACATTGCCTGTACGTGCTCGTGGCCGGCCTCAGTGAGCGCCATCAGGGATGCTCGGCCGTCCTCCGGGTCGGCCTCCCGGCGCAGCAGGCCGTCGCGCACGAGCTCAGCTGCCTGCCGGCTCACGGTCGAGGCG
>JBBSHF010000177.1:0-2456 GCA_038253355.1 Candidatus Limnocylindria bacterium
ATCGAGCGCACGCAGAGCATCCACATGTTCTTCATGCGCTATCCCATCGATGTCGTCTTCTTCGACAAGGCAGGCCGCGTCACCAGGCTGGTGCACCACATCAAGCCCTGGCGCATCGTGCTGTGGGCTCGCGGTGCACGCGACTGCCTGGAGCTCCGCGCCGGCGCGCTCCAAGGGACCGACACCCAGGTCGGCGACCAGCTCGAGATCAGCGCCGTCGAGTAAGCACCGCGTAAGCGACCGGTAAGGGCTCGTCTGGCATTCTCGGCAGCCCATGGGCCTGCTCGATCTCGTCCTGCCGCCCTCCTGCGGCGGCTGCGGCCGCCTGGGCGACCTGCTGTGCGCGCCCTGTCGCAAGCAGCTTCGACCACCCACGCCTGCTTCTGACCGATTCCACGCGGCCGATGGCGGGATCGTCATCGGCGAGGCGCTGGAGCTGGCGATCGCCGCCTTCGCCTACGAGGGCGTGCTGCGCCGCGCGCTGCAGCGCCTGAAGTACGGCGGTGCCGGCCGAGTCGCCAGGCCACTTGCCGAGGTTGCCGCGCCGGTACTGCGCCCGCTGCTGCGCCTCGCCGAGCAGGCCGCGCTGATCCCGGTGCCCGTTCACGTGGTGCGCGGGCGCGAGCGCGGCTACAACCAGGCAGCGCTGCTGGCCCGCGAGCTGTCGCGACTCAGCGGTGCGCCGATGCTCGATCTCATGCAGCGGCGGCACGCCACCACCAAGCAGCATCGGCTGGATCGGGCGGGCAGACTACGCAACCTGCGCGGCGCGTTCGCTCTGAAGGCCAATGCGCGCCCTCCTCCGGCCCTGATCCTGGTTGACGACATCCTGACCACCTCCGCCACGCTGGAGGCCTGTGCATCGGTCCTGCGGGCTGCAGGCGTGACCACCGTCTACGGCTTCGCCATCGGCCGCGAGGTGTAGCCGTGCCGACCTTGATGCGAATTGGCCCGTACCGCTTCTTCATCGTGAAGGCGGATTGCGATGAACGAATCCATGTCCACGTTGAAGGCGGTGGTGGGATAGAAGCAAAATTCTGGCTCGCGCCGGAGATCTCGGTCGCGTTCATCCGCGGTTACACTGTCCTGGAGCTCAATCGAATCCGAAGAGGGCTTGGAAACGCGCTTGTGCGGAGTCCCAAAAATGATCAGCCCGGCTATCGTCCAAGACGTCGAAGTGACCCCAGATCGCATCATCTTTCGTCTCCATGACGGCAGGGAGGTCAGCGAACCCCTGGCGCGCTCGGATCGGCTGGCCGAAGCCACAGACGCTCAGAGAGCGAATTGGAGGCTTGTCGGTGCTGGCACAAGCGTTCACTGGCCGGATGTGGACGAGGACATTGGGGTTTGGGAGCTGCTCGGAGTTCCAGAAGACGATGTATTCGAGGCAGCAGGCTTGAACATCCCCGTTCGTCGCTGAAGGCCATCGTCGGATGCCTCAAGCCGCGGGCGTGCAGGATGCTACGGTATGAAGCCCCACCCGCAGCGAAGGATCGGACGTGAAGACGACGGTCAAGGCCCGCAACCTCGAGCTGACTGACCGGCTGAAGGCCGATATCGAACGCAAGCTGCGGCGACTGGATCGCATCTCTCACCCAGAGGCAGAGGCGACCGTCGAGCTCATCGCGCACGCGTCGCGCGCCAACGACGCATCGCACGTCGCCGAGGTGACACTGCTCAACGATGGCGACGTGCTGCGCTCGGTCGGCTCGGGCCCGACCCCCATGGCCGCGCTGGATAGCCTGCTCGACAAGCTGGAGCGCCAGGTGGTGCGCAACAAGGAGCGGCCGCGCAGCGGTCGCGGGCGCACCGCCGAGGCCACCCAGGCGATCAACGACCGCGAGGCGACCGGCAGCCTGGCATCCGAGGACGAGGTGGCCGACGGTGAGTCGGCCGGTCCATCGGTCGTCAAGATCAAGCGCTTCGACATGCTGCCCATGTTCGAAGAGGACGCCATCTTCCGCATGGAGGAGCTGGGGCACGCCTTTTTCGTCTTCCTCAATGCCGACAGCAATGCGATCAACGTCCTGTATCGACGCCGAAACGGCGACTACGGCGTGATCGAGCCGGTCACCGAGCAGCGTCGGAAACGACCCTGAGCCGCGCGACGTCGCGGCGTGGACGCGCCCTCGGCGTCAGCGCACCGCGCTGGGGAAGACGACCGGGAGCAGCAGAAGGGCGGCGACGATCAGCACCAGCGACACGAAGAAGACGAGCAGCGCGATCGTCAGCAGATCCGTCCCCACGCGCGTCTCGCCGTCCGCGGGCGGCGGTTCATCGAACGGCTGGTCGAGGCGCTCGTCGAAAGGCTCGGGGGAGCCCGTCCGATCGTCGTGACGTTCGGATTCCATGCCCGGCACGGTAGCACGCGAGCCTCGTCGGCGGCTCACCTGGCCGCCGGAGGCGCCACGCGTGGGCATGCACCTGGGAGTGGCCGGCGGCCTCCTCAAGGCCGG
>JBBSHF010000178.1:0-2433 GCA_038253355.1 Candidatus Limnocylindria bacterium
ATCTCGCGGTAGGCGCGCTGGTTCCCTTCCGTGGAGGCGAGCTCGATCGACCTGAATCGCTTCTCGATGGTGCCGTGTGACTCGTCGGCGGCCAGGATGCCCTTGCCCGGCGCAACGAGTGCCCTGGCAATTGATTCGAGGTCATGCAACTCCTGCGTCCTTCCGGAACTCTGCCAGCCTCCTCATCCGCGCGCGGTGAGGAGATGATCATGAGATGGGGATAGCAGGATAGACCGGCTCACGCTCGAATAGCGAACCCGGTATGGTTCGAGGCGCTATTGGTCCGACACGCGGAGGCCATCCTGGTGAGCAGCGGTCATATCGGTCCAAGCCGGGCATGAAGCGAGGCCTGCTGATCGCCACGGGGCTTCTGGCGGTCATCGTCATCGGTTTCGCCGCGGTCCTTCTGCTGCGGAGTGGCGCGTCGCCGGTGGGTTCCGCCTCTCCATCTGCAACCCCGTCGCCGACGCCGATCCCGATCGACCAGGCGCTGCTCAACCGCCGCGTCACCCTGCTGCTGCTCGGGACCGACCAAAATGCGATCCGCCGCGAGCGCGGCGAGAGCGTCCTGACCGACTCGATGATCGTGCTGAGCGTCAACGCCGCACACACGCATGCGGTCATGATCTCCGTCCCGCGCGACACCGTCGATATTCCGCTCCCCGGCGGGACGATCTGGCCGCAGAAACTGAACGCGCTCTACGAGGCGCGCGGCGTGACGACGGTTCGCGACACGTTCGCCCGGCTGCTCGGCGCGAAGATCGACTACACCATCGTCGTTGACATGGACGATTTCGCCGCGATCGTCGATGCATTCGGCGGGGTCGACATCGTGGCGACCGAGGCGATCGATGACCCGTCGGTGAGTCTGAAGATCACGCTCGGCCGGCATCACCTCGACGGACGCACGGCGCTCGCCTACAGCCGCAGCCGCCACACGACGAACGATTTCTCACGTGCGGCACGGCAGCAGCAGGTGCTCAGGGCGCTGCTGGAACGATTCAACCAGCCAGGCGCGAAGGTCGACGTCCCGAAGCTGCTTGCTTCGCTCGCGCACCTGAAGACCGATATCCCCGCTGACAAGCTCCCAACGATTCTCGAGATCGGGCGCAGGTCGCGCGCGGCGGCGGTGACCGATGAGGTCGTGCAGCCGCCCCAGTTCTACCGCGTCGAGCTTTCCGGGCAACGCGGCTATGTGCTCCTGCCGCGGCTGGAGGCGATTCGCGCGTTCGCGCTCTCGCTGCTCACCGGTCCCTGATCGCCGGCGCCCTTCTCGAGGACGGCGCCAATGGGCTGGCGCGCAGCGTCGCGGCGACCCATGGCCGCGTCCCGTCGGTGGGCTTCTGCAGACGCGTCAAAAGACCGGCGAGCCGACGATCGCCTGTCGAGTCAGATATGCCCCGACAACCAGGATGATCAGCGCAGTCACCAGCGGCGCCCAGGCCACGGCACGGCTGAAGATCGATCCGGACGGCGTGCGGGCCATCCAGCGCGCGGCGTACACCAGCCCCAGTCCGATCCCGCCCAGCACCAGCGCCATGCCGATGCCGAATGCGATGACAAGGAGCAGCCCGTAGGCGGCTCGCCCCGTCGCGAGTGTCGCGAGCAGGATGACGAGCGCGTTGATCGAAGGCACCAGGCCGCCGAACAAGCCGAGCACGAACAGGCTCCGCCAGGTCAGCGGGGTCGTGGGCGCCGGCAGATGCCGGTGGTCGCCTGATCCGTGGTCGTGGACGTGTGCGGCCGGGTCAGCGCGCTGCGAAGGGTGCGCGTGCGCATGGGCAAGTCGCGTTGCCGGGGACAGGCCCAAAGCAGGCATCCGCCACCACGTTTGCTCGCGCAGGCCCCTGATGAGCATGTAGCAACCAATCCCGACGACGAGGAAGCCCGACCCGATGGCGAGCGATTGGTTGAATTGGTCGGGGGCCACGCTCCCGATCGCGAGGATCACGAGCGCGAGGACCAGGACGCCCAGGGTGTGGGAAACCGTCACGATCATGCCCAGCCCCAGGGCATGCCGGGGGGTTCCGCGGGTCCCGACCAGGTACGCGGCCATGATCGTCTTGCCGTGACCGGGGGTAATGGCGTGGCCGGCTCCCAGCAGCATGGCGGTGAGAATGGACAGGGCGACGATCGGCGGCGTGAGGTCCTGGGTCTTGAGCAGGCCCGCGATCTCGGCGCCAACGCCGCCGGGGACGGCCGCGCTGGCGGTCGTGGGTTGCTCCACGCCCACGGCGGCGGGAGTACCGCCGGCAGGGGCTCTCGCGTCGAGCGCGAAGGCATCGGGAGCGATCCAGGAGGCGAGCGCCGGTCCGCCTGGTGTCACCCCGAACGTCACCGAGCCGACGTCCAGCGGCACGGAGAGAAGGTCTTTGGGGTAACCCGTCAGGCGCCCCGAGAGACTCATGGTGGGGAGTCCGGACGTGCTGATCG
>JBBSHF010000179.1:0-2419 GCA_038253355.1 Candidatus Limnocylindria bacterium
AAGCAGGCCTTCGCGAACTACTACTACTTCGTCATCGGCGCACTGTGCTGCGCGGTGGCTGCCATCCGTCCGTGGGAGGCAGCCGATGGATAGGGCTCGGAACGTCACGGTGTCGGTGCGCGCCGCGCGGCTCTTCAGCATCGCGCTGATCGCGTCGTTCCTGCTGGCCATCGCCACTGGCTGGGCCATCGGCGGTGGCTGGAAGCTGATCGACATGAACGTGTACTGGGACGCCGGACGTCTATGGCGCGAGACGGGCAATCCCTACACGCTGACGCCGGGCGCGACCGACCACACGGTGTACCGATACGCGCCATGGTTCGCGGCCATCTGGGTGCCACTCAGCGTCCTGCCGCGAGCGCTCGTCGACGCCGGCTGGTCGCTGCTGCTCATCGCCGCTTCCGGCGCTGCCGTGGTGCCGCTGCTGCGCCGCTTCCGGTGGCCGGCAGCGCCGTTCGCGATGCTGATGGGCGGCCTGCTGATCGGGATGGCCGCATCCGGAAACGTGCAACCGCTGTTGATCGCCTGGCTGGTATGGGGGGTCGAGCGTCGCAGCGGACCACTCTGGATCGCGCTGGCCGCCTCGCTCAAGGTCGTGCCGATCCTGTACGTCCTCGTCTATGCCGGCCGGCGTGAATGGAACCGCGTAGGCTGGGCTATCGGACTCACGGTCGCACTCGTCGCTCCAACCCTGCTCTTTGAGCGTCCGGAGCTGATGACTGATTTCGGGACCTCTAACTCGCTCTCGAATGTCAACCTCGTTCTCTGGGTGGTCGCCGGAGTGGGCGCCGTTGCAGCGTCCGCCATCCTCGCTGCTCGCCAGTCGAGATATGCCTGGCTGGCCAGCGGCGTGGCGGTTGTCCTCACGCTGCCGCGCCTCTTCCTGTACGACACGACCTTCATCCTTCCGGGCATCGCCGAAAGTGGCGAGAACCACCGCGAACGAGCTCTCCCTGAATGACGCGATGGTCGAGCGCGGCAACCGCGGTGATCGTCGCGTTTTTCGCCGCCGCGCTCCTGCCGCGCGCAACCTGGCCATTGATCGATCCGGACGTGTGGTGGCACATCCGTGCCGGCGAAGAGATACTCCGAACCGGATCGATCCCAGCCGTCGACACCTGGAGCCTCACGGCGGCCGGTCATCCTTGGACGAGCCAAGACTGGCTCAGCAACGTCCTGCTCGCGCTTGGATACCGGCTCGGCGAGTGGGGGATGACGCTCATCTCGCTTGCGGCCGCCGGCATGGTGGTGGTTGCCTTCGTCGTGCTCTGGCGCGCGGTCAGCGTTCGGCAACGGGACGCGGGCTGGCTCGGTCGCGTGGTCTGGTTCTCTGTCGCGCTGCTGCTTGCCGGACCGGTGCTGGGCGTCCGCGTGCAGGTGATAGACCTGCTGTTCGGGACAATCGTGCTCTGGCTGCTGTGGCGTTTCCTGGCCGACGGTCGTCGAAGCTGGCCGGCGCTGCTGCCCCTCCTCGCGGTTGCCTGGGTCAACCTGCACGCCGGCTGGGTGCTGCTGTTCCTTTTCGGCGGCTCTGTCCTGCTGGGCGAGGCAGCGGACCGTCTCCTGCGCCGACCTATCTCACCGCAGCCATTGGTCTGGCGTCAGCTCGGCTGGCTGACTGCGATGCTGGCCACCTCCGCTTTGGCGTTGGTGCTTAACCCCAACGGTATCGCAATCTACAGCTACCCCGGCTACACGGTGGGGATCGGCGCTCTGGCCGACTTCGTCGGCGAATGGCAGCGCGCAAGCCTGGGCAACCTGTTCGGCTGGCTGCTGCTCGGCTTCATCCTGCTCGGCCTGCTGCCGACGCTGGTACTTGCTCGACGGACGATTCGCCTGGCTGATGTACTGATCCTGCTCGGTGTGACAGCGATGTCGGTCATCGCGGTGCGCTTCCTTTTGATAACCGGTCCGATCGGTGCGGCGATCATCGCCGCGAACCTCTCGCCGGGTGTTGCCGACACGAGCGTCGGCCGCCGCTGGTCGCCTCTGTTGAACCGCCTGTCGCGTCCCGCACGCGGAGGTCTTCGCGCCGTCAACCTGATCCTTGTCGTTGCGCTGATCACCGGCGGCGTCGGTCTGGCGGTGGCCCGCGCCATGCCTGCCACTCAGCGCGAGGAGATCGCCCGCGAGTTTCCTGTTGGCGCCGTCGCGTGGCTCAAATCCCATGATGCCGGGGCGCGCGTCTTCAACAAGTATGAGTGGGGCGGCTACTTGGGCCTGCAGATGCCGACGCAGCCAATCTTCATCGACGGCCGCGCCGATGTGTACGGAGACGCAGTGATTCGTGAGTACGTGGCAGTCATCGGGCTCGAAGGAGATCCGCAGGCGATCCTCGATCGGTACCGGATCGATCACGTGTTCTTCGAAACCAATTCGGCGCTGGCGCGCTGGCTCGACGCAAATCCCAGATGGCAGC
>JBBSHF010000180.1:0-2365 GCA_038253355.1 Candidatus Limnocylindria bacterium
AGGAGTTCCACGTGGGCCCGGACGTGGAGCACGGCCACCTCTATTGCTCCGACTGCGGCGGCCGATGGGAGATCGCCGACCACGCCGCGGACGCCGTGGTGCGCGCCTTCGCCGCGGCGGACGGCTTCGAGGTCGACCTGGCGCACATGACCGTCGTGGGTCGCTGCCGTGCATGCCGCGAGGCGCAGGCGCGGTGACCTTTCTGGCCATCCCGTCCGGCGCGCCCGGCGACGCGGCCGATATCGCGATCCTGGGCGTGCCGCTGGGCGTGCTCTATCCGCGCGCCGAACCCGTTTGCGAACAGGCGCCGGCCGCCATCCGCGACCGCTCGCAGCGCCTCTCGCGCTTCGTCGACCATCACGACTTCGACCTTGATGGGCCGATGCTTCCCGGGCCGCTGCGACTCCTCGACTGTGGCGACGTCGCCGGACCGGCCGAGGCCGAAGGCGGGGTGCGCGCAATCCTGGCCGCCGCTGCCGTGCCGCTCATCCTGGGCGGCGACGATTCCGTCCCGATTCCCGTGCTGCGTGCCTTCTCGTCGCCGCTGGTGGTGCTGCAGGTCGACGCGCACCTCGACTTCCGCGACGAGGTGGCGGGGGTCCGCGAGGGATACTCCTCGGCGATGCGTCGCGCGTCGGAGATGCACCACGTCTCGCAGATCGTGCAGGTCGGGCTGCGAGGTGTTGGCAGCGCCCGCGCCACCGATGTGGCCGATGCGCGTGCCGCGGGCAACCTGTTGGTCACCGCGCGCGACCTGCGCGAGCGCGGCGTCGGGTGGCTGGTTGAGCAGCTGCCGGCTGGCGTGGACGTCTTCATCAGCTTCGACCTCGACGGCCTGGATCCCTCGGTCGTGCCGGCCGTCAGCGCTCCGGCGCCCGGCGGCCTGTCGTATGACGAGGCCTGCGACCTGCTTGCGGCGGTGGCGTCGCGCTGTCGCGTGATCGGCGCGGCGTTCACCGAGCTCGCGCCGGGGCGCGACGTGAACCAGCTCTCCGCGCTCGTCGTGGTGCGCCTGGTGATGCGCCTGATCGCGGCCATCGCGCGGTCATGAGCGGCGTCGGGGTGCTCGCGGGGTACGCGGGCGTGCACACCGTAGCGGGGAGGCTGACGTTGTCAGATGTTCGTCTGGTGGGCGCCGAGCGGCCAAAGGCCGCCAGAAGCCGCCAGAAGCCGCCAGAAGCGTCGATCCGTCGTGCCGGTGAGCACGGAGCGGGCATCAAGCGTCCAAGGTCGCCGGCATCGCGCTCACCAAACGAACATTTGACGCTGACGGCTCAGCTCAGCTGGCTGCCAGGCGGTCTGCCTCCCGTTCGAGCGCGTTTGCCGCTGATTGCGACAGATGCGCCGGCACGAGGTCCTGGGCCTGGTCTCCGAAGGCGGTCAGCTGCGACCGGTACGCATCGGTCTTACCCTGCGCGAGGAGCGCGGCCGCCTTGTTGAGCCGATCGTGGAAGAGGCCGGCCTTCGTGGCGTCGAGGTCGCCGGTGGCCACGAAGTAGTTCACCAGATCATGCAGCCGTGCGAGCGTCACGTCATCCGACCAGCGTGCAACCTGCGGGTCGTGGTCGGAGGCGCCACGAGCCACGTCGCCCGAGTAATCGGCGGGGAAGTCGGCGTTGACGTGCGCCGCGCGGATCTGCACCAGCTCGGCGAAGAGTGAATCCGTGGCGAACTGCTGGTCGAGCGTCTGCGCCTGGCCCTGGAAGACATAGCTGTACGCGCTGGCCGGCACGTTGGCGAGGAGCGTGTCGAACAGGTTGTGCAGCCGCAGGGCGGGATCGTAGAGCGCTGCCAGCTGGTCTGACGGGCCGACCTTGTCACTGCCGTAGGGCTCCCCGGTCGCGAACGGGTCGTCGGGTCGCGGGAAAACGTTGAAGTCCCCGCCGCTGACCACCCGCACGTGCGCGTCCGCCGACTGCAGCGCAGCCACGATCGCCGCGTTGTAGGCCGCCTGCTCGGTGCGCTGGCCGACCCGTCCATCGGGCCCGGACGAGAAGTGGTTGCTGATGGCGTACAGGTCGGTGAAGACGCTCCGCCCGATGCCGTCGCGCCACACCCGGAAGTGGCCGACCTGCGGCGCGCGGGTGTAGACGTTCAAGCCATCGGTGCCGGTTGACCGATCGACGTCGCCCGGCAGCACCGCGTTGAGCGCCTTTGGATTCGAGACCTGGCTGTTGTATGCCAGGGCGGCGCCTCGGTAGGAGACCGATGGCGTGGCGCCCAGCACCGGATCGCCCGCGGAGACCGGCAGCAGCTGCACGTCGTCGGTGCGGTACATGAAGGCAGAGATGATCCCGCGGTCATCGGCGCCGTCACGATCGAAGGCGGTCAGGTAGGTCGGCCCACCGGCGACCGATATCGCCAG
>JBBSHF010000181.1:0-2332 GCA_038253355.1 Candidatus Limnocylindria bacterium
ACCTTGCGCCGCCACCCGTTGGCGGATATCATAAGCGCCCGCTTACATAAATCTGCATTTGATAAAGAAGCGCTACGAGATGACCTTCCTCAACGAGACCAGCGCAGAGCATGACCTGCGACGATTGCGCACCCTTTACCGGGCGCTTGGCGATGAGACCAGGCTGCGCGTCATCGGGGTCCTGGCCGAGTTCGGACCAATGCCGGTCAAAGAGCTCGTCAGCCGCGTCAGCCTCTCGCAACCGCTCATCAGCTGGCATCTGCGCATCATGCGCCTGGCCGGCCTGATCGAGACCCGCCGCCAGGGACGCGCGGTGATCTGCAGCCTGCGGACCGATGCCTTCGAGGAGCTGCATGGGGTCGAGGCGCGGCTGATCTCGGGCACCTCTGGCGTCTCGCTGGCGCGCTCTGGCCACGGGGAGGTAGCCGATGTCGGCCAGTAGCCCGCGAACGCACGGTCTGGCGCGTGGCGACTCGCTGGTTCCGGCCTGGGCCAAGGAGGCAGTGCGCGCCGTCCTGGATCCAGTGGTGCGGCTGGCCATGGCGCTGCACCTGACCCCCAACGCGATCACCGTGCTCGGCCTGCTGATCGTGGCAATCGCGGCGGTGCTGGTGGCGACCGGACAGCTGCTGCTCGGCGCGCTGGTCGTGACCGCCGGATCGCTGTTCGACGCCGTCGACGGAGCCCTGGCGCGAGCCGGCGGCGGCGGGACTGACTTCGGCAGCTTCCTTGATTCGACGCTCGACCGGGCCGGGGAAGCGGTCCTGTACATCGGCATCGCCGCCTACTACCTGACCTTCGCGGACCATCCGACCTGGCCGGTGCTGGCCACGCTGGCTGCGCTCGGCGGCTCGTTCATGGTCAGCTACTCTCGTGCCCGTGCGGAGGGGATCGGTCTCCCCGCCGCCATCGGGCTGGCTCCGCGGACCGAGCGCCTGGTGCTCATCATTGCGGGCATCGCGCTGGCGGGGCTGGGATTCTCGGTGGGGCTCATCGGCGTCATCATCATCATTGCCGTATTGACCATCACGACCGTGATCCAGCGGATCTGGCACGTCAGACGGCTCGCCGATGCGCGACAGCGCGCATCGGTCAGCGCGAAGAACACTGCCAAGGAGGACGTGCAGCGTGGCTAACAGCAACGGCAAGACCGCGGGCAGCGGGCGCCGAGCACCCGACGGCAAGGTGCGCGTCGCCATCGTTGGCGTGGGCAACTGCGCCAGCAGCCTGGTCCAGGGGCGCTCCTACTACGAGAACGCCAGCGAGGGCGACTTCATCCCCGGCCTGATGCATGTCAACCTGGGCGGCTATCACATCCGCGACATCGAGTTCGTGGCCGCCTTCGACGTCGACCGCGACAAGGTCGGCAAGGATCTCTCTGAGGCGATCTTCTCCGGACAGAACAACACCTACAAGTTCGCCGACGTTCCGACCAGCGGCGTCACTGTCGAGCGCGGGATGACCCACGACGGCATCGGCAAGTACCTGTCCGAAGTGATCAAGAAGGCGCCGGGCCCCACGGCCGACATCGTCAAGATCCTCAGGGATCGCGAGGTCGACGTGGTGGTCAGCTACCTGCCGGTCGGCAGCGAGCAGGCGACCAAGTGGTACGTCGAGCAGGCGCTGCAGGCGGGCGTCGCCTTCGTCAACGCGATCCCGGTGTTCATCGGTCGCGAGCCGTACTGGCAGCGCCGCTTCGCGAAGGCAGGGCTGCCGGTCATCGGCGACGACATCAAGAGCCAGGTGGGCGCCACGATCACCCATCGCGTGCTGACCCGCCTGTTCATGGACCGCGGCGTGAGGATCGACCGCACCTACCAACTCAATTTCGGCGGCAACACCGACTTCCTGAACATGCTCGAGCGCGAGCGCCTGGAGTCGAAGAAGATCAGCAAGACGAATGCTGTGACCTCGATGCTCGACTACGAGATCGGCGACGACGATGTGCACGTCGGCCCCTCCGACTACGTGCCGTGGCTCAAGGATCGGAAGTGGTGCCACATCCGCATGGAGGGCACGACCTTTGGCGACGTGCCGCTCAACCTGGAGCTCAAGCTGGAGGTCTGGGACTCGCCCAACAGCGCCGGCGTCATCACCGATGCGCTGCGCTGCGCCAAGCTGGGCCTCGACCGCGGTCTATCCGGCACGCTGGTGGCGCCGAGCTCGTACTTTATGAAGAGCCCGCCGATCCAGATCCACGACGACATCGCCCACAACCGGGTCGAGGCATTTATCCGCGGTGAGGACAACGAGACCCTCGACGGGACCCAGAAGCAGGTGCGATCGAGGCGCGAGAAGCGGCCCATCGAGACCGAGGCGGGCATTGCCAGGG
>JBBSHF010000182.1:0-2328 GCA_038253355.1 Candidatus Limnocylindria bacterium
GGCAAGACGATGCTGGCTACCGCGCTCGGCCACAAGGCCGTCGAGGCCGGCTACCGCGTCTACTACACGACGGCCGCCGACCTCGTCGCCCGCACCGCCAAGGCCGCCCTGGAAGGCCGTTGGGCGAACACGATGCGCTTCTGGAACGGGCCACAACTGCTGATCGTCGACGAGCTCGGCTACCTACCGATGCCCGCCGAAGCCGCGTCGCACTTCTTCCAGGTCGTCAGCCGCCGCTACGAACACGGCTCGATCGTGCTCACGACCAACCGCCACATCGCCGACTGGGGCACGATCTTCGACGACACCACCGTCGCCGCGGCGATCCTCGACCGGCTGCTGCACCACGCCACCGTCCTGTCGATCAACGGCGACAGCTACCGCATGCGCGCCCACCGCGACGCCATCGCCACGCTCCGCGGCGCCATCACAGGTGGGGAATTCTCGTGGTGGGGTATCCACTTCCGTCCCCCGCGGCTCGTAGGGTGTCGCGGCGATGGAGGGCAAGCCGCACCCGATGGCCGGCGTGGATTACCCGCGCAACTGGCACGAGCTGCTGGCCTGGTTCCCTGACGACGCGGCGTGCCTGCGCTACCTGGAGCGACTGCGCTGGGGTCAGGGGTTCGTCTGCCGCTTCTGCGGCGCGGTCGACGGCGGCTGGTGGCAGATGGCCGACGGGCTGCGTCGCTGTCGTGCCTGTCGCCATGAGACGTCGGTGACGGCGGGGACGATCCTCGCCGGGACGCGGATGCCGCTGGTCAGCTGGTTCGCGGCGGTCTGGTACGTCGTCAACCAGAAGAACGGCGTCAGCGCGCTGGGACTGCAGCGCGTGCTCGGCTTGGGCAGCTACCAGACCGCGTGGGCGTGGCTGCACAAGCTGCGCCGCGCGATGGTGCGCCCCGACCGTGAGCTGCTGGAGGGGCCAGTCGAGGTCGACGAGGCGATCATCGGCGGCGTCAAGGCGGGCCGGCGTGGACGCGGAGCGCCGGGCAAGGCGCTCGTCGTGATCGCCGTCGAGCGCCGCGACGGCGGCCCGGGGCGCACCCGGATGCGCCGGATCGCCGACGCCAGCAAGGACGTCCTGACCGAGTTCGTGCTCGACCACGTACAGCGCGGCAGCGAGGTCCACACCGACGGCTGGGTCGGCTACAACGGCGTCGGCGAGCACCGCTTCAGCCACATCGCGACCAACGTCAGCGCGTCCGGCGACCCGGCGCACGTCGCGATGCCCGAGGTCCACCGCGTCGCCAGCCTGCTCAAGCGCTGGCTGCTGGGCACCCATCAGGGCGGGGTCTCCCACGACCAGCTCGACTACTACCTCGACGAGTTCACGTTCCGGTTCAACCGCCGCCGCTCACGCCACCGAGGCCTCCTCTTCTACCGCCTGCTCGAGCAGGCCGTCGCGACCGACCCGCACCCCTACAAGGCCCTCAAGGCCTCAGAGGCCGCCTGACCAAGCCCCAAGCGGGATCGGGGGAACGAAGTGGATACCCCACTTCGGGCGATCGGGCCGCTGGCCCCGGCAGGATGGAAATTGACGTTCCCACGGCGATCAACGACTACGGCATGCGCTGGGTCGATCTTGGGGGCGCGGAGTTGCCGGACCACCCCGAAAGGGCAGCCAGGTTCGGCGAGCACAACGTTCTCGCTCGACGACTCGGTCTGATCGGCAAGGACACCGGCGAGGTCGTGTTTGTGACACTGCCCACGCCGGTTCCTGAGCCTGCCGATGGGGTCGCTTAATACCAAGTGGGGATCCGTGTCAGTGCGGAGGGAGCAGGCCCGGTGGTGGGTCAGACCTACATCCTCAAGATGCGCCGTCGCCTGCCCGACGAGTCAGACTCACGGTTCGTGGGCTTGCGCTCGATCTGCGAGGTAGCACTGTCTGGTCGAGAGGCCCGATGACGTGTGCGGAGCACCGTGCCGACGAGCGTAGGTGGACTTGCCGCCAAAGGGCACGGATCAGCGCGCGGTCGCGCGGTCATAGATGGCCTGCGCGATCTCGTAATCGATGACGTGTCCCGTGCGTGGGGTTGCCGTCACGAACTGCGCGATCTCGTGCGGCGCGAATGAGAACTCACGCGGCAGGCCGAGCTTGCGCTTCGAAGCCGCGTCGGCGGCGTTGCAGTGGTCGCAGACGACGACCTCGGGAAATCGAGATGGTCCCGGCGGCAAGAACATCCCGTGCGCGTCGAAACCGAAACGATCCGAGCCGTGGTCGTGGTGCGCGTGGAACGCGGCGAGCCACCCCATAAACCACTCTGTGTGGCCCGGCGGCTTACGCCTCGTCCATCTCAAGATGTCGAACTTCGTGCGGCCGCAACCTGA
>JBBSHF010000183.1:0-2301 GCA_038253355.1 Candidatus Limnocylindria bacterium
CAAGGCCGCGCGCTCGGCTACACGGTGCGCGGCTACGTGCAGGAGCCGACCAAGGACACCGTGCCCGTGCGCGAGCTGTTCCCTCGGCGGATCTGCCTGCGCGTCGCGTCGAAGTCGCACGTCGGCATGGTGCTCGGTGACCAGGCGTACGACCGCGGGGCGTGGGCGAACCGCATCGGCGAGAGCGAGGCCGGCGTGGGCTACCTCTTCGGCGAGGGCATCCGGGAGCCGCTGCGGGTACGGGCCGGCTGGGTGCCGGACGAGACGATCAAGGAACTGGAGCAGTTCGTCACCGGGGCGGCTGTCGCGGCTGTCGCGAGCACTGGGCAGCTCGTGCAGCTCCCGTCGTTCGGGCCGCGGCCAGCGGGCGGTGCGGCATGAGCAGCACCGCTATCGAGCATGCGGAGGCGGGTGCCGAATCGTGGCGGTCCGCGGTCATGTCCCAGCGCACCGGACCGGTTGAGCATGCGGATATCTACGCCCTGGCGGGCAGCGTGGTCGATGTGCTCCGCGCGCTCGACGACCTCGCGGGTCTGCTCGCGGACCAGGTCGGCCGATACGAGATCGGCCGCCGGCTGTACGACGACGAGGGCCACGATCCCGCAGTACGGCTCGCGGGTGCGGTCCAACACCTTCGCGAGGCAAGGGCTGCGCTGGGCTCTGCCGACACGGCATACAACGGCTTCTGGTCGGCGATCGGGCACATCGGTGCGGAGGTGGAGCAGTGACCACGCCCCTGCCGGACCGGACGGTGTTGCTCTACACCGTCGAGGAGGCGGCCGACGTCCTCCGCATCGGCCGCAGCAAGCTGTTCGATCTCATCCGCTGCAACGAGCTGGAGTCGGTGAAGATCGGGCGTCTCCGTCGCGTGCCTGAGGACGCGGTCCGCGAGTACCTGCGGCGGCTCCGCGCACAGCGGGAGTGCGCATGAGCACCGGCAGGAACGCGAACGGCGACGGCAGCGTCTGGCTCCGCAAGGATGGTCGCTGGTGCGGCGCAGCCTACGTCCGCTCGGTCGGCAGCCGAGTCGAGCGGCGGTACGTCTACGGGCGGACCCGCAAGGAGGCGCAGACCAAGCTCAACGATCTGCAGAAGCGCCACGACGAGGGGATCGGGGCCGGCTCGACGACGCTGACGGTCGCGGTCTTCCTCGACGAGTGGCTTCGGCACATGGAGCACCGTGTCCGCCCGCAGACGGTGGCCGGCTACGAGAACAACGTCCGGCTGCACATCGGACCGCGCATCGGCTCGAAGAAACTGAACCGGCTGACGGTCCGTGACGTACGGATCATGGTCGATGACCTGCGCGCGTCCGGGATGAGCCCGCGCATGGTGCAGTGGGTGCACTCCACGCTGCGAGTCGCGCTGCAACACGCGTTCGCCGAGGACCTGGTGATGCGCAACGTCGCTAAGGGCGTTCGTATCGAGACGCCGACGAACGTCACCGCCATCGAGCCGTTCGATGTCGATGAGGCGCGGGCGTTCCTGCGGAAGGCTCACGATCACCGGCTGTACGCGTTGTGGGTCACTGTCCTGATGCTCGGGCTGCGGCGCTCGGAGGCATGCGGCCTGCACTGGTCCGATGTGGACCTCGGCAAGGGCACGGTGCGGATCACGCGCGGTCTGCAACGCACCGGGGGAGCGCTGCGGGAGCTGCCGACCAAGACGCAGCGCTCGCGCCGAACGGTGCCGCTCCCGCCGTTCGTCGTCGCCGCGCTCGTCGAGCATCGTGATCGCCAGGCGACGGAGCGGGCCGACGCGCGGTACTGGCAGGACACGCCCTACGTGTTCACCAGCAGCGTCGGCACACCGCTCGAACCGCGGACGCTTACGCGGACCTTCCACGCGCTGTGCGCCCGGCACGGTCTGCGGCGCGTCCGGCTTCATGATCTTCGACACTCGTGTGTCTCGCTCCTGCTGGCGCTCGGCGTCAGCCCGCGCGTCGTGATGGAGATCGTCGGCCACTCGGCCATCGAGATGACGATGAACGTCTACGCGCACGTGTCTCTGGACAACCAGCGCGCGGCGCTTGACCTGCTCAACACCCAGCTCACGGAGGACGACCGATGACCCGTGTTGCTGTCACCAACAGCGGTCAACCGATCATGGCGGGCGTCGACAATGCCGCTGACCTGGTCGGGGTGGCGGGATTTGAACCCACGGCCCCTCGCTCCCAAAGCGAGTGCGCTACCAAGCTGCGCCACACCCCGTCGCGGGCAGTGTAGGCGCTCGGGGTGCAGCGCCCGCCACGAGCCCGGGTCACCGCGGAGATCAGCATCTCGGAGCCACCAGCTGCGCTTC
>JBBSHF010000184.1:0-2296 GCA_038253355.1 Candidatus Limnocylindria bacterium
CGTCACGCGTCCCGATCCGCACGGATCAGCTCGGTGGTGGACGCGGTACCTGGCCGCGGTCGGTATCGAACCGCCGGCTGCGGCGGGCGATCCTCGGCACGAGTGATCCACCCTTCCGAGAGGCCACGCTCCACGTTCGACGCACCCGAGGCGGGAACGATCTGTGCGATCCGGCGACCCCGCCTCGTCACGGATGTCAACTCTCCGGCCCGCGCCTTCTCAAGGAATTCCGACAGGCGCGCTTTGAGCTCACGCACTCCGACATCCATGTGGTCATCGTATCATCATCATGTGACCACGCTAAAAGGCGTGACCTCCCCTGGGAAGCGGCACCGATCCGACCACCGGTCGCCGCCTACTCCCTGCCGGCCAGCTGCCAGGACTTGCCCTCGGTCGCGATCGAGGGCGCAATGACCATCTCCACATCGTGCATCTCGCGGATCGAGCGAGCCCCGAGCGCGCCCATCGAGGCGCGCAGCGCGCCGACCAGGTTCTGCGTGCCGTGCGTGGTGCTGGACGGTCCGAACAGGATCTGCTGCAGCGGCAGCCGCTCCCCGATGTTGATCCGCGTGCCGCGCGGCAGGGTGGCCGACGGCGCGGCCATGCCCCAGTTGAAGCCCCGTCCTGGCGCTTCCAGGGCTGCTGCGAACGGCGAGCCGAGCATGACCGCATCGGCCCCTGAAGCGATCGCCTTGGCGATATCGCCGCCGGTCTTCATGCCGCCATCGGTGATGACCGGCACGTAGTGACTGGTGTCGGCGAGATAGCGATCCCGCGCTGCCGCAACATCCAGCGTCGCTGAGACCTGCGGCACCCCGATGCCCAGCACCTCGCGCGTGTTGCACGCCGCGCCCGGGCCCACCCCGACCAGCACCCCCGCCGCGCCCTGCTGCATGAGCTGGTACGCCGCCTCGCCACTCACCGTGTTGCCGACCAGGACCGGGATCTTCAGGGCACCTGTCAGGTCGGCCAGTGACAGGACGCGACCCGACGTCGAGATGTGGCGGGCCGAGGAAACCTGCGACTGGACGAGAAACAGATCCGCGCCCGCATCGGCCGCGACTTCGGCATGGTGCCAGGCGGCAGCAGGCGTGGTGGCCACCGCGGCGACGCCGCCATCGGCCTTGATGCGCCGGATGAGGGCAACCACCAGGTCGTCACGGATGGGTGCCGCGTAGGCATTGGTGAGGATGTGGGCTGCTTCGGCACCTGAGGAGGCCGATGCGACCTTCTCGAGTACGCCCGAAGCGTCCTCGTAGCGGGTGTAGAGGCCCTCGAGGTTGATGAAGCCGACGCCGCCCGCGTGGGACATGCGGGTCGCGAAGCCGACATCGCTGACCGCGTCCATGGCGGCCGCGATGAACGGGATCGCGAGGTGCGCGCCGCCAATCTGGCTCGAAAGATCGACCTCGGCGGGATCAGCGGTCACCGCGCCGGGGACCAGGGCCACCTCCTCGAAGCCGTAGGCACGGCGCAGGCGGCGCTCACCCCGTTGCGAAGTTGCTTCACCAACGGCAAACGCCTGGTCGATCAACACCGCCTCCTCACGGATATGAAAACGCCCGCGAAGGGCATCTGCCGGCGCGGGCTCCATGGGTCGCTGGGAATGTGAACTGCTCGGATCTGCTGCACGGATCCATCGCTGCGGTTCGCTCAAGTATAGGCCGATGCGCGGGCCACAGCTGGGCCAGTCTGCCCGGCATCGGTCAGGGCGACGTTGACCACCTCCCCCCGATGCAGCCGGTGCATCACAGCCCGCCAGCGGCGCCCGTTCGGCGACAGGTGATGGAGCGGGTGCATCACAGCCCGCCAGCGGCGCCCGTTCGGCGACAGGTGATGCAAGCCGTGCATCACAGCCCGCCAGCGGCGCCCGTTCGGCGACAGGTGATGCAAGCCGTGCATCAGCCCTCGAGTTCGACGCCGGCCTTCGCGGCATCCTCCGCCAACAGCTCGAGCGCCTCGTCACCCTCGGCGGTCGCTTGGATCAGCCCGATCAGCCGGCTGACCCCCAGCTCGGCAAACTGCTGCAGCAGCTCCACCCGGCCTAGGCCCGTCCGCGCCCAACGCGGCTCGCCCCACCAGGCGTGCACCGAGACACTCAACGTCGCCGGATCCCGCTCGATCTCCTCGCAGCGCGCGCGGATCACCGGCAGCGCGTCGCGCACTTCGCCTGGCAGGAGGCCGTCGAGGTTCAGCTCATCTGCGTAGCGCGCGGCGAGCCGCCAGGTCACTTCTGGCCCGTTGCCGCCGACCATGATCGGCATGCCGGTCTCCTGGATCGGCTTGGGCTGGTTGA
>JBBSHF010000185.1:0-2280 GCA_038253355.1 Candidatus Limnocylindria bacterium
CCCAGGAACTCGTCGCCATCGACGATCACCCGCCCGCGGCTGAGCACGGTATCGGATGCGCCCTGTACCCGTCGACCCTCGTAGCAGGAGTAGTCGACGTCCATGTGGTGCGTCTTGGCGCTGATCGTTCGCGTTCGGTTCGGGTCGTAGATGACGATGTCGGCGTCAGCTCCGACGGTGATGCTGCCCTTGGTCGTGAGGCCGAACATGCGCGCCGGCGCAGTCGAGATGAGCTCGACCCATCGGTTCGGACTGAGCTTGCCGGTCACGACCCCGCCGTCGTGCAGCAGGTCGATGCGGTCCTCCACGCCGGGCAGGCCGTTGGGCACCTTGCGGAAGTCGCCCTTGCCCAGATCCTTCTGCCCATGGAAGTCGAATGGGCAGTGGTCGGTCGAGACGACCTGCAGATCATCGGTCTGCAGCCCCTTCCACAGCTCCTCGGCGTGCTGGGCCGGACGCAGCGGCGGGGAGCAGATGAACTTGGCGCCTTCGAAGCCATGGCCGAGGTCGTCGAGCGTCAGGAAGAGATACTGCGGGCACGTCTCGGCATACGCCGGCAGTCCCTCGTTGCGCGCCCGGCGCAGCTCGTCGAGCGCCTCGGCCGCCGACAGGTGGACGATATAGATCGGAGCGCCGGCGACCTGCGCCAGGCGGATGACCCGGTTGGTGGCCTCGCCCTCGAAGACCGGCGAGCGGCTGGTGCCGTGGTAGTACGGATCCGTGTGACCAGCGGCGACCTCCTCCGCGGCAACCACGTCGATGGCCATTCCGTTCTCCGCGTGCATCATGATCAGCCCGCCGTTCTTCGCCGACTGTTGCAGGGCGCGGAAGATGGCGCCGTCATCGGAGTAGAAGACGCCTGGGTAGGCAGTGAACAGCTTGAAGCTGGTGATGCCCTCGTCGACCAGCTGGTCCATCTCCGACAGGACGTCGTCGCGCACGTCCGAGACGATCATGTGGAAGCCGTAGTCGATGACCGCGTTGCCCTGTGCCTTCTCCATCCAGGCATCCAGCCCCTGCCGCAGCGAGCCGCCGCGCGGCTGGACCGCAAAGTCGACGATGGTCGTGGTGCCACCGAACGCCGCGGCCCGCGTGCCGGTCTCGAAGGTGTCCTTGGCGAACGTCCCGCCGAAAGGGAGCTGCATGTGGGTGTGCACGTCGATCGCGCCGGGAATGACCCACTTGTCGCTCGCGTCGATCGTGCGGTCAGCGGTCGTATCGAGCTTCGTGCCGATGAGCGCGATCTGCTCGCCGTCGACCAGGATGTCGGCGCGGGTGGTGGCATCGGCATTGATGATCATGCCGTTCTTGATGAGCGTGCGCATCGGTCCTCCTTGGTGGAGTGCTCAGGGCTGGAGAGGCTCGCATGGTAGGCCAAGCTGCCCCCTGAGCGATGTCGTGCCGTGCCGTCATCGTGATGCGGCCGACGCATGAAATCGCGCCATTCGCGCGCTTCTGGCAACACTGGATGCAGCGCCTGCATGCGCGGGCGCCGGAAGGAGGTCATCGGCGCCAGATGATGCGTGCGGTGCATCCTGCGCGGGCGCCAGACGATGCGCACAGTGCACCGTGGCTGCTCGTCGCCTATCCACTGTTCGTGCTCGGCATCGTGGTCGGCGCGCTCGGAATCGGCCGTTGGGCGACCCGGGTTCAGGTCGCGCCGGCCGATGCGCCGGACGCCGGCTCTGCGGCGCTCGACGCGGCGATCGACGATGTCACGGTCCGATACGCGTTCGCCGCCTTCTGGCTGCTGATCGTGGCGATCATCTTCGTGATGATCCTGAAGCCGTTCATCTAGGCGTACGATTGGCCCATCATGGCCGAGCAGCTTCATTACACCGATGATGACGACGCCAACCGATTGATCGCGACGAACCCCATGGCGTTGCTCATCGGCTTCGTGCTCGACCAGCAGGTGCCCGTCCAGAAGGCCTTCTCGGGTCCGCTGGAGCTCGAACGCCGGATCGGGACGCTCGATCCGCCACGCATCGCGGGCATGGATCCCGACAAGCTCGCGGCGGCATTCAGCCAGCGGCCGGCGCTGCACCGCTTTCCGGGCGCCATGGCCAAGCGGGTGCAGGCCCTGGCGGCGGCGGTCGCCAGCGACTACGACGGCGACGCCTCGCGCATCTGGACCGATGCGACCGACGCCCACGACCTCGAACGGCGCATCGGCGCGCTGCCCGGCTTCGGCGGGATGAAGGTCCGCTCGCTGGTTGCCGTGCTGAGCAAGCGGCTCGGGGTCGAGATGCCGGGGATGCAGGACGCGCTGCCGGACTA
>JBBSHF010000186.1:0-2265 GCA_038253355.1 Candidatus Limnocylindria bacterium
CGTGGACTCGACGACCCAGAGCTGCTCGCCGCCTTCCGCCACGTCCCGCGCCACCTCTTCGTGGAGGGCGTCGGCGCGTACGACGACCGGGCACTCCCGCTGAGCTCCGGGCAGACCATCTCGCAGCCGTACATCGTGGCCGCCATGACCGATACCGCTCGGCCACCAGCCGGATGGCAAGGTGCGAAGGTCCTCGAGATCGGCACCGGCAGCGGCTACCAGGCGGCCATCCTCGCCCAGCTGGGGGCGCAGGTCACCAGCATCGAGCGGCACGCGGAGCTGAGCGAGGAGGCGAGCGGCCGGCTCATCGCGGCGGGCTATCCGCAGGTGCGCCTGCTGGTCGGTGACGGAACCCTGGGCGATCCGCTGGACGCGCCGTGGGACGTGGTGCTGGTCACGGCCGGTGGGCCATCGGTACCGCAACCGCTGCTCGAGCAGTTGTCGCCCAAGGGCGGGCGGCTGGTGATGCCCATCGGTACACGGGAAGGCCAGACGATCACGCTGTTCGAGCGTCACGGCGACGAGGTCGCCACCCGAAACCTGGAGCGCGTCGTGTTCGTGCCGCTCATCGGCGAGTACGGGTTCGGCGAGGAATAGCGGGCAAGCGCTGGCATGGGGCCTGCTTGGCATGGGTCTGACCTCCGCGGTGGCCGATGACCAACCGCGCTTGTGCGAAAAAGGGAGTTCTTGACCGATGACCTACCGAGACGATCCTCCACGTGATGACACCGATGTGGTCGAGCGTGAGCGCCTCGTGGAGCCCGAGCGGCCGGTGGCCGATCCGGTGCCGGTGGTGCCGGTCGCGGCGGCGCCTGTGGCTGTGCCCGTGCCGTCGAACCAGGTGAACGTCAACGATGGCGGTCGCCGCGTGGTCGGCGCGCCGGGACCGCTGTACTACGCCCGGCGGGTGATCGTGCTGCTGTTCGGGATCCTGTTCGTGCTGCTCGCGCTGCGCATCATCCTGCTGCTGCTGGGCGCGAACAGCGACAACGGAATCGTGGACGGCATCTACAACGTCACCGAGCCGTTCGTGGCGCCGTTCCGCGGCATCTTCAACTTCGACCTCGTGCGGCCGAGCGTGAACCACGTGCTCGACGTGGCGGCGCTGGTGTCGCTGGTCGGTTGGATCCTGATTGAGCTGCTGATCCTGGCCGTGCTGCGGCTGGGGGATCGGGATACCGTCGCGAGCTAGACCGGCGGCACCTCGAGGGCGCCGCGGTCGGATGGCGCGGCATGAACAGGCGACGACGCGCCGGCGGAGCGTGAGAGGACGCCGGCGCGCAGCAGCTCCTCGTCGTACACCGCCTCCGTGCGGCGCACCTGGGCGTCGATGCTGAAGCGCGCCACCACGGTCGCGCGGCCGGCCTCGCCCAATCGCCGACGCAGAGCGGGCGAAAGGGCCAGTCGCACCACGGCGTCGGCCAGGGCAGCAGAACAAGCAGGTGGGACCAGCAGGCCGTCGACGTCCGAAGTGATGACCTCGGGGATGCCGCCGACGTCGGAGGCGATGACCGGGCGGCATCGGGCCATGGCTTCCAGGATGGAGATGCCCTGTGCCTCGCGCAGGCTGGGCAGGACGGCCACCGAGAGGTCGGCGGTCACCGCGCTGACGTCGTCGCGGCGGCCGGTGAACACGATCCGCGAACGCGCCGGCTCCGGCAGGGCGGCCGCTTGGGCGACGAGGTCAGAGGCCAGCGAGCCCGAGCCGACGATGGCCAGCCAGGCATCGGGCACCCGAGCGACGACCGATGGCCAGGCAGCGACCAGGTAGGTGTGCCCCTTCTCCGGCTCGAGCCGCGCCACCACGCCGGCCAGGAAGGCGTCGCAGGGGATTCCGAAATCGTCGCGCAGCGTGCACGGAGGCGGCACAACCGAGAAGCGCGACAGGTCGACGCCGCTGGGAATGACGGAGAATTCCGCGCCAACCCGGCCCTCGCGCTCGACCTTGGCGCGGATGCTGTCCGACGGCACGATCAGGCGGTCCATGTGCGGCGTCAGCGCGGCAAGCACAGCCACGTCCGCAGCGGAACGCACGCGCGAGGAGTGCACCGTGGCCAGGATCACCGGCGTCCCCGCAGCGACCGCGGCACGCGTGCCCAGCACCTCGGCGCGATACATGTGCGTATGGACGAGGTCGATCTCCTCGCGACGCAGGTACGCGGCGAGCTCACGGATGGTGGCCTCGTCATCGGTCTGGTCGATGACGTCGACCGAAATGCCAAGCCGCCGCAGGCGCTGCACCGCGCTGCCGGCCGAGAGCGAGAG
>JBBSHF010000187.1:0-2250 GCA_038253355.1 Candidatus Limnocylindria bacterium
CGCATCTCCCGGCGAATCTACGAACTGTGCGCGGACCTCGTCCGATTCATGCGGGAATCGGGCGATCCTGCCCTGCTGGCGCGATATCGCAGCGTCGAGGACGAACGGTTCAGCGGGCTCCAGGAGCTGATGGGTCCGCTGAAGGCGAGTGGGCAGCTGCGGTCGGGGATGACGGCGTCCGAAGCACACGCCGTGCTGTGGGCGATGACGGGTGCCGACTGGTACTCCCGTCTTGTCTTCGACAAGCGGTGGCGCCCATCGCGCTACGAAGAGTGGCTCGGAGACGCGCTGATCAATTTGCTGTTGGAACCTGCGTAGGCTGTCGGCGCCGCGTCACTTCATTGATGGCGATGCCGATCTGTGGGCTGCCTCACTGGTAGGCGGGCTGGAGCCGTGGAAACATGGGGAAATGCTTGACGTTCAGGGTCACCAGTCGGGCGCCGATCGATTCGGCAGCCGCTGCGATCAGATAGTCAGTGGTGTCGATACCGGAATGAGACGACCGATATCGCTGTGTGAGCTCGCCCGCTGCGTCGGCGATGGCGGTGTCGATCTCGACCCACGACAGGATCTCGAAGAGGTCGGCCATCGGCTTACCCTCACGCGGCCGGATGCCAGCGAGGATCTCGGTGCGGGTAGGCGTCGCTGCCCACACTTGTTCCTCGTTCGAACAGCTCGGTGAGCAGCCGAACCGCCCGTTCGTCGCCTCGCAAGTGGTCGACGATGATCGACGTATCGAGCATCACCGTCATCGCCCTGGCGGCTCGGTGAAGTCCTCCCGATAGAGCTGATTCAGACGGCCGCCGGTGCGCATCTGCTCGACGTAATCCTCGCCGCTCTGCTTCCGATCACGCCAGAGCCCCGCCGTGTCATGGAGTATGCGCTCGACGCGGGGGACGTCCTTTTCGGCGCCGTACCGCGCTTCGATCGCTTCACGGGATGAGGTGCGAGCGCGTGCTCCCGGTGGCCTTCGCCTCGCGGTCGAGCGCGCGACCTGGTGGCGCGATACCGAGACCTCCGTCTCGGCCTGGCCGATGCGTCCCTGGTCGTCCTGGCGCAACGTCACGCCAGCACGCGGATCCTGACCTTCGACGAGCGCGCCTTCCGAACCGTCGCGCCGCGTTCGGGCGCAAGCTTCACCATCCTGCCCGCCGACGCGGGCCGCCAGTGAGGTACCCATGACCGACCCTTAGGCTGCTGGGCGGATGGGGGACACGGAGCACGCGGACGAGGTGGGCTTGCCGGGGCCGGCTGCGCAGCCCGGCTGATGCATCCCAGGCATCATCTGACGCCAGAATCCTCGCGCTGACAACGCCCGATGCATCCGGTGCATCGCGTGTTGCCGTAGGCCCGCGTTTGGCGGGGATTGATGCACCCGGTGCATCAGCTGAGGGGGATAACGCTCGTGGCACGCCCCCGTCACCCGAAGTGACAGACGTCGACGTGATCAGCGCACGACCGGTCGGCGGAGGCGCAACAGCTGCTCCGGAGGGTCCACTGAGCGTGACCGATGCAACCCGCGGCACCACGAACGGCACCTGACCCGACGAACGCGGATTACACCGTCATCTGACCGGTCGGAACCGTTGGAGCTACCAATCCGGCCCTACTTCTTCTTCTTGCCGCCGCCCGCCTTGGTTCCGCCCTTCGGCTTCTTGCCGCCACTCTTCGAGCCAGGTCCCTTGTCGGGCATTTCCCGATCTCCTCGCGTCGCTACAGGTTGCAGAGAGTACAGCCGAATTGCCCCACGAAGCGAGGAGTGCATCGGTGCGTTGCGGAGGATGCGTGAGATGGACACGAACTCCGTTCAACCAATAGCCCTGTGCAAGCATCAAATTAGTACGTGTGGGATGAACTCACGAGGAAGGACCGATGCCGAACGGCGAACGCGAGCTGCAGGGTTTGCTGATGCCGCAGGAGTCGTGGCTCTACTCGCATCGGTTCCGGCAGGCCGGCCGTAAGACGCGCCGCGTAGTATCGGCCTCGTGTGCGGCCGATTCTCGCAGGGTAACCGTTCCGAATGGCTCGCCGAGCGCTTCGGCGCGCTCATCGACGGCGACCTGCCGCCGGGGCGATACAACATGGCGCCGACCGACCCCATCCGGATCGTCACCGAGCGCGACGGCCGGCGCCTGCTCACCTCGGCGGAGTGGGGCTTCCGCCCGTTCTGGCGCGAGCGCGCCGCCGGCCAGCGGGGATGGATCAACGCCAGGGCCGAGACGGCGCTCGAGTCGCGCACCTTCGGCCCCG
>JBBSHF010000188.1:0-2245 GCA_038253355.1 Candidatus Limnocylindria bacterium
AGCATGACGAGAGGGGCCTTTGCCGAGCGGTCGAAGACGATCGAGGCGTAGTACTCCGCGTCGATGTCCGACGCCTCCTCCACCCACAGCTCACGAACGGTATGGCCACCGATCTCCATGCCCAGGATGTCGTGGGCGTGACGCTCCACCTCGTCACGGTTCTCGGCGATCTTGATCCCCCCGGCCTTGCCACGGCCACCGGCGTGCACCTGGGCCTTTACGACGACTGGATAGCCCAGCTCCTCGCCGGCTTCCACCGCCTGTGAGGCGGCTTGAGCCGGCCGGCCAGGCGACACCGGGACCCCATGACGGGCCAAAAGCATCTTGCCCTGGTATTCGAGCAGGTCCATGCCGCGGCCGGATGCTAACCGGTGGAGCGCCGAAAGCCGGTGCCGCAATCCCGCCGTCTGCTCCGGCGGTGCATAATGGCGCCGCGATCATGGCCCTGCCAAAGGACATCAAGTGGGTGACGTTTGACGTATACGGGACCCTCATCGACTGGGAGGGGGGGGCGATCGAGGCCTTCACCAAGGAGGCCGAGCGCGATGGCTTCACGATCGAGGCCGGCCAGCTCGTGCCGCTCTTCCTCTCCATCCAACAGGAGATCCAGGCCGGCTCCTACGAGCTCTACGCCGAGGTCCTGCGGCGTACCGCGGTGCGCATCTCCAAGGAGCTCGGATGGCCGCTCGAGCCCTCCCGCTCGGGCTTCCTGCCCGACTCCGTTCAGCGCTGGAAGCCCTTCAAGGAGGCAAACGCCCAGCTGGACCGCTTTGCCAAGGAGTACAACATCGGGCTGATCTCCAACGTGGACGACAAGCTGCTCGGCCAGACCCGACGCCACTTTCGCACCGACTTCGACCTGGTGGTCACGGCCCAGCAGGTGCGCTCCTACAAGCCCGATCCCGCTCACTTCAAGGAGGGCGCCCGGCGCATCGGGGTCAAGAAGGGGTGGGTGCATATCGGCGCCAGCTACTACTACGACGTCGAGCCGTGCCTGAAGGCGCGGATCCCAGTGATCTGGGTCAACCGGCACAAGCAGGAGCTCGAGTCCGGGCAGAAGGCCCCCACCGCGCAGGTGCCCAACCTCCGCGAAGCAGCGAAGCTCCTCAAGGCCGTCTGAGCCTCCGTGCACGCGGTCGGCGTCCACGAGGACGTGGTCGTCGTGACCAGCCGAATCTGGCAGACCACTTGTACCGCCGTTCGGTCCGGCTCGGAAGCCTTCGTCATCGACTCGCCGGTGCTGCCCGACGAGCTCGAGCTGCTCCCCGCCGTACTCGAGCAGGCGAACTTTGCGGTGGCGGGGCTGCTGTGCACCCACGCCGATTGGGATCACCTGCTCGGGCGCCTCGCGTTTCCGCAAGCCCCGCTGGGTGCTGCGGAGACGACGGCCGCCCGGCTCACCGGCGACCCCGGCGCCGCCCAGCGAGAGCTGCGCGCATGGGACGAGCGCCACTACGTGCGGCGCGCCGGGACGCTCTCACTCGGTCAGGTCCAGGCTCTGCCCGTCCCCGGGCACTGCGCGCTGGCCGACAGCGAGGTCGAGCTCCATCCCACTGAGGGCCATACCGCCGAGGGCATGGCGGTATGGATCCCCTGGGCCGGGACGCTCGTATGCGGCGACTACCTCTCGCCCGTCGAGATCCCGGTGGTCTCGCGCGAGGGGTCGGTCAGCGCCTACCGTGCCACGCTGACCCGGTTGGATCCCCTGGTCGCAGCCGCGGACGTCGTCGTGCCCGGGCACGGCTCGGTGCTGGACGGTGAGGCCGCCCGTCACCTGCTCTGCGAAGACGAGTCATATCTCGAGGCGCTGATGGCCCACGGCGCCGACGCGCCGCTGCCGAAGGGTCGCAGGAGCGCGGAGCAGCGGCGCATCCACGCTGACAACGTCGCGCGCGCGGCCGCGTGAGGGTCAGTCGCTCTCGGGCTGGGCCTCCGAGAACCCGGGGGCGCAGGCCTTGGCCGCCATGAGTCCCAGGTCCGCGGCCGCGACGAGCGCCTCCGCGTCCATGCTGTCCTGATACTGGGCGGCCGCCCAACGGACCTGCAGCGGCTCGCCGCTGGGCAGTACCACTCTCCGTTCGGTGGCTCGACTCATCCGCGCACCGACCAGGTGAGCGCCGAGCAGGTCGGTCGCCGGGAGCACGAGCGCGAACTCGTCGCCTCCCCAGCGAAAGCAGGTATCGGGGGTGCGGACCGTCGAGAGCAGGGTAGTGCCGACCTCGCGCAGGCACCGGTCGCCCTCGAG
>JBBSHF010000189.1:0-2222 GCA_038253355.1 Candidatus Limnocylindria bacterium
GACATGCTCGCCGCACTGCGCCGCGAGCTCATCCGCCACGAATATCACGCACAAGCACCCGCCACGACCACCAACCCACAAATCACGCCCGCCCCCACACCCTCAGCGCTCACCGCGGCGTGAGATCACGAAAGTCGAGGCTCGACATAGCTGGTCGAAATCTTGTCGGGATCAGGCGAGCCCTGGACGGGCCGTGCAATGGCGTCGATGCAGACAGCCGGCGAGTAGCGCTTCTCTGCCTCCGGCTCGTTGCCGTAGAGCTTCTGCAACATCGCGTAGTCGACTCCCTGCCGTCCGAAGGCCCGGTCAACGGCCTTCAGGTAGGCGCCGTGCCCATCGGTTGTGAGCTGGACCCGATGGCTGAGGCGGCGCTGAAGGTCGTACATGAAGGCCTGTGCGTCGGGCAGGTTGCGCTCACCGACGAGCCATGACGGGACAAGCTTTGTGTCCGCGCAGATCGCAGTCCAGGTCCAAACGTCGCCGTAGCCGAACGTGCCACGATGCTCCTCGGGAATGTTCTTCTGCTTGGAGTAGCAGTAGGCCCAGATCTCGTCGCATTGGATGGTCGTGCAGGGCAGGTCGCGCATGGTGCGGTCCTGGTAGGCGACGCAAGCGAAGCCGAGATCGCAGAGCAGCTTCGTGACCGTGTTTTTCGCCGCGCCGGTCATGCGGACGGTGGCGCGGATGCTGTTGCCCTCAACGAGACAGCCGATGATCTGCGCGCGCTTCTCGGTGCCGGGAACTGGCACGTCATCACGTTCACCCTTCGGAGCGGAAGTTCCATCCGAGGGCGGGTCCAAACGATGCAGGATGAGGCCATCATCGTGGGGTTAGACGTTCCGACGAACGATCCGGTTAAGGTTCCTTGGGATGAGATCCGCAGCCTTCTGATAGAGCCGGAGTAAGCGACACCCTGGCCGCAAACTGACCCGCTACCAGGCGGTCCGCTAGGTCCAGCGCTCGAACGCGGTCGGCTGGCCCGGCCGGGTCACGGAATGGTGCAGGTCGAGCCCTGAATCACGATCGGGATGGTCGCGCCGCCAGTGCGCGCCACGACTTTCCTCCCGCGCGAGCGCACTCTCGGCGATCAGGACGGCGAGGCCGTGGGGATGCTCCCGAAGGCGCTGCAGGCCGGCGGCGTCGCGTTCCAGGCCGGCGAGCTCCCACATGGCCGCGCGCGTCTTGGAGTCGGGCAGCGTGGTCGCCACGTTGGCTGTCGATTCCCCGCCGCTCGGCCGCAGCGGCATACCGGCGCCGTCCCCACGAGCGCTTGGCTCGTCGAGCGCGGCAAGCGCGGCGCGACGGCCGAAGACGAAGCACTCAGACAGCGAGTTGGAGGCCAGCCGGTTGGCTCCGTGCAGGCCGGTGCACGCGCTCTCCCCGACGGCGTACAGGCCCGGAACGCTCGAGCGACCGTGGACGTCGGTGGCGACGCCACCCATCAGGTAATGGGCAGCTGGTGCCACCGGCAGCAGCTCACGGGTCGGCTCGAGGCCTCCGCGACGCAGCGCGGTGACGACGTTGGGAAATCGGCGGGGGTCGATCGAGCGCATGTCGAGCCCGACCGCCGGGGCCCCGGTCTCGCGCAGCCGCGTCTGGATCGCCCGCGCGACCTCGTCGCGCGGCGCCAGCTCGTCGACGAAGCGCTCGCCGTGGCGGTCAACCAGGGTTGCCCCCTCGCCGCGGATCGCCTCCGTGATGAGAAATCCCTCGACGCTGGGCCGTCGTCGCCCGGCGGCGTCCACGCGCCGCGGGTCGACCACTGCGGTGGGATGGAACTGCATGAGCTCGAGGTCCGCGAGCACTGCTCCGGCCGCATGAGCCAGCAGCAGCCCGCTGCCGAACGCGGCGGGCGGATTGGTCGTGCGCGACCATAGCGCCGCCGCCCCGCCGCTGGCCAGTACGACCGCCTTGGCGCGGACGGCGGTGCCGTCGTGACAGATCAGCCCATCGCAACGTCCGTCATGCAGGCCCAGCACAGCGCCGCGACGGCCCTCGAGCACGATGATCCGCTCGTCGACCGCGACGTTGGCCGAGAGCTGACGGCTGATGCGCCGGCCGGTGGCCGACCCGCCGGCGTGGACCACCCGCCGTACGCTGTGGCCCCCCTCGAGGCCGAGCGCCAGGTTCCCGCGACGGTCGGCATCGAAGCGCACGCCGAGCTCCTGCAGCTCGCGCACGCGCACCGGCGCTTCGTCACACAGCACGCGTGCTGCGGACTC
>JBBSHF010000190.1:0-2189 GCA_038253355.1 Candidatus Limnocylindria bacterium
ATCCGAGGAAAGCGAGGTCCGCGGGGGAGGGCAGGAACGAGGAGCTCTCAACGTAGATGCCGTCGAGGTGTCGCAATCGCCCGCTGCCCGCGTAGCGTGCCAGCGCCACGGAGCGGCGAACGCGGTATCCCGAGATGACCTCGAGGTCAGCGAGCTCGGCCAATGCGGCGCGCATGTTGCTGATTCGTACCGTCGGGCCAGAATCGACACGATCGAGCGGGTACATTGAAACCAGGAGCAGTCGTGGCCTGCGTGACGGCGCCTGGTTCACGGGCTCGCTGACGCTTCAGGACTGACGGCCGGCGGCGCGGCTGCCTGGCTGCCGACGTACCAGCCAGCGAGATGCGCTCCAAAGAGCCGTTCCATCTCGGTGCGGACCGCGCTGCGCTTGGGAATGAGCAGGTAGTTCGTGGTTGGGTCTACCGGCGCATCCACGAACTGCGGATACGCCAGTACCACGCGGTCAATCTCCGGACCGGTGATCAACGGCACGAGCGTCGAGATGTCCCCGACCTTGTCACGCGGGAAGTCGGTCGCCACGGTGTGCCCTATCGCGTCCAGAATGCCGGGCAGCTCGAAGATGAGGTTGGCGGCGGCGAATTCGCGGCGCAGCGCGAGCAGCACCTCCTGCTGACGATCCGCGCGCTTGAAGTCGTTCTGGTACTCACGCGATCCATCGGGCAGCTCCAGGTAGCCCTTCCGAATGCGCGCGTAGGCCAGGGCATGCGTACCGTCGTATTGGTGGCAACCGGCCGCGAGCTCGATGCCGACTCTGGGTGTCCAGGTTGGCCCGGAATACTCAGCGTCGATGAGCTTGCCGGTGAGGCACAGTCGGACGCCGCCGAGGGCGTCGATGAGGTCCGCGAAGCCGCGCAGGTTGACGGTCGCGTAGTACTGGATGTTGATCCCCAGGTAGAGTCCCACCGAGCGCTCCAGGGTCCGCAGTCCACAGTCGCCGGCCACCATGTCGGGGCACCACCGCGCGGGGTCCAGGCCGGCATCGGTCGAGAGCTGGTTGATCTTCAGTGGATAGAGCCCGTCACGGTAGACGCGCGTATCGGGGAGCGGCATGTAGCCGGTGTCCCGCGGGATCGAGACCATCTGGGCGGTCCTGGCGACTGGATCCACGCTGACCACCAGGATCGTGTCCGTGAGCGCTTCCTGACGACCTGGCCCGGAGTCGATGCCGAGCAGCAGGAAGTTGACGCGCTCCTCTCCGTTCCAGTGATACTCGGGTAGATTGAGCGGCGCGTCAGCCGGTGGCGGCGCGTTACCGACGCTGGTCCGGCTGCCACCAAAGACCTGCTCGAGGGTCGTGTTCAGTTCGCCGATGACCAGGCCCAGGTAGGCGTGCATCGCGACGGTGGCGACCAGGAGGAGGGCCACGAACGCGCTAGTGCCGGTGCGCCACCGCACTCGATCTACGCGCACGGCCATGTCGGCTCCCAGCGGACGTGCGGCGGCTGCCTGCCCGAAGCCGACCTGCGCGATGGCGAGCAGGCGCCACAGCAGCAGGACGGCGTCGAGGATCAGCACCATTACCAGGAAGGATGACGACAGGGCCTGATTGCGCAGTCGATCGGCGAAGAAGACGACCCCAACGACCGCACCGATCACCAGCACCAGGATCGGCGCCGCGAAAAGCGCGGCGAGCCGTCGCTCTCCCGCGTACGCCTGCCCAAGGCCCGGAAAGAGGAACGAAAGTGCTGCCGCGAGCGCGCGGTGTCGGGGGCGCGATCGATCCGTCATGGCACCCCTTGAACAAGCACGATGTGGGCGGGAGGGCAGTTTAGCACCGAACGTGTGCAAGCTCCACGGGCGCTCAAATGCCGGAACAAATGCGGGAAGTGGTGACGCCGCGCCACGGCTGGAGTGGTACGGATGGGTTAGTACCTTTGCGCCATGCCGGAGGCGCGCCCTAGACTACGACAGCCGGCCGGCGGGGGAGATCGAACGCCGAGCAGCCCGGACACCGATCCCGAAAAGACAACTTCTTTGCCAATCCAGCTCACGTTCATCGTCATCACTGCCATCGTGGCCGCGCTGATCGCCGTCGGGGCCTTGCTCGCCATGTTGCGGGGGGGAGGCGGGCCTGCGCAGGAGGCTTTGGGCGCTGCCGAACGCACGCCCGAGCTCCCGACCAAGTACGAGGCCGCCGAGGCGCCTTCGCGCATTGCGCCATTGGTCGG
>JBBSHF010000191.1:0-2166 GCA_038253355.1 Candidatus Limnocylindria bacterium
CCGCGGTCGGGCGCCGCGCCGGTGCCGCCCGCCCCCATCCGACGCTCCCGCCGAAGACGGTGAAGGCGGCGCTCGCGGTGCTCATCGTGCTCATCTTTTCCAAATACATCTATCTCACGAGCATCTCGAGCTACTACACCTTCTACCTGATCCACCGGTTCGGTGTCCCGGTGCGGAGCGCCCAGCTCCACCTCTTCGCCTTTCTCGGCGCGGTCGCCGCGGGGACCATCGTCGGTGGGCCGGTGGGCGACCGGTTCGGCCGGAAGCTGGTCATCTGGTGCTCCATCCTCGGCGTGTTGCCATTCACCCTGGCGCTGCCCTACGTCGATCTCCGCTGGACCGGCGCGCTGAGCGTCCTGATCGGCTTCATCCTCGCCTCCGCGTTCTCCGCCATCCTGGTCTACGCCCAGGAGCTGGTGCCGGGGAAGGTAGGGATGATCTCCGGTCTCTTCTTCGGCCTCGCCTTCGGCGTGGCCGGCATCGGCGCCGCGGTGCTGGGCCAGGTGGCCGACCATACCAGCATCGAGTTCGTCTACCACGTCTGCGCCTGGCTGCCCGCGTTGGGGCTGCTCACGGCGTGGCTCCCCGACCTGGAGACCGGTGACCGCGCGCGGCCGGTAGGCGCTACCGAGGTTGGCTCCGACGCGGTGCCGACCAGCTGAGCGCTGCTCGAGCGCGCCGTCGTCCGTGCCCTCGAGGCGGCGGCCTCCCGCTTACCCGCGGGACGTGCCTTCCGTGCCAAGGAGTGTCTCGAGCAACCCCACGAGGCGACTTCCGCAGGCGTAATCCGGATCGAGCATCGGGTCGTAGATGGTCAACTCCATCCCCAGCGCTCGGGGGTGCTGCACCAGGGGCACCAGCAGAGCGGCCAGCTCGTCGAGGTCCGGCCCACCGGGTTCAGGCGAATCGACCGCCGGCATGACCGTCGGGTCGAGAACATCCGCATCCAGGTGAATCCAGAACCCATCCAGTTCGGCCCGCCCGAGCCGGTCCAGCACTGCGGCTGCGCCCGCACCGTAGCCGGTGCCGCGCACCGCGCGGTCGGGCAGGTCGAGCACCGCCGAGGCATGGAGGGCCTCGTGACCATACCACGGCTCATGCTCATCCCGGCGCCCCACCAGAGCCACGTCTTCTGCCCGGACCAGGGGGCGCGCCCCGGCGAGCCGGGAGAGCGGGGTATCGCCGCGACCGACGGCGAGCCCGAGGCACATGCTCGCGACCGAGCCGGTACGAGACTCGAACGGTGTCGCGAAGTCGGCGTGGCCGTCGACGTAAGCCAGGCCGACGCGGGGGGGGCCGGCGCGGTGCAGGGCAAGCAGAGAGCCCAGGACGATGCTGCAGTCGCCGCCGAGCACCAGCGGAAACCGGCCCCCGCCGATGACCGCCGCCACCCGCTCCGCCAACTCGCGGCTGTAGCCGACCATCTCCGTCTCGTTCCGGGGCCGCCCCTCGGGCCGGACGAGATCACGGTAGGGGAGGGAGGTGACGTCGCCCTCGTCACGGGCGCCGAGCCGGGCCGGCAGGCCGAGCCGCCGGAAGACGCCGGGCGCCCGATCGAGCCCTCTGGGCGTGCCGTTGTCGTACGGCTTGATGCCGATGTTGATGGGGGCTCCGACAATCGAAATGGGACGCTCCATACGGCACGCTCCTGGAAAGCCACGGCGACCCGCGCTGGGTCGAGCATAGTCGTCGACTTATCACCAGTCAAGTAGCTTTTGGCGGTGATACTGTCGCCCTGCTATCTTGGGCCCATGCGATCCCACCGCTTCGCGCTGGCCGGCGGCCATCCGGTACTCGACTTCCTGAATACGATCCAGGACTGGACCACGGGGCAGCCGGTCGACTATCTCGGCGACTTCGCCGACGCGGTTCGTTTCGGGCAGGCGGCGGGCGTGCTCACCCGAGGCGAGGCCGGGGCACTCCGTCCCGAGGGCACCGACGCCGACGTCGCCCGGCTGCGGGCGCTGCGGGCACTGCTGGAACGCATCTTCAGGCGGCTGGTCCTGGGGAGGCCACCCACGACCGCGGATCTCGATCGGCTGTCCGTCGCCCTGGCTCGCGCGGCGCGGCTGACTCGGCTCCGGGGTGCGATCGGATCGCCGGTGCGTGCCTGCCTCGACCTCCAGCTGGCCAAGGCCGAGGCACTTCGTCTCCGGCTCGCTCAGG
>JBBSHF010000192.1:0-2156 GCA_038253355.1 Candidatus Limnocylindria bacterium
CAGCCCAAGACCCTCGAGGAGTACGAGCTCAGCCAGCCGTTCTTCGAGCGCAGCATTCGGCCGCTCATCAAGCGACTCTCCAAGATCGGGCGCCGCGGCGACCAGGGCGGCATCATCGCGCGGACCGATGCCAAGCTCGAACGGGCCGGCTATCCGGGCGGCCTGCGCGGCGCGGACTGGATGGGCGTCAAGATCCTGTCGGCCATCGTCTTCGCGCTGATCTTCTTCGCGCTCTTCGCGCTCATTGGCGGTGCTGCCGGCGGGCTCTTCTTCGGACTGCTCGGGCTGCCGATTGGCTTCCTGGCGCCGGAGTTCTGGTTGAGCAGGAAGGCCAAAAAGCGAAGCTTCGAGATGGTCCTGCAGCTGCCCGACGCGCTGGACCTGCTGACCATTTCGGTGGAGGCCGGGCTCGGTTTCGACGCCGCGCTGGCCAAGGTGGTCGAGAAGATGGACGGACCGCTGGTCAACGAGTTCCGCCAGGCATTGGCCGAGGTGCGCATGGGCCGCACGCGACGCGACGCGCTGCGCGACGTGGCGACCCGGGCCGACGCCCAGCCGATCAGCAACTTCATCGGCGCCATCGTGCAGGCCGAGCAGCTGGGCGTGCCCATCGCCAAGGTGCTGCAGATCCAGTCGAACCAGCTGCGCATCGAGCGCCGCCAGCGAGCCGAAGAGGCCGCGGCCAAGGCGCCGGTCAAGATGCTGTTCCCCATGGTCGGCTGCATCTTTCCAACGATCTTCATCGTCATCCTGGGGCCGGCCGTCATCACGGTGATGGGCGGGGCCGGGGGCGGCCTCTGAGGTGCTGCCGGCATTCCGGCCGGCAGTCCTGCTGGTCGACGATGATTCGACCCTGCTCTCGGTCCTCGCGCGTCGCCTGACGCGCGAGGGCTTCGACGTTCGGACCGCCCCCTCGGGCACAGCCGCGCTCAGCGCACTGGATCGGGGCTGGCCGGCCATCATCATCGTCGACCTGATGATGCCGGGCATGGACGGCTTCGAGCTGTGCGCCCGCATCAAGCGCTTCGCCGACCTGCCGATCATCGTCCTCTCCGCGGTCGATGCCGATGAGTCCAAGGTCCGCGCGCTCGAGGAATACGCCGAGGACTACATCACCAAGCCGTTCAACCCCGATGAGCTGGTGGCTCGCGTGCAGCGCGTGCTGCGGCGGGTCGGCGGCGCCCGCTCGACGGTATCGATCGACGACGGGGAGCTCGAGATCGACTTGGCGTCGAGGACGGTGAAGACCGCGGCGGGCTCACAACCGCTGACGCCAACCGAGGTGCGCGTGCTGCAGGTCCTCATCGGCTCGCTGGACCGGACCGTCCGTACCGAGACAATCCTCGATCGCGTGTGGTCAGATGCGGATGGCGCGGATCCCTCCTACGTGTGGGTCACCGTGCGGCGGCTGCGCCGCAAGCTGGAGCTGGACCCGGACCGGCCGCGCTATCTGCTCACCGATCGCGGCGTCGGCTACCGGTTGGCCTCGGCGAGCACATCGGCCGCAGCTTCGCTTCACTAAGCCCCGCATGACCCTGCCGCTGCGGCTGTTCTGGTTCCTGCTGCTGGCCGCGCTGCCGCCGCTCCTCATCTTCGGGATCTTCGAGGCGCTGGGCGAGCCACTGGTGGGCCGGCTGGGGCAGGGCACCACCCTGACGATCGTCGCGGTGGCCGCCGTGATCTGGGCCGGAATCGTGACCCTCGTCGCGTCACGCTCCATGGGCAGCGAGGTGCGCGCGCTGGTCGACCTCGCCGAACGCGGGCATTCCAGCGACGAACACGGCGGTGGCGGCATCGAGATCACGACCGAATCGCATCGTCGGCTCAATCTGGCCCTGGTGGAGCGCAATCGCCAGTTGGCCGCGCTGGCCCACCATGTGCGCACCGCCCCGATCGCGCAGGACGTGCGCACGGTGGCTCATCGGGTGGTCGAGGTCGCCCGAACGGTGACCCGCAATCCCACCTGGAACCTGGTGATCCTCGAGGCCGTCGCCGATCTGGCTCCTGGGGCGTATGGAACGGATCCGCAGGAAGAGCCGGGCGAGGTCCAGGATCTCCACCGCTGGGCGGCAGTCAGCGGCGAGGACACCACCGCGGTGCGCGATCTCGAAGGGCCCTGGGGCCGATTCGTGGTCGTTCCGGTGGGGAGCGACCAG
>JBBSHF010000193.1:0-2109 GCA_038253355.1 Candidatus Limnocylindria bacterium
GGCTGCACGACGCCGGCACCACGATCCTGCTGACGACGCACTACCTCGAGGAGGCCGAGGAGCTCTGCGACGAGATCGCCCTCATCCGCGGCGGCCGGCTGATCGCCCGCGACTCGGCCGCGGGCCTGCGCACCTCCTACGAGGCGGATTCACTGGCCGATGTCTACGTCAAGGCGATGGCGAGGTGATCGAGCGCCATCGGGGGCTGCTGTGGCTCACCGGCCGCGAGGTCCTGCGCGTGATGAAGCTGTGGACCCAGACGATCGTCGCACCGGTGATCTCGGCGTTCCTGTTCATCCTCGTGTTCGGTCTTTCGCTGGGTGGCCGCATCAAGCAGGTCGACGGCGTCTCCTACGACGTCTTCATCCTGCCCGGACTGATCACCATGGCGATGATCCAGGCCGCCTATTCCAACAACTCGTCCTCGGTGTTCCAGGCCCGCTTCGACCGCTACATGCACGACGTGCTCGCCGCGCCTATGCGCAGCTGGGAGGTCAACCTCGGGCTGTCGCTCGGCGGCGTCGTGCGCGCACTGGCGATCGTCGCCGGCCTGCTGGCGCTGGCGCTGCCCGTGACCGGCGCGCCGATTCGCCACCCCGAGGTGCTCGTGCCCGCGATCCTGCTCGCACTCACGCTGTTCGCGTCATTGGGCGTGGTCGTGGGGATCTTCGCCGAGACCTTCGACCACCACATGTTCGTCAACAACATCCTGATCCTGCCGCTGACGTTCCTGGGGGGCGTCTTCTACTCGATCGACCGGCTCCCCGAGCCGTGGCGCGAGCTCTCCCACGCCAACCCGATCTTCTACCTGATCAACGCCGTGCGTTACGGCTTCATCGGCCACAGCGATGTCAGCGTGGCGCTGTCGCTCGTGGTAACCGGAGTGTTGGCCGCGGGGGCGGTGGCCTGGAGCTCGTGGTTGTTTGCCACGGGGCGGCGGCTGAAGGCCTGACGCCGGCCACCGGAGTCACGCGCAGCCTTCGATGTGGGCCGAATCCGCCGAAGCCCACGTGGTCGCTGGTGCGCAGGACGGCCGTGGCTGCCGGCCGACCGCCAGCATGATGGCCATCGCTGCGAGCATGCCGATGCCTCGTCGTGCCTGGCCGGTCCTCGCAAGCATCACCCCACCCCTTCCGGTTCGTTGGCCTCTATGTCACGGTACGCTCGAAGCGTGTTCCCGGTCAACGTGCCCAACCTTCTCACGCTGCTGCGGATACTTCTCGTCCCGGTGCTGGTCGTCGCGCTGCTCGCCGAGACACCGAATGGGGACGTCCTCGCCGCCGTGGTGTTCGCAGTCGCATCGATGACCGACGCCATCGATGGCTATCTCGCTCGCCGCCGCCACTCGATCACGACCTTCGGCAAGCTCATGGACCCACTCGCCGACAAGCTGCTGGTGATCGGTGCGCTGCTGGCGCTTGTCTCCCTGGGGCGGCTGGCCGCCTGGGTGGCGATGGTGATCATCGCGCGCGAGTTCGCGGTGACGGTGCTGCGCCTGGGTGCCACGCAGCAGGGCGTGGTCATCCCCGCCGGCACGTTCGGAAAGATCAAGACCGTGTGCCAGGTGGGCATGGTGTTCGCGCTGATCCTGGTGAGCGGCTCACCGCCCTGGGTTGACGCGATCGTCTATGTAACCGTCGTCGTGACGGTGATCTCGGGCGCCGACTACTTCTTCGGTCTGCGCAGGACCTTGGAGCGCAGCGGCGAGCGATCGGCCGGCTCTGACCGCGCTTGAGCCTGCGTCTCTCTTGCGAACCTGCGAACGAAAATCCGTCCGGACCCCGCCGAACACTTGTATCGGTGGACGAGACGAGCGAGTACAGCAAGCGTCAGGTCTCCAGAGCGGGGCGCCGGCAACGGGAGCGTGATCTCCACGAGAAGGACATCGAGGTCGTACTTGTCGGTTCCGCATCGCTCGACACTCTCCAGAGGACACACTCGAGCTACTTCGACGCCGCTGCGACCCTGGCGCCGCTCTTGGCCTCGACAAGCCGACCGCTACACCGTTCGACCTAGGACCCCCCGTCCAACCACGCCCGCATCGTCGTGTGGTGCTCGGCGTGCTCGCCCGTCGCAAGCTCGCGGCGAAGCTCGCCGAGCGTGCCGAAC
>JBBSHF010000194.1:0-2061 GCA_038253355.1 Candidatus Limnocylindria bacterium
AGATCGTGGCCGGCGTCGCCGACGAGCTGCGCGCCAACACCCTGGTGCAGCTCGACATGCGGGTCGAGGGCGCTTATCGGCCGCGCCTGACTCCCGAACAGGCCGAGCAGCTGCGCCACATCGCGCAGGAGGCGTTCAGCAACGTGCTGCGCCACGCGCAGGCCCGGCGGGTCGAGGTCGTCCTGCGCTGCACGCGCCGCCGCTTCACGCTCCACATCCGCGACGATGGCGTCGGCTACGACCCCGAAACGCTGCCCGCACGATCGCGACGCGGACGTGCCCAGGCGGGTGCCCAGGGCCTGGCCAACATGCGCCGCCGAGCCGAGCTGCTGGACGCGAGCCTGACCACCCGGAGCGCTCCCGGACGGGGAACCGCGCTCTCCCTTACCATGCGAGTGGCCGCAAGTCGCCGAGCCTGAAGACCGGTGAGCATGAGCAGTTCGATCTCCGGCGCCGGCAGCGCGCCCCCCATTCGCATCCTGATCGCCGACGATCACGAGGTCGTGCGCATTGGCCTCGCCGCGCTGCTCGACCGGCAGCCGGGCTTCGCCGTGGTGGCCGAGGCGTCATCGGGCGAGGAAGCGGTGCGCCTTGCGCGTCAGCATCATCCGGACGTGGCGCTGCTCGACATCCGCATGCCCAACGGCTCAGGAACCGATGCCTGCCGCACCATCACCGCCGAGTTCCCGGGCACGCCGGTCGTGATGCTCACCAGCTACGCCGATTCGGACGCCCTGTTCGACGCCATCGCCGCGGGCGCCAGCGGCTACGTCCTCAAGCGCATCGGCTCGGACGAACTGGTGCAGGCCGTGCGTACCGTGGCCGATGGCGGATCCCTGCTCGACCCGGCGGCGACCGCCAAGGTCCTCGACCGGCTGCGTTCCGCCACCCATCTGGAGGAGAGCGGCGCATTCGGCGAGCTGACCGACCAGGAGCGTCGCGTGCTGGCGCATCTCGCCGAGGGCGACTCGAATCGCCAGATCGCCGAGACGATGGAGCTCGCCGAGAAAACGGTGCGCAACTACGTCTCGAGCATTCTCGCCAAGCTGTCCGTCGCGAGCCGCGGCCAGGCCGCCGCCTACGCCATCCGCAATCGCCTGGCCGACCTTTCGCCCAAGCATGAATAGACCGATGCCGCCCGCGGCAGGGCCCTCGCGCGGGCTGAGGGTCGCAGTGCTTGCCTGTCTGCTGCTGGCCGCCTGCACGCTCAGCCCGTCACCGTCGGGCACCGCGTCGCCGACGGTCAAGACCTCGCCAAGCTCGTCGGGGTCGCCGACGGCAACCGCCCGCCCCTCTCCTACGGCCACGCCCGAGCCGGCGCTCTCGCTCGAGCTGCCGAGCACACGGGACAATCGACGCGTGCGCTTCAGCGTCGCGCCGGGGGTGAAGCCCGATGGCGGCGGGCAGATCGTGGTCACCGTAACCAACCTGTCGAAGACGCGCATCGACGAGATCGTGCTGCGCTGGCCGACGGAGCTGCGCGATACGCTCTTCCTGGCGCCCTTCGCTCCGAGCAGCGAACGAGTCGCCGAGTTCGGCCCGCCGCTCTCCGTGCCGTGGACGAAGTGGGTCGATGGACCCGGAGAGCACAACGAGCCGGGCGGCACCACTTCGCTCGGCTGGGGACCGCTGCTTCCCGGGGCGCGGCTGACCATCCCGCTGGTCGTTACCCGCCGCGGGCCGGGGCCGGTCGCCTTCGACCTGCAGTTGCTCTCCGGGGTGCCGACCGCCGGCAGGATCCCGGCTGGCGGAGATGCGCTGCTCGCCGACCCTGCCGGCAAGCCCGCCGAGGCGCGGGTGACGGTTCCCTGATGCACCCCATCCTGCCGCCGTGGACCGATCCCGATCCCGAGCTGCATCGGCGCCTCGGCGAGCTGATTGATCCAGAGCGCAAGGTGCTCGCTGCCCTGGAGCGCATCGTCGAGCTCTCCGGCAAGCGGATCGCCGACGTGGGCACCGGGATCGGCCACTACCCGATGCTGCTGGCGCGCCGCACGGGACGCACCTATGGCATCGAATCCGACCCCGCGCTGCTGGCCGTGGCGCGCGAGCGGGCGAGCG
>JBBSHF010000195.1:0-1999 GCA_038253355.1 Candidatus Limnocylindria bacterium
CACCTCGTCCATCACGCCGCTGACGGTGGCGCCGCGCAGCTCGCGGTCCACGTCGAGCAGCAGCCGATGATCGAGCACGGCGTGGGCGACGGCGCGTACGTCGTCGGGGAGGACGAAGGCGCGGCCGTCGAGCGAGGCCCATGCCTGCGCGGCCCGGTACAGTGCCACGCTGGAGCGCGGCGAGCCGCCCAGGCGCAGGTCCGGATGTGAGCGCGTGGCGCGCACCAGCGCGACGAGGTAGGTCTCGACCTCGGGGCTGACGCGCACCTGGCGCGCCGCGCCGCACAGCTCGAGCAGGAGCTCCGGCGAGGCGACCGTCGGCACGGCGGCGAGCGGCTCGGCGCTGGTCTGGTAACGCCGCGCGATCTGGCGCTCCTGCTCTTCTCCGGGGTAGCCCATCCCGATCCGCAGCAGGAATCGGTCGAGCTGCGCCTCGGGGAGCGAGAAGGTGCCCTCCAGCTCGATGGGATTCTGGGTCGCCAGGACGAGGAACGGCTCGGGGAGCGGCCGGGTGACGCCATCGGTCGACACCTGTCGCTCCTGCATCGCCTCGAGCAGCGCCGATTGCGTCCGGGGCGTGGCGCGGTTGATCTCGTCGACCAGCAGGACGTTGGCGAAGACCGGCCCGGGCACGAAGCGGAACGCGGTGGCTTCCAGGATGCTGCTGCCGGTCACGTCGCCGGGAAGCAGGTCCGGTGTGCCCTGCACCCGACCGAAGGACAGGCCCAGCGCGTTGGCGAAGGCGCGCGCCAGCAGCGTCTTGCCCACGCCGGGCACGTCCTCGAGCAGGGCGTGGCCTTCGGCCAGCAGCGCGACGGCGAGCAGCCGCAGCGGCATCTCGGCGCCCACCACGGCCGTCGAGACGGCGCGCTGCAGGTCGGCTGAGAAGCGTGCTCCGCCGGTGCGCGCTGCGCCGGTACGCGCTGCGCCGGTACGCGCTGCGCCGGTATCGGTCATGTGGAACCTACCGACGCGGGACGCTCGGCGTTCACGATCTGCCAGCGTCGCGCCCCGAGCTGCAGGCCGTCGCGCGACGGGGGCACCGCGGCCAGGTGCAGCTGCAGCACCACGCCGCGGGCGACTGGCACCAGCTCGGTGCCGCTGAAGATCAGCAGCACACGGGAGGGCCGTTGCTCGTAGTCGACTGCCTCGGCGGCGGCGGTTGCGGTCGTGTCGGTCTGGGTGGTGAGCCGCAGACGGACATCATGCAGCAGGTTGGCGGGGGTGGTGCCGCAGTCGGGGTTCAGCTTGCCGGCGGCGCATTGCCTGCGCAGGTCGGCCAGCGCCGCGCCGGCCGCATCGCTCAGGGCCTGCGGATCGGCCGCCAGCTTGGGGCCCCAGTCGGCATGGCCCGATGCGAGCGTCGGCCACTCGGTCACGAAGCGATTCAGGACGGCGCCCGGCGAGGCGCCGTCGGCGCCGATCAGCCAGAAACCGGTGCCCCACACCAGGAGCGGCACGCTCAGCCAGGCGATGGCTGCCGCCGGCGAGCCGCGCGGCGTGGGTGGCCGGGCGGCCTGCATCCCCTCCGCGCGACGGTAGGCGCGCACCGCCTGGAGGACCCAGGTCGCGATGAAGGCCGTGCCCAGCAGGAACGGCACGAGATACCAGGTCGTATCGGCGAAGGCAGACAGGCTGACGATGACCAGCGCCAGGCCGATGACTTCGGCGACCAGCCAGCCGACCGCGGCGCCCCGATCACCGAGCGCGCCGTCGCCCAGGCCCCAGGCCAGGATCGAGAGGCGCATCACGAGCCCGGGTCGAGCGCTCACTCCCCGATGAGCAGGCTGCGCAGCTCCCCCTCGCGCTCGGCGGACGTGATCGCCAGCAGCTTGTCGCCCTTGCGCAACCGCGTCTCGGGCCGCGCCGGGATGGCGTGCTCGTCGCGGATCAGGACGGCCAGGCTGCTCGCCGGTGGAAACTCCACGTCGCGCAGCTCTTTGCCGATCACCGGCGAGTCGGCCATCAGCTGCGCCTCCACGATCTGCAGCTCGCCGCC
>JBBSHF010000196.1:0-1993 GCA_038253355.1 Candidatus Limnocylindria bacterium
CATAGCTCGTCGAGCGCCTCGCGCAGCGTACCCGGCAGCTGTCGAATGTTGCGGCTCTCCAGCTTGGCGGCATCGAAGTGGTACAGGTTCTCCTCAACCGGGTCAGGCGGGGTGAGCTTGCGCTCGATTCCATCGAGGCCGGCAGCCAGCATCACGCTGAAGGCCAGGTACGGGTTCGATGACGGATCGGGGCAGCGCAGCTCGATGCGCGTCGAATTCGTCTGGCCGGCGCTGATCTGCGGGATGCGGACCAGCGCCGATCGGTTGATTCGCGCCCAGCCGATGTAGACCGGCGCCTCGTAGCCGGGCACCAGCCGCTTGTACGAGTTCACCAACGGGGCGAGCACCGCGATCATGCCGCGGGCGTGCTCGAGCGTGCCGGCGATGTATTGGCGCGCCATCTCGGAGAGGCCGTAGGCGTCGCTTGCATCGGCAAAGGCGTTGGTCTTCTTCTTGGTGTCCCACAGCGACTGGTGGACGTGCATCCCGGAGCCGTTGATGCCAAAGAATGGCTTGGGCATGAACGTGGCGTACAGGCCCTGGCGTGCGGCGGCGGCCTTGAGCGTCGTCTTGAAGGTGACCGCGTTGTCGGCGGTGCGCAGCGCGTTGGCGTACTCGAAGTCGATCTCGTGCTGGCCGGTGGCGACCTCGTGGTGCGCCGTCTCGACCTTGATGCCGAATGCCTCGAGGTCGTTCATCATCTCCTTGCGGACCTCCGTGCCGAGATCCTCGGAGAGGTCGAAGTAGCCGGCGCTGTCGTGCGGCAATGGCTCGGCTCCGCCGTTGGCCAGGCGCAGCAGGAAGAACTCGAGCTCGGGACCCATGTTCAGCTCGAGGCCGCGCTCCTTTGCCCTGTCCACCTGCCGCCGCAGGACGTGCCGCGGGTCGCCGGGGAAGGGATCGCCGTCGGGCGTGAAGACGTCGCAGATGACGCGAGCGCTGCCGGTCGCCACCGGCTTGCCGACGGCATCGAAGCCCGGCTCCCAGGGCACCGGCGCAAAGGTGGTCAGATCAGGAACCAGGAACATGTCGGATTCAGCGATCCGCGCAAAGCCCTCGATGCTGCTGCCGTCGAACCACTTGCCATGCTCGACCGCCGGCTCGAGCTGATGCATCGGTACCTGGACCGATTTGACGGCGCCAACCACGTCGGTGAACTGCAGGCTCACGAAGCGCAGGTTCTGCTCCTCGGCGAGCTTGAGGGCGGCGGCGAGATCCTTGGTGGCCATGGCGGTTCCTCGAGTGCGTGGTGGGGTCGCTCAGAGGGTATGCGGCGGGGCCGTGCAGCGGCCACCCGGATGAGGTCCCCTGCGGATCGGATGTTTGTGCAGGGTGCACAAACCAATCTTGACTTAGTCATAGAACTTAGTTAGAATCGGCCGATGAAGACCGTGAACGTCCACGAGGCGAAGACCCACCTTTCGCGCTTGCTCAAGGAGGTGGCTGAAGGCGAGGAGATCGTCATCGCCAAGGCCGGAAAACCGGTCGCTCGCCTGACCGCTGTGGTATCGAGTCACCGCGAGCTGGGATTCGATCGCGGAAGCATCTGGATCGCCGACGACTTCGACGCGCCATTGCCAGAACCGCTGCAGGCCGATTGGGAATGAGAGCACTGCTCGACACGCAGATCTTTCTTCTGATGGCCTCCGCTCCGGAAGCTCTGTCCCCCGCAGCGCGACAGATCGTCGAAGTTGACGACAACGAAATCTACCTCTCCACAGTGGTGGTGTGGGAGATCAGCATCAAGTCCGCGCTGGGCAAGCTGCGCCTCCCTCGACCTCCCGCGATCTTCATCCCGGATAGCATCCGGCGACTCCGTCTCCTGCCGATGCCCATCACCCTGTCCCACGCTCTCGCAGTCGGCGATCTGCCGCGGCACCACCGCGACCCGTTCGACCGCATGCTCGTGGCGCAGGCGCGAAAGGAGGGGCTGAAGCTCCTGACCGCCGATAAGCAGCTTGCCGCGTACGACGTCGATATCGTCGCGGCGTAG
>JBBSHF010000197.1:0-1991 GCA_038253355.1 Candidatus Limnocylindria bacterium
ATCCGTCGTCGTGCAATACCGCCGGCCGCAGCGCGGCCGCGAACAGGCCTAGTACGCCGACGCTCGACATCAGCAGGGGAGCGAAGACCGGCGGCCCCATGACCACGTTGTACTGGCCGAGGCGGAAGCCGCCCGGCATGCGCCGGATGCCCCGAAGATGGAGAAGAAAGCCGATGATCCCGTCCGCGATCGAGGCGACCGACAGGGCCGGCAACAGCAAACGCGTGCCCCGATCGCTGACGACGACCGCCAGCGCACCTACCGCCGTTGGCGGCATGAGGACCACCGGGGTCCACATCAGGGGGTCAGCGAAGGCGCCCCGGCGGTGCTGCGCAAATGCTTCGAAGCCCGACACGATCGCGGAGAAGGCAGCCATGAGGGCCATCGCCCGTCGGAAACGTCCGTCGCGGATCTCGCGCCGGACGAAGTGCAGGGCATCGATCGGGCTCACCGCGCGGCCACGTCGCGAACGTGCCGATGCCGCTCGCCGCTGACGGCACCCACGGCCGGCGGTGGCTCGGTGTGCGCTCGATCCCGGTTGGCGTTCCCGGAACGGCGGCCGAGTGCGAGGACTGAGGCGCCGGCGACAAGAGTCGCGGCGAAGGCAATGATGCAGACTTCGAGGATGGTCTCGGTCTCCGGCATCCGCGGTCTCATATCGAAACCTGCCATCGGGCGGCGTCGGCGTGTTTCAGCTCGAGGCCCAGGCCGGGCCGGGAGAGGTCGGGCCGCAGGCAGCCGTCGACCGGCCGTGGTGCTCCGTCGAAGAGCAGCCGCTCGATACGAACATGGTCGAAGAAGTATTCGAGGTGGCAGATGGCAGGGAGTGCGCAGCCCAACGCAACATGCAGCGATGGGGCGCAATGTGAGGACAGGGGCATGGACTGCGACCAGCACAGGGCGCCGACGCGCAGGAACTCGCTGATTCCGGCGCAACGGGTCGCGTCTGCCTGAAGGACATCGACCGCCCCAGCTTCGAGCATTCGCCGAAAATAGGGCAGATCGTAGCCATACTCGCCGGCCGCCACGGCCACGCCGGGCGGCCCCGCGTCACGGATGAGGCGGAGGCCCTCGAGGTCGTCCGAGGAAACCGGCTCCTCGAACCAGCCCACGCCCAGATCGGCGAAGGAGCGGGCGAACTCGAGCGCCTGCTTGCGCTCGTAGGCGCCGTTGGCATCGACGAAGAGCGGGAGGTCGGGGCCGATTGCCGCGCGCGCCGCTCGTACCCGGTCGATATCGGCGCTTGGGTCCCGGCCGACCTTCATCTTGACCATACTCAGGCCCTCGTCGACCCAGCCCGCGAGCTGGGCCTGCAACTCGGTGATCGAGTACGACGTGAATCCGCCGCTACCGTAGATGGGCACACCCTTGCGAACCTGGCCGAGGAGCGTCGCCAGGGACACATCGAGGAGCTTCGCCTTGAGGTCCCACATGGCGGTGTCGACAGCACTGATTGCCATCGAGACGATCCCCGGCCGACCGAGATTGCGGATCGCGCGAACCATGGCCAGCCAGGCGGCCGGGACGTCCATCGGATCGCGACCGACGACCACGTTCGCCAGGAGGTCCAGGATGAGGCGGCCCGTCGCCGTGTCCGCGTAGCTATAGCCGAACCCACGCGTTCCACTGGCCACCAGATCCACGACCACCAGGGTGGTCGCATCCCAGGCGAGCGTGCCGTCCGATTCGGGCGTGGCGGTTGGGATGCGGTAGGCAGACACGTCCAGCCGTTCGATCGGCGCGAAGGCGCCGCGCACTACATCTTTGCGGTATCGAGGCTGGCGGTTCTGGGCCGAAGCAGGCATGAGACCAATCTACATCTGGTCGAAACACCATTTTGTCAGGTGCCGGACAGAGCGTGTGTTCGGGTCAGGTCAGGATACAGACCGGTGAACGATGGCGACGCGGCTGGTGTCTTTTCGTTCCGTGGCCACGAATCGCGTCCCGTGCGCGTCCTAACAGGTCCGTCAGCGACACGCCGAGCAGGCGTG
>JBBSHF010000198.1:0-1958 GCA_038253355.1 Candidatus Limnocylindria bacterium
CGAGCAGCACTGACTCCCCTCGCTCGATAAAGCCGCAGGTCGCGAGGTCGCGGATCTGGGCCGCGGGGATCTTGGGGTTGAAGGCGAAGTCGAAGTCCGAAAGGGTCGCCGCCTCCTCGAAGCGGGCGCGCTGGATGCGCCGGGCGAGGGCCTTGTTCTGCCGGCGCTGGATCTCGTCCTCGAGCATCAGCTCCAGGAACTCGAGGTGCCCGAGCTTCTCCTGGTGCGCCTGATCCAGGCGCAGCTCGAGGGTCTGGAGCATCCCGCCAAGCTTGAGGCGCTTGAGCCGGGGCTGCAGCTGGAGCGTGTTCATCGCCTGTCCTCCCCGACGATCGCCACGGCGCCGTGCAGGTATGCGCCGGCCAACGTCGCGGGCAGCAGCTCGAGCTGACGGCGGTCGAGGTCGGCCGCGAGGATGTTGCGCACGGTCTTCATGCGCCCGTCGGCAGTGACCGCCAGGGCGCACGCCGCCTCGAGGCGCGCCTCCTCGTACTTGTCGGAGAGTCGCAGCAGCGCCTGGACCTCGCGCAGCCGTGTGAGCCCGCCCTGTTCAAGGAGCGTGTCGACGAGAGCGGATGCCGCTGTCCCGACCTCAGCCGCGCGCCTGCGGCACCAGGCCGGCGTGCGCATCAGGAACGCCACCTTGTCGGGCGGCAGATCGGCATCGTCAGTGATGCGCCGGCGGCCGTCTTTGACGTGCGTCTTGACGAGCCCGTCGCCGTCGAAGAGTTCGACCAGCGACTCTCCGACGCGCGCCTGCAGCGTCTTGCCGGCGTGCTGCCAGGGGACCGAGTACAGCGCGCGGTCGATGGCCACATGGCAATCCGGGTGGACCTTGACCTCGCGCCACTCGACGAGCGCGAAGGGGCGCTCGGGCAGCGGGAGCAGCGCTGGCCGCTCGTGCTGCTCGAAGAGCTCGCGGACGGTGATGCCGTGGACCCGGTGGCGTCGGCGCGGCGCGGTGTCGGCCGACCAGACCAGCGCCTCGCGCACGATCTCATCGAAGCTCGTGAAGCTGCGGCCCGACCAGAAGCTGTCGCGCACGTACGGGACCGCGCGTTCCACCCGCGGTTTGTCCTTGGGGTGCAGGGCCCTGGCCGGGTCGACGATCGCGCCGTGGTGCTCGGCGAGATCGCGGTACGCGCGGTTGAGCCTGGGGTCGTACAGGTCCGCCGAGAGGACCCCGGTCTTCAGGTTGTCGCATATCCAGAAGCGTGGGCTGCCGCCGAAGAAGCCAAGCGCCTCCTGGTGAGCGGTGAGCCACATCCGTCGGTCCATCTGCAGCACCGGCCGCACGAAGTGCATCCCGCTGGCGCGCGGCGTCGCCACGAAGGCCCAGACCGTCCGGCGACGATCGCCGATCGGATCGGTCCACATGCCCAGGCGCCCATAGTCGATCTCCATCGCCTCGCCGAAGGCGGGATCGGGCATGAGCACCGTCAGGCGCGCGGGGTCGGTCGTGCGGACGTGATCGAGCACGTAGCGGCGGAAGGTCGGAAAGCTGGTTCTCCTGGAAAGCTCGCGGCGGTCCGGCCGGCGTCGCGCAGCCGCTGCCAGACGGTGGTCATCGTGCTCGCCGCAAGCGCTGTGGCGATCTCGTCGTGCAACGGAGCCAGGCTCATCCGCACCGCGAAGCGGCCGGCCTCCGTGCCGCGCTCGCTTGCCGCAGCGGCGAGCGCCGCGCGCCACTCCGCCGCGCTCCAGGGCGGGCCCTGCTGTGTGAACCCCGCGGTCTCGGCCTGGGCAATGCGGTCGCGCACGGTGGTGCGCGAGCGCCCAAGGCTGCGCGCGATCTGGCGGATGCGTCTGCCCGCGCGCCAGTGCACGAAAATCTCGACGTCGTCGTCCACGGTCATCCTCCTGCGGCCCATGCCTCACCTCCTTCCGAGGAGGCTGGCAGGGCCTAATTCAGGACGACGCCGGGTGGGTCATATCCGTGAACGGGGTGGTCCATATCC
>JBBSHF010000199.1:0-1874 GCA_038253355.1 Candidatus Limnocylindria bacterium
CGCATAGGCGGCCTCGCGCAGCGCGGCCTCGTGCTGACGTGCCTCCCCCTCGGAGCCGATGCGCGCCTTCTCGCCGTCGATGCGTGTCAGCTCCGCCGCGAAGCTTCCGCTCCCCTGCTCGCGCTCGCGCTCGAGCTGCGCCGTGAGCGACCAGTATTCCTCCGCGGTGAAGGCATCGATCTCGCGTTCGCGGTCGACCACCAAGCGCACCGCCACGCTCTGCACACGCCCGGCGGAGAGGCCCCTGCGGATCTTGCTGGCGACCAGCGGGCTGAGCTTGTAGCCGACCAGGCGGTCGATCACGCGACGAGCCTGCTGCGCATTGACCAGGTCGAGGTTGATTCGCCGCGGATGCGCAAATGCCTCCTCGATGGCGCTCTGCGTGATCTCGCTGAAGGTTACGCGCCGGAAGCGATCCTCCGGCAAGTTGACGTACTCGGCGATATGCCAGGCGATGGCTTCGCCCTCGCGGTCGAGGTCGGTCGCCAGCCAGACCTGGTCGGCGCGCTTCGCGGCCGCGGCGAGCTTCTCCAGGTCGCGGCGCTTCTCCTTGAGCGGTTCGTAGCTCGGCGCGAAATCGTGTTCCACGTCGACGCCCAGGCCGTGCTTGGGAAGATCACGCACATGGCCGACCGAGGCCATGACGTCGTAGCCCCGGCCCAGGTAGCGCTCAATGGTCTTCGCCTTGGCGGGCGACTCGACGATGACGAGGTCGCCGCCACGGCTCTTCTTGGGTGGCATCGGTCAGCGAGTGTAGCACCGACCTCTTTGCGCTCCGTTACCGGCCAGGGCGAGGCAGCGGACAGCGCCAGAGGAAGGATCGACGGGCCGCCCGAAGGGCGGCCGCATCGGTCTAGCCGGTGAAATCCCAGACGATGATGACGCGGCCGCCGCCGGTGGCGATGCCAACCCCGAGCCGCGTGTAGTCCGGATCCAGGATGTTCCCGATGTGGTTGAAGTAGCCCGGATATGGCTCTGACATGAACTGGCGATGGCACCAGCTCAGGGTGGCGCTGATGCTCATCCCGTTGTACTGGCAGATGTTCTCGCCGGCATGGCTGTAGGCCACTCCGGCAGCGCTCAATCGCGTCCGCACGCTGGAACCGTCACGCCCGGTGTGGCTGAAGTAGCCGTAGCGCAGCATGTCCCAGGCATGCGCGGAGGCAACCGCTGAGACGGCGCCACTGAGCGCCAGTGCACGGAAGCCGTCGGCGGACCGCGCCGAGTTCACCTGGTTGAGCGCATAGCCCGAATCACTGCTTGAGGGCGCCGGTGCCGGTGCGACCGGTCGGGGTGCCGGCGTGCTGACCCACGCCGCGACCGTGCGTACCGGCGCCGGTGGCGCCTGGGTGCTGAAACTGGCACTCCAGCTCACGGCGTTGCCGTCGGCATCGGTCGTTCCCTTACCTACCGCGATCAGGAAGGTGTGGCCCCGGGACAGGGTCCCCGATGGCGCGAAGCTCAGCTGCGTGCCGATCTTGTTCCAGCTCAGCCTGCCTGAGACGTTGCGCCTGGCCGTCAGGTCGGTCAGCCGGAACGCCTTGCGGGTCTTCTCGATCTGCATCGGCCGACTGAACCAGACCTCGACCGGACCGCGCGTCACATCACGAGATACGAGCGCCGGACGCACCTTGACGACCTGCGCGCCATCGATCGTAGTGAAGGAAAAACTGGTATCGCCGCCGAGCGGATTGCCCAGCCGATCATGGGCGCCGGCCAGGCTGATGGCATAACGCCGTCCCGGGTCGAGCTGCGACGACGGCGTGAAGGTCAGCGCCGTGCCGACCCAGCTCAGGTCACCCGCCACCTTGGGGCTGATCGTGAAGGCGGCAGCCACGTCGTCGGGATCCATGGCGCTGCTGAATCCGATCGTC
>JBBSHF010000200.1:0-1863 GCA_038253355.1 Candidatus Limnocylindria bacterium
CTGATAGGAGACTTGCCGCACGAAGAGCACGTTGAGGGTCCCGAGCACCAGGAGGAGAGCCGCCGTGACTGTCGCGATCACCCGGAGGTGGCGCCGCAGCGCCGTTCGCCAGGCCCAGGTGAGCACGAAGGCGACGACCACGATCAGGCTGGCGAGGAACCGGAAAGGGACCAGTGGCTCGGGGAGTAGGCGCTCGGGCGCGAACAACCCGACGGCCGCGCTGATGGCAGCGGCGAGCAGCGCATAGGTCGTCGGGATGCGCTTGATCCAGTCGAGGAACCCGAGATGCTCGTGTGGCGTAGCATCGGCGGGGGGATCCGCAGGCGAATCAGTCATCGGGCTCTCTTGGCGCTCGGGCCGTCATGGAGGCGGTCGGCCGCCCAGCAGTGGAAGCCTGACCACGCAGCCATCGGCACACGGCCAGTCAACGGTCGTGTCCCGTTGGGTCGCCGGGTCGGCGTACTTGATCTGGTAGGTGACCGCCGGGACGAGGACCGACGTGTCGGTGGTGACGCGGATCCACGGGGCCCGGGTATTCCGATAGGCCCAGCGGCGGTAGAGCACCTCCAGCGGTTGTGGGGCGGTCACCTTGAGCGTCGCCGTCCTCGCGGCCGAGAGGGCATCGAGCGCGGCCACCGCCTCGGCGGCGGAGGTCACCTCCGCGGCGAGCGCCGCGCCGCCGGGCGTGGCGGCCAGCACGCTCCGGGCGTCGCGCACGTAGCTCGCCTCGCGCATCACGCTCCGGGTGGGTTCGAGCAGGGGCGAGGTGTTGAGCAGGGTGACGATCTCGCGGGTGGCCGCCGTATCGCGGCGCAACGCGATGGCCTCGCCGAACTGGCCAAGGGCGGAGTCGCGCTCGCCCAGGTGGTGGTAGGCTCGGCCGGCGTTATCGTGGGCGGTTGCCTCGCTCACGATCTGACCGGCGCCGCCGTAGAGTGCGGCCGACTCCAGCCACAGATCCTTGGCCTGCCGGAAGCCCCCGGGGTTGCCCGCTTCAAAAGCAGCCCGAGCCCGGGCATCGAGTTGCTGGGCCTCTTGGACTTGCGAGGGAACGGTGACCGGGGGCTGCTGCGCCGCGGTGCAGGCGGCCAGCCCAGAGCAGAGGAGCAGTACAGCCGTCGCGGGGTGCGGAGAAGACCACACCGAATGAGGTCTCGACGGTGACGGGAGCGGGGGAAGCCTCTACGGTACAGTCCCAGTCCGGGAAGTCAACAGCCGTCTCACCCAACACATCCTCCTGGTGCTGGAGGACGTCACGGCGCGCCGGGCGTTCGAGCAGCAAGTCATCGAGACCGCCCGGATGCAGGCGGTCGGCCAGCTCGCCGGCGGCGGCGCCCACGAGATCAACAATCAGATGACAATCGTGCTCGGCTTCGTCAATTTTCTGTCCAAGTCGGACCACTCACGGCCGAGGAACTGGCGGACCTCGACCGTATTCTCAAGGCTGCGACCCGGGCCGCGGACATCGCGCGGCAATTGCTCGCGTTCAGCCGGCTCCAGCCTTCCGCCCCGTCGGTGTTAGACCTGAACGCCCTCGCGGCGGCTTCGGAGGGTCTGCTGCAGCGTATTCTGGGGCCCGACCTGACCCTCCAGCTGAGTTTGGGAGAGCAGGTGGGGGGCGGTGCGGGTGGACCGGGCGCAGTTCGAGCAGGTCCTGGTGAATCTCGCACTCAATGCATTGCGTGACCGCCTCGCCGACATCCGCCCGGGGCTCCCGATCCTCTTGATATCCGCGTATGCGGTCGAGGAATTACTCGCGCCCCGGATCGTGGACCGGGCCGCGCTCGTCTTGTCGAAGCCGTTCGATTCCGAAGCCCTCGCCTCCCGAATCCGCAGGGCTCTGGACTCTGCTACGCGGCCCGC
>JBBSHF010000201.1:0-1863 GCA_038253355.1 Candidatus Limnocylindria bacterium
CACGCCCTCCCACTCCGGTAGTGCGAGCACCTCCTGGACCATCAGGGTGTTCACGTAGACGATCGCCGCCTGGAGGATGTGGAGGGCGACCATGCCCAGCTCCTGCTGGTCGCGCCGGTTGGTCGCGAACTCGCCGCTCTTACCGAAGAAGATCACTGCGTTGACCCGGTTCCAGGACTCGACGACGTTGAGCCCCTCCTCGATCTCGCGCTGGAGGTCGCGGTCGCGCAGGTACCGGCACACGAAGATCGTCCTCTGGGCCCGGCCCAGCTCGAGCATGGCCTGGTAGACGGGGTGGGTGGCGTTGCGGGTGAAGCGGCGCAGGATGGCCTCGGCCGAGGCCGTCCCCACCCGGATGGCCGTGGCGAACTTGATCATCTGGTCATAGTTCTGCTCGATCAGGTCCCAGCGGATGGCTCGGGTCATCGCCGGCGTCAGCCGGGGGAAGATCTCCTGGTCGGGGCCGTAGAGCTTGATCTTGTTGATCCGCTTGATGCGGGGCAGCAGGTCGAAGTCCAGCAGCGAGGTGATGGCGAAGCCGATCTCGGACTGGCCGTGGGAATCGACGTAGTTGCCCTCCAGCTGCATCGAGGTGCCATGGCGGACGGCGCCTTCCACCATGGCCGCCACCTCGGAGGCGGTGCAGCTGAGGAGCTGGGAGTGCACGACCATCGACTTCTTCTCGACGTGCCAGTAGATGAGCACGCCACGGCCGCCGTAGCGGGAGTGCCACTCGGTGAACAGGTTCTGGTCGTAGGAGCGGAAGTGGGTTGAGTCCGAGGCAACTGTGGTCGTGCTCTCGCCCCAGACGCCGATCTGGCGGGCGGCGAAGGTCGCGTTGGCCAGCTCCACGGCCACGGCCCGGGCGCCTTCGAGGGTGAAGTACCGGCGGGCGACATAGCGGATGTCGCTCTCGCTGTGGCCGTGGTCGCCTTGGGCCACGGCCCCGATGCCAGTGTTCGTGCCGTAGGCGTAGGCCACCAACAACAGCCGCTCCCACAGGGCGTCGCGATCGATGGCCTCCCGGGTGCCGACCGGGGCGAACTGGGCCAGCATCCCGGTGCGCAGCGCCGCCTCCTTGAGCATGTCGATGAGGGGCACCGTCCCCCAGCGGGCCTGCACCGCCTTCTTCAGCCGGCGGAGGTTGGCCGGCTCGGGCTGAGCCTTCAGCGGTGTGAGCTGAATGGCCCCGCTCTTGCGATCGGTGATCTCCAGCCAGTCGAGGCCCGGCAGCTCCTCGTTGAGGCCGGCCAGCTGGGTCCGCAGCTCCTCCCGGAGCCCGGCGACGAAGGTACCGGCGTCGAGGGGCTTGTGGAGCATCTCGTAGTGCTCGGCCCGGTTGGCCTCGAAATCGGCCGGCAGATCCTCATCCGGGTTGCGCCACTCATGGGCACCGACCACCCAGATCTCCTTGCAGCGCAGGCGATCGCGCAGCGCCTGGAGCACGCAGGCCTCGTAGACGGTGCGCACGATCCGCTTGCGGCCCCGGGAGTCGATCTCCACCAGGAGGTCCTCCCAGTCAGGGCGCACCACGCCGTCGAGGACCACCGTCTCCTCCGCCGGGTAGAACTGGGCGCTGGTGCCGGCGTGGCGCACGATAAGGTCGAGAGCCTCGATCACGGGCCGGTGGGCGGTGTTGCTGGACCGGAACTCCAGTACCCCGAGCAGCTTGATCAGGCCACGGCGGTAGTGGTTCGTGTAGGAGGACTTGAACACCCGGCGCTTGTTGCGCTGGTACTCCGTGCCGCTGGCCCGGTACTCGGCGACCAGGTCCCGCAGCGTCGTCTCCCCACCGACGACGGGGTAGATGACGTCGCGGACGGTGTCGTCGGGCGCGTCCAGGGCGGCCTCGGCGATGTGGCG
>JBBSHF010000202.1:0-1824 GCA_038253355.1 Candidatus Limnocylindria bacterium
CGTGCGTCCGGTGTGCGAGTCGAGCTGCCCGGTCGGCTCGTCGGCCAGCAGCAGGGCAGGCTCATTGGCCAGGGAGCGCGCGATCGCCACGCGCTGCTGTTCGCCACCGGACAGCTCGTGCGGCCGATGGCGCGCTCGCTCGCCGAGCGAGACCATCTCGAGCAGGACGCGGACGCGCTCGTCGCGAGCAGCAACCTTCGCGCCCACCAGGCGCAGCGGCACCTCGACGTTCTCGGCGGCGGACAGGATCGGGATCAGGCCGAAGGCCTGGAAGATGAAGCCGATGCGGTGCCGCCGCAGCTCGATCAGGCCACGCTCCGGCATGGCCGTCACGTCCTGGCCGTCGAAGCGCACCACGCCGGCGGTGGGCCGATCGAGACCGCCGATCAGGTTGAGCAGCGTGGTCTTGCCGGAGCCCGACCGGCCCTCGACCACCACCAGCTGGCCGCGCAGCACCGACAGGTCGATGCCACGCAGGGCATGTACCACGCCCGAGCCCATGGGGTACTCGCGGGTCAGGCCGGCCACCTCCACGATCGGCTGCGCGCGCCGCTCGGGCGGCAGGTAGCGCCAGTCGTCGCCGTTGCTCATCGGGGTGGCTCCTTCTCGTCGGTCGCTGACGGCTCGCGCTGCCGGTCAGGCCAGACGCCGATGTGATCGGGCTCCAGCAGCAGGCGCACGCGGTGCTCGAGGTCGAGTGCCTCGACGTGCTCACGGGGGAGCTGTAGTCGGCCGGCCCGGTCTAGCACCGCGAACTCCTCGCTGATGATGCGGTGATCGCCGTCATCGCCCATCTCGCGCCGGCGCAGCGTCTCGGAGCTGGTGCGCCCGTCGCGAATGGCCACCGTGCGGCTGACCTGCCCCGACACGAGCGGGTCGTGGGTGACGACCACCACGGTCACCGACAGGTCGTGATTCACGGCGCGCATCACGTCGAAGATCTCGTGGCTGGTCGCGGTATCCAGCTCGCCGGTGGGCTCATCGGCCAGGAGGACTGACGGCGCATTCGCCAGAGCAACCGCGATCGCGACCCGCTGCTGCTCGCCGCCCGACAGCCGATCGGGCCGATGCGCGGCGCGATCCGCCACGCCCACCAGCTCGAGCAGCTCAAGCGCCCGGTTGCGACGCAGGTTTCCGGGCACGCCGTCGAGGATCATCGGCATCTCGACGTTCTCGACCGCGCTGAGGTAGGGCAGCAGGTTCCGCCCGGTCTGCTGCCAGACGAAGCCGATCACGCTGCGCCGGTAGGTGGTGCGCTCGGTGCCGTCCATGCTCAGCAGATCGTGCCCGGCCACGGTCGCTCGCCCGGCCGAGGGCACGTCGAGCCCGGCCAGGATGTTCATCAGCGTCGACTTGCCGCTGCCGGAGGCGCCCACGATGGCGATGAACTCGGCCTTCTCGACGAGCAGGTCGAGGCCCTGCAGCGCCACGACCTCCACGTCGGCAACCTTGTAGATCTTGACCATGCTGTCGCAGGCGATCTGCGCCCCGCTGCCGAACTTCGGCCGCTCGCGCAGCGCGGCCTCCTTCTCGAGCGAGCGGAAGTCGATGTTCTCGACGATATCGGTCATTCGTCCTCCAGTGTACGGATCATTCGTCGCCGACCCGCAGGGCGCGGCCGAGGTTTGCCCGGCGCGCGACCCAGGTCGTGAGCAATACGGCGAGGGCGACCAGGATCGCGATCCCCAGGCCGAGCAGTCCCACCGCGAGCCAGTCGACCAGCAGCACGACCGGGATCGTGCGCCCAGCGAACGCCTGCAAATCGAGGCCCGGCGCGATCAGATAGGTGACGCCGATGCCCAACGCGGTGCCTGCCACCAGCGC
>JBBSHF010000203.1:0-1798 GCA_038253355.1 Candidatus Limnocylindria bacterium
AACGAAATCGACGCGCTGCTGCTGACCCACGCCCACCTCGACCACTGCGGTCGCATCCCGGCCCTGGTCAAGGCCGGCTATCGCGGGCCGATCTATGCCACCAGCGGCACGGTCGACCTGACCGAGATCGTCCTGCGCGACTCGGCCAAGCTCCAGGAAGAGGCAGCCGCCCGATGGCAGCGCCATCATCCGGTCGAGCAGGCGGCGAACGCTGACCCGGGCGAAGAGGCCGCCGTGGCCAGCGGCAAGCCGCTCCCCGAGCAGATGCGCACCGCTACGCCGGAGGCGCGCAGCGACACGCGCCAGGCGATCTACGTCGCGGCCGACGTGGACCAGACGGTCTCACAATTCAAGGTGGTCGACTACGACGCGCCGCTGGCGGTGACCGATGGGGTGAGCGCCACCTTCCACGACGCTGGGCACATCCTCGGCTCGGCCATCATCGAGCTGTCGGTGACCGATGGCGCCGAGCGGCTGACCATCGTTTTCTCCGGCGACCTCGGCCGCGACCACACGCCGATCCTGCGCGACCCCACGCCCATCGCCCATGCCGATTACGTGCTGGTCGAGTCGACCTACGGCAACCGCGAACACGCACCCGAGAATCAGGCTGTCAATGACCTCGCGCAGGCCATCGCCGAGGTGGCCGGCGATAAGGGCGTGCTGCTGGTGCCATCCTTCGCCATCGGTCGCACCCAGGAGTTCGTGTGGGTCATCGACGAGCTGCTGCGCCAGGGGCGCATCCCGCACCTTCCGCTCTTCCTCGACTCACCCATGGCGTCGAAAGCCAGCGATGTCTACCTGCGCCACCCCGAGATGTACGACGACGAGACGGCGCAGCTGCTGCGCTCCGGCGACTCGCCGCTCGAGTATCCGGACGAGACGTACACCAACACGCCGGACCAGTCGAAGGCGATCAAAGATGCGCCGCGACCGATCATGGTCGTGGCCTCGTCGGGCATGCTGACCGGCGGGCGGATCGTGCATCACCTCAAGGACTTCCTGCCCGATCCGTCGTGCACGTTGCTGTTCATCGGCTACCAGGGCGAAGGGACGCTGGGGCGCAAGCTGCAGGACGGCGGCACCTCGGCGCGACTCGACGGCCAGGAGTACCCGGTCAAGTGCCGTGTCCATTCCATCTCCGGTTTCTCCGCGCACGCCGATGAGCACGAGCTGCAGGCCTGGCTCGCGCATTTCGGAGCCGCCGGCGCTCGCGCCAACGGACAGCCGAAGACGGTCTTCGTGGTGCACGGCGATCCCGACGCGGCCGAGGCCCTGGCAAAACGGGCGCGAGACGAGCTGGGCATGAACGCGGTGGTGCCGAAGTACGAGGACCGGGTCACCCTCGGCCCTTCCTGACCCGCGGCGGGTCGGAACCGCGGAGGTGTGGACGCACTGTGGATAAGCCGCCGATCGGCTGAAAAATTGGTGGATAACCGGGGTTGGCATGAGCAACCCGCGGCCCTATCGTTGACAGCGTCCCGAAGGGGCCAAGACGACTTGGAGATTGCATCAAGAGTCGAGGCGGTTCCTTCGGGGCGTTTCTGTGTCCGTTGCATTGCGCGTGCGGCTGTGGGCCGGTTCGTCCAGAACGAGCCATCGTGGCCGAGACAGAATGCGACTGGCCCGTTGCCGAAGGATTTCAGCGGCGTCGAGCGTCTAATCATCGAAATGCTGGCCGAGGAACGGCCGAACGATGAGGAACCGCTCGATGCGAATCGCTCCCACGGCCTGGGACAGCCCAGTGCCTAGCCTCACGCGACTCTTCGAGGACGAGCTCGCCTTTCACGATTGGTAC
>JBBSHF010000204.1:0-1698 GCA_038253355.1 Candidatus Limnocylindria bacterium
CCTGGCCGACTACCGCAGGCTGCGCGAGCGCTACGACATCCTGACCCTGGCCAAGACGCCGGAGCTGTGCGCGCAGGTGACGCGCATGCCGGTCGACGCGTTCGGCGTCGACGCCGCGGTCATGTTCGCCGACATCATGCTACCGCTCGAACCGATGGGCATCGATCTGGAGATCCAACCCGAAGTCGGACCGATCATCCACAACCCCATCCGCTCAGCTGCCGACGTCGACCGCCTGCGCCTGATCGAGCCGGAGCACGAAGTCGCCTTCGTCATGGAGGCGATCCGCCTGGTGCGCGCCGATCTCGGCGGCGAAGCCGGCGTCATCGGCTTCTCGGGGGCGCCGTTCACGCTGGCCTGCTACCTGGTGGAAGGCCGGCCGAGCCGAGACTACGCAGTTGCCAAGGCCTTCATGTATCGCGAGCCCGATGCCTGGCATGCCCTGATGGAGAAGCTCTCCACGGTCGTGACGCGCTACCTCAACGCGCAGATCGCGGCTGGCGCGCAGGTGGTGCAGCTCTTCGACTCCTGGGTCGGCGCCCTCTCGCCCACCGACTACGACGCCTACGTCGCGCCCCACGTGCGCTCCATCTTCGCCGCGGTCCACGGCGCACCCACGATCCATTTCGGCACCTCGACCGCCGCCCTGCTCGAGCGTTTGACCGATGCCGGCGGAGACGTCATCAGCATCGACGCGCGACAGCTGCTCGACGAGGCGTGGACCCGGATCGGCTTCGAGCGCGGGATCCAGGGCAATCTCGACGCGACGCGACTGCCCGCCGGCTGGGGGCCGACCGAAGCCGGCACCCGCGACGTGCTGCAGCGGGCGGGCGGACGTGCCGGACACATCTTCAATCTCGGCCACGGCGTCCTGCCCGAGACCGATCCCGACCTGCTGCGTCGCCTGGTCGACTTCGTCCACGCGGAGACCGCCCGATGACCCGCCTGGGCGTCCTGCTGATGACCTACGGCTCGCCCAATTCGCTCGACGACATGCCGCGCTACCTCGCCGCCGTGCGCGGCGGGCGCGCTCCCGGCGAGGAGCTGGTCGTCGAGTTCAGGCGCCGCTACGAGCTCATCGGCGGCTCGCCGCTGATCCCGATCACCCGGGCACAGGCGGCGGCAGTGGAGACCTTGCTGCGGGAGCGCGGCCTCGATGCCCGGGCGATGGTGGGGATGCGCTTCTCCGAACCCTCGGTGAGCGCTGGGATGCACGGCCTCGCCGAGCTGGGCTGCGAGCGCGTGGTCGGGATCGTGATGAGCCCGCAGTACTCCGACATGCTGATGAGCGGGTACCAGCGCACCCTGGACGCCGCTCGCGCCGAGCTTGGGCTCGGTGGCCCCGACGTCGTCCTGGCGCCGGCCTGGTATCGCAACGAGCGCTTCATCGCGGCGGTGGCGCGCCGAATCGGGCAGGGACTGGCAGACCTGCCGGCCGACTCACCGGTGCTGCTCACCGCCCACTCGCTTCCTCGTCGCGTCGCCGATGCGGAGCCGGGATACCTGGCGCAGCTGCGCGACACCGCCGTCGCCGTTGCTCGAGTCGCGGGCCTGGCGGACGACCAATGGCATTTCTGCTGGCAGTCGGCCGGCCACGAGCCGGGGGAGTGGATGAAGCCCGACTTCGCCGACCTCGTGCCGGAGCTGCGCGCCGCCGGCCACACCTCGCTGCTGGTCGCCCCCATCCAGTTCCTGGCC
>JBBSHF010000205.1:0-1641 GCA_038253355.1 Candidatus Limnocylindria bacterium
CCGCGCTGGGCCAGCGCGTCGGCTTCGGGGTAACGGTCGCCGGTCACTGCCGACCGCCGCGTCGCATGAGCGTCGCCAGCAAGCCCAGGAGACCGACCGACGAGAAGAGTAGCGGCGCGAAGAGCGGTGGACCCATGGTTAGGTTGAAGCCGAGATTGCTAAAGCCACCAGGCATGTCCCGGATGCCCCGGAGGTGGAGGAGGAAGCCGGCCAGTCCATCTCCGAACGTGACCAGCGAGGCGACAGGCAGCACCACGCGAGCCGCCTCCTCGCTGGCTGCCGCGGCGATACCGGCGGCGACCATGGGCGGGGTGAGCCACACCGGCGTCCACATCAGGCGATCGTTGAAGCTGCCGCGGAGATGCTCAAAGTAGGCTTCGCCGCCCGCCAGCACCGCCAGACTCGCGGCAGTCACGGCCATGCCGCGCTGGAAGCGACCGTCCGCTATGTCCGCCGCAAGGCGGGTGACGAGCCCTGCATCATGGGTCCGGGCAGCCGTCGTGGATCCGTCGTCGTCCAATACCGCCGGCCGCAGTGCGGCCGCGAACAGGCCCAGCACGCCGACGCTCGACATCAGCAGAGGAGCGAAGACCGGCGGCCCCATGACCACGTTGTACTGGCCGAGGCGGAAGCCACCCGGCATGCGCCGGATGCCCCGAAGATGGAGAAGAAAGCCGATGATCCCGTCGGCGATCGAGGCGACCGACAGGGCCGGCAACAGCAAACGCGTGCCCCGATCGCTGACGACGACCGCCAGCGCACCCACCGCCGTTGGCGGCATGAGGACCACGGGGGTCCACATCAGCGGGTCGGCGAAGGCGCCCCGGCGGTGCTGCGTATATGCTTCGAAGCCCGACACGATCGCGGCGAAGGCAGCCATGAGGGCCATCGCCCGTCGGAAACGTCCGTCGCGAATCTCGCGCCGGACGAAGTGCAGGGCATCGATCGGGCTCACCGCGCCGCCACGTCGCGAACGTGCCGATGCCGCTCGCCGCCGACGGCCCCCGCGGCCGGCGGGGGCTCGGTATGCGCTCGATCTCGGTTGGCGTTCCCGGAACGGCGACCGAGCGCGAGGACCGAGGCGCCGGCGACAAGCGTCGCGGCGAAGGCAACCATGCAGACTTCGAGGATGGTCTCGGTCTCCGGCATCCGCGGCCTCATATCGAAACCTGCCATCGGGCGGCATCGGCATGCTTCAGCTCCAGGCCGAGGCCGGGGCGAGAGAGGTCGGGCCGCAGGCAGCCGTCAACCGGTCGGGGTGCTCCGTCGAAGAGCAGCTGCTCAATACGCACGTGGTCGAAGAAGTATTCGAGATGGCAGATGGCGGGCAATGCGCAGCCCAACGCAACATGCAGGGATGGGGCGCAATGCGAGGACAGGGGCATGGAGTGCGACCAGCACAGGGCGCCGACGCGCAGGAACTCGCTGATCCCGGCGCAACGCGTCGCGTCTGCCTGCAGGACATCGACCGCCCCAGCTTCGAGCATTCGCCGAAAATAGGGCAGGTCGTAGCCGTACTCGCCGGCCGCCACGGCCACGCCGGGCGGCCCCGCGTCACGGATGAGGCGGAGGCCCTCGAGGTCGTCCGAGGAAACCGGCTCCTCGAACCAGCCCACGCCCAGATCGGCGAAGGAGCGGGCG
>JBBSHF010000206.1:0-1634 GCA_038253355.1 Candidatus Limnocylindria bacterium
CCGGAGCGCGATTATCCTCGCGGCCGCGCTCGTCTTCCTGGCCGCCTGCACCGGTGGCGGCACCAACACCAGCCCATCGGCCTCGACGGGAGCGTCCGGCTCGACCGGCACCGCTGCATCACCGGTGGCGACCGTCCCGACGGACCAGCTCGCCTTCGCCGGCAAGCTCGTGATCTGCTCGGATCTCCCGTATCCACCGCAGGAGTTCTTCGACGCCAATGGCGGCCCCATAGGATCGGACATCGAGATCGGCCAAGAGATTGCCAAGCGGCTGGGACTGCAGGGGCAGATCGAGAACTCCGTCTTCGATACGATCATCGCGGCGGTGACAAGCGGCAAGTGCGACATCATCATCAGCGCGCAGAACATCACCGCCGAGCGCGTCAAGCAGGTCGACATGATCCCGTTCTTCCAGGCCGGCCAGTCGTTCGTGGTGGCCACGGGCAATCCGGCGGGGATCAAGGTCCAGGAGGACCTCTGCGGCAAGTCGATTGCCGCAGAGACCGGCACGACCGAGGTCAACTATCTCAACGGCACGGGCGACTACAAGGGGTCAGGGCTCTCGGCGGACTGCCAGAAGAAGAGCAAGCAGCCGATTGACGTGAAGGAGTTCCCCAAGGACTCCGACGCGCTCGCGGCCCTCAGCAGTGGCAACGTCGACGCCTACTTCGCCGACTCGCCGGTCGCCGGCTACTACACCGTGCAGCAGCCCGACAAGTTCGTGCTCTCGGGCCTCACGCTCGGCGTGGCCAAGGAAGGGATCAGCGTCCCGAAGGACCACACTGCGCTGCGCGACGCCGTCGTCACCGCGCTGACCTCGATGCTCAATGATGGCGCGTACGCGAGCATCCTGAAGAAGTACGGCGTCGAGGACGGCGGTCTGAGCGCGGGCGACATCAAGCCAGTCACCAAGTAACCCTGTTCGGTTTCCCACACTGCATACTCACCTGGCCGTGATGCGCACCCGGCATGCTGAACTGCTCATCGGGTGCGCCGTCATGGCGCTCCTGCTCGGCGGGTGCGAGGCTCGGGCATCGTCCTATCAATATCGCTGGAATCTGTTCTTCGACTCGATCTTCCACCCCAGCGGGCAGATTCTCTCAGGGCTCGCGCTGACGCTTGGGATTGCGATCATAAGCCAGATGGTGGGCGTGATCCTGGGAGTCTTCGGCGCCCTCGGTCGACTCTCGCCCATCTTCCCTCTTCGATCGCTGGCGAACTTCTACGTGTGGTTCTTCCGCGGCACCCCATTGCTGGTGCAAATTGCCCTCATCTACTACGGGTTGGGCGTGACCGGCATCTACAGCTGGGACCGGCACCCGCTCTTCGGCATCATCCCCGGTGCCTGGCAGGCGGGCGCAATGGCGCTCGCGGTGAACGAGGGCGCCTACATGACCGAGATCGTACGGGCCGGCATCCTGTCGATTGACAAGGGCCAGATAGAGGCCGCCAAGTCACTCGGCATGACGTACCGCCGAGCAATGCGCCGGATCGTGCTTCCGCAGGCCGCGCGAGTGATCGTCCCGCCGCTGGGTAACGAGTTCAACAACATGCTCAAGACAACCTCGCTGCTGGTGGTCATCAGCGTGCCGGAGCTGTACGTGGTCTTCAGCCGCCTGAACGGGAACTTCTTC
>JBBSHF010000207.1:0-1630 GCA_038253355.1 Candidatus Limnocylindria bacterium
GCCTCGAACCACTCGCGCACCTGCGCCGTCACCGCCGCGAACGGGTCGGGGCGCCGCCGTCCACGCTTGGTCTTCTCCTTCGGCCGGTTGGTCGGGCGCACCTCGCCCTCCTGCCACGCCCAGGGGCTACGCATGAGATCTCGTGTCGGTATTGCACCAGGCTCATCGGCTATCCAGCCAGGATCTTGAGCATGTAAGCGTCGTTCCAAGCGGCTTTCTTCCGCCGAGCGCGCACGCTGGCCTTCGATGTCCGGTCGCGGCCGACGATGTTGAGCGCGATCTTGCGCAGCAGCGCCAGGTTGCGCGCCGCGGTGCGGTCGCGCACGCGGCTATCATCCTCCCGAAACGTCACATCCAGCACCCAATGTAGCGCGTTCTCCACCGCCCAGTGCGAACGGATGGCCTGGCCCAGGACAGCCGGATCATCGGAGCAGCTCGACAGAAAGTAGCGGATCTCACTCTCGACCTTGGTGGGCGCGCTGTTGAGGCTGCGGATGCTCTCGACCGCGAGCACGGTGCGCAGGCCCGGCCAGCCGCTCAGGGCGTCCAAGGCCGCCGCGTCGGCGCTGGCGAACACTCGGCGCCGGACCAGGCGTCCATGCGTATCGTCAAACGCATCGCAATCCGCACGGCCGGGTGCGCCACGACGGAAGCAGTGCTGGTCGAAGTGCTCCACCACGGCCGCGTGGGCGAGGGGATGGTTGCCCTTGAGCGTCAGCAGGTAATCCCCTCCACGTGCCAGGATCTTCTCGGCAATCGCGGTCTGGCACCCCATGGCGTCCAGCGTCACGATGCTGTTTCGCAGCGCGAGCTGGTCCAGCAGCTCGGGAACAGCGGTGATCTCGTTCGACTTGCCATCCACACAGCGCTGGCCCAGCACGAGGCCCTGCTCGGATGCCCAAGCGCTCACTACGTGCAGCGGCGACTGCTCCCGCCCATGGTCGAACGAGCGCCGGATCGTCTTGCCGTCGATCGCGACCACCTCGCGCTCAAAACCGGCCGCGAGCGCGCCGACCCACGTCGCGAACCCGGTCTCGAACGCGTCAGGGTCGATCAGCATGAACACACGCCGGAACGTGTCGTGCGAGGGAATGCCGTTCGGCAGCTCCAGAAACGTCCTGAGCCAGGTCAGCTTGCTACGACCGTATAGCGCGATGTCGTCCCAGCTCTCAGCACAGGCGATCACCGCGCACACCGCGATGACCAGGATGTCGATCAGGCGATGCTCGACTTTGCCAGAGCAGCGCGGGTCTTCGATTGTGCTGAAATACTGCGCCAGGTTCTCGATCGACATGCTCCACTCCCCCGCCATTGCGAGGGCGCGTCATCATACGTCAGGGCGCGGCAGGCGAGCGAAATTTCATGCGTAGCCCCTGGAGGAGGTTGTCCGGCTCCTGCACGCGCTCGGGCGCGTGGGCGAGCGCAACGTCGCCGAGGTCGCGCGGGTGATGGCGGCCTACTTCCGCGCCCGCGACGACATGGAGCCGGTCTCGCGCGAGGACCTGCTTGCGCGACTGCGCGACGGGCTGGCGACAGTGCTCGACGTGCGCCCGAAGGACGAGTTCGCCCTCGGCCACCTGCCGGGCGCCCTCAACGTGCCGCTCTCGACGCTGGAACGGCGCTTGGCCGA
>JBBSHF010000208.1:0-1610 GCA_038253355.1 Candidatus Limnocylindria bacterium
AGCAGCAGGATGATGCGCAGCGCGAGCAGCACGAACAGGATCCCGAACAGCAGCACGATCACCCGCCGGGCGTAGTACAGCGGTCCCGGCGCGCCGACCACGCGGCGGCCGCCATCGTTGACGTTCACCTGGTTCGACGGCACGGGCACAGCCACAGGCGCCGCCGCGACCGGCACCACCGGCACCGGATCGGCCACCGGATCGGCCACCGGCCGCTCGGGCTCCACGATGCGCTCACGCTCGACCACATCGGTGTCATCACGCGGAGGATCGTCTCGGTAGGTCATTGGTCAAGGGCTCCCTTTTTTCGCAAAGCGCGGTCGGTCATCGGCCACCGCGGAGGTCAGACCGATGCCAAGCAGGCCCCATGCCAGCGCTTGTCCGCTATTCCTCGCCGAACCCGTACTCGCCGATGAGCGGCACGAACACGACGCGCTCCAGGTTTCGCGTGACGACCTCGTCACCGTGACGCTCGAACAGCGTGATCGTCTGGCCTTCCCGTGTACCGATGGGCATCACCAGCCGCCCGCCGTCCGGCGACAACTGCTCGAGCAGCGGTTGCGGTACCGATGGCCCACCGGCCGTCACCAGCACCACGTCCCACGGCGCGTCCAGCGGATCTCCCAGGGTTCCGTCACCGACCAGCAGGCGCACCTGCGGATAGCCCGCCGCGATGAGCCGGCCGCTCGCCTCCTCGCTCAGCTCCGCGTGCCGCTCGATGCTTGTGACCTGCGCCCCCAGCTGGGCGAGGATGGCCGCCTGGTAGCCGCTGCCGGTGCCGATCTCGAGGACCTTCGCACCTTGCCAGCCGGTTGGTGGCCGAGCGGTATCGGTCATGGCGGCCACGATGTACGGCTGCGAGATGGTCTGCCCGGAGCTCAGCGGGAGTGCCCGGTCGTCGTACGCGCCGACGCCCTCCACGAACAGGTGGCGCGGGACGTGGCGGAAGGCGGCGAGGAGCTCTGGGTCGTCGAGTCCACGGGCCTCGATCTGCTCGCGCACCATGCGCTCGCGCGCCGCGGCGAGGTGCTCCTGCGCATCGGTCCGATGCAGGTCATGGCGGCGAGCTCCGAGTCGGCGCCAGCGCATCGGTCTATCGGTCTGATGACGGCCACGCCCGGAGACGCGGCCGCGATGCTCGCTCGCTAGTGTCGGAGCCGCAGGCGGGTCGGCAGCCGCAGGCGGGTCGGCAGCTGCAGGTGCGTCTGCTGGCGCAAGCGCGTCGGCAGGCGCATGCGCGTCGGCTGCCCAAGGCGGGTCATGCCTGCGAGGGGTTGGTCGCGCCGGCGCTGGTTGGGCTGGCGCTGGTGGCCCGGCTGCGGGACCGTGCATTGCCCGGCTTCGCCGCGGCGGGCTCGTCGTCGGTGAGGCCGCCGGACTCGTAGTTGCCCAGCGTGGCCGCGTCGAGGACGTCGCTGAGGAGGCGGTCCGCCTTCTCGCGGACCATGCGACGCGTCTCCTTCCCGCTGCGCGGCGCCAGCAGAATGCCGACCGCCAAGCCCATGAAGAAGAAACGGATCGCGATCTTTACCCGGCTGAACATGCGTCAACCCCTAGATGCGGTGTGAGATGCAGTGCGCTTGTCGTGTGGCTGCCTTGTAGTGTGGCTG
>JBBSHF010000209.1:0-1599 GCA_038253355.1 Candidatus Limnocylindria bacterium
CGTTCGCCGGCTGGCTCGACGCGCACCATCCCCGATCCAAGGCCGAGTGGGTGAAGCTCTTCAAGCAGACCTTCCGGTTCACCGGTGGGGAGATCGTGGGGGAGTTCCTCATGAGCATCGGGTATCTCCCGGGCGCGCACGGGCCCGGGTGCCCCGTCTACGGGAGGATTCTCGCGCTCGGGCCGATGTGGGCCCGGAAGGACGGGGTTCGCGGCTAGAGCATCACCTGCTGCTCATTTGCCTTTGACCTTCAGGTCGGCCAGCACGTCGGCCGCGGCACGTTGGCCGGTTTCCACGGCGCCGTTCAGGTAGCCCTGGGAGTCGATCGACGTGTGCTCGCCGCAGAAGTGACAGTTGCCCGAGCGCTCGTACTCGGAGCCGGCGAAGCGGGTGTACTGCCCTACGCGCCAGTAGGAGTAGGCGCCGTGGGTCCAGGGGTTGGACGGCCAGTAGTCCAGCGTGACCTTGCCGTTCCACCGCTTGCCCAGGCCCGGGAGCACGGGCTCGATCTGGCCCAGGAACCGCTGGGCCAACTGTTGGGAAGTGGCGCCGGCCTGACTCCGCGTCGTGTCGCCGCCGGTGTAGTCGACCAGGATGCCCGACGCGCCGCCCTGGGCCCGGGTCACCTCCCAGGTGTCCTGGTAGCCGGTGTCGGCGTAACTGTCCCCGTTGTTGCCCAGGGTGCGCCAGTGCCGGTCGCTGAACTGGAGCTGCAGCTTGGCATTGGCGCCGATGGGATACTCCTTGATGGCGAGGGTCTTGGGCTCCACGAACCCGGCCTTCTTCCAGTCCACCTCGCGCAGCTTGGAGAAGGGGAGGGCGAGCACGACCTGCTCCACCGTGACGCTGCGGGTGCTGGCGCCGCCGCCAAACGTGAGGGTATAGCGGCCATCGCTGTTGCGCACGATGGCGGCGAGCGCGGCGCCGGTCTCGATCTGTCCGTCCACCGCCTCCGCCAGGCGCGACACGATCTGGTCATTCCCGCCGCGGACGTGATACTTCTCGTTGGACGGCCCGAAGATGCGGAATTGCCCCTGGCCCGAGAAGCCCAGCAGGTACAGCAGGTTGAGCGAGCTCTGGTCGGAGATCTCCGCACCGTACTCGATGTTGTAGGCGACGTCGAGGAGCTGACCCAGCGGCGACGCGTGGCCGCCCGGGACCCGGCTCTCGATCCACTGGAGGATCGAGAGGTGATCGAGGGCGTACCCCGCCGCAGTGTAGTTGTTGTACGTGGTCGGGTAGCTGGCGCCCGAGAGATCGGCGTGCATCACCTGCCAGATCTGTTTCACGGCGTCGGTGGTCTCGGCGAAGGTCTGCCGCCGGCCGCCGAAGTAGTAGAACGGCTCGGTGCCGTTCTGCTCCGCGGCGAGCAGATTGTCGATTCCCAGGCCGAGCTCCTGGGCGAGGTGGCGGATCTCCTTGTGGGATTGATCGATCAGCTCGCCGCCATGCTCGGCGATCTGCCCGTCGTTGAATTTGCCCCGGAGAGACCAGCAGCGGCCGCCGAGGCGGGTGTTGCCCTCGTAGACCGTGGCGATCACCCCTGCCTGCCGGAGCCGGTAGGCACAGGTCAGGCCGGCGAGACCCGCGCCCACGATC
>JBBSHF010000210.1:0-1536 GCA_038253355.1 Candidatus Limnocylindria bacterium
ATCCTGCATGCCCAGCTCGCCGCCGAGGACGGCGACTTCGACCTGACCGATGTCTATCGGTCCATTGGCAGCAAGATCGTGCGCCGCCATCCGCACGTGTTCGGCGAGCTCGTGGTTTCGGGCGAGCAACAAGTGCTCGCCAACTGGGAGACCATCAAGGCCGCCGAGCGCACCGAGGCGGGACGCGGCGCGGGCCCGTTCGACGGGATTGCGCGCGCCTTGCCGGCGCTGCCTGCCAGCCGCGAGATCCAGGAGCGTGCCGCGGCGATGGGCTGGGACTGGCCGTCGATCGACGGCGTCTGGGACAAGGTCGTCGAGGAGCTCGACGAGCTGCGCGCGGCACCCGACGATGCGGCTCGGCTGCACGAGCTCGGCGACGTGCTCTTCGTGCTGGTCAACCTGGGCCGCTGGCTGAAGCTCGACCCCGAGGAGGCGCTGCGTACCGCCAACCGACGCTGGATCGAGCGTTTCTCCGCTGTCGCCGAGCTGGCCGCCGTCCGCCACTTCGACCTCAATACCCTGGATGCCGATGCGCGCGACGCGCTGTGGAACGAGGTGAAGCGGCGGTGAGCGACCGTATCGCCATCGTGGTGCACGCCGCCTATCCGCAGGATCCGCGGATCCGCCGCCAGGCCGCCGCGCTGGTGCAGGCCGGCTACGAGGTCGACGTCTTCGCGCTGCGCGAGGCCGACCAGGCCAAGCGCGAGACGATCGATGGGGTGCAGGTCCATCGCCTGCCGGTGCGACGCGCCTGGTACGGCCTGGTCGGCCACATGGCCGAGTACCTGGCATTCCTGGGCGTGGCGACCGTGGCCCTGACGCGGGCGCACCGGCATCGGAACTATGGCCTGCTGCAGGTCGCCACGGTGCCCGACTTCCTGGCGCTCGCCGGCGTGCCGCTCAAGCTCGCCGGCGTGCCCCTGCTGCTCGACCTGCACGAGGACATGCCCGCGTTCTACCGCGACCGGTTCGCCGGACGCGCACAGGGCGCGCTGACTGCCGTGGTCAGCGCGGTCACCCGTGGCTCCGCGGCGCTGGCCACCGAGCTGCTGACGGTGCATGAACCGCTGCGGCGGCTGTCGCTGCAGCGCGGCGTGGCGCCCGAGCGCATCACCGTGGTCATGAACAGCCCCGATGAGCGCATCTTCGACCCGGCCGCGCACCGGCGACGTGGATTCATGGAGGACGGCGAGCTGCGGCTGGTGCATCACGGCAGCGTGCAGCGCCTGTACGGTCTGGAGTACGCGGTTGAGGCCGTGGCGCTCCTGGCGGACTTGCCTGTGCGGCTCGACCTGTACGGCGACGGGCCATATCGGTCGCAGGTCGAGGCAGTGATCCGTCGCACCGACACCGCCGACCGGGTGCGCCTGCGCGGGCGCGTGCCGCTCGAGCAGCTGCCGGCAGCCATCGCCGATTCGGATATCGGTCTGGTCCCGACCCGGCCCGAACCCTACGCCGAATACTCGCTCTCGACCAAGCTGCTCGAGTACGCGGTGATGGGTGTGCCGATCATCGCCACTGATCTGGCCACGTTCC
>JBBSHF010000211.1:0-1511 GCA_038253355.1 Candidatus Limnocylindria bacterium
CCGGATGTAGTCGTAGCGGAAGCCGCCGGAGAGGCTCACCATGCCGAGCCGCAGGTCGCCCAGCGCATAGCCGGCCAGATCCCAGCTCGGACTCTTGACGTCGGTGGTGAGGGTCCGATCGGAGGCCACCACCGGATCCTCTTCGATCAGGTTCAGGTGCACCCGGTTGGCCGCCGCGTCGAGGCCGGTGCGCAGGCTGAGCTCACCGTCGGCCAGCGGAAGCGTCCACCGCCAATCGAGGTTGCCGCCCAGCGTGCCGTTTGGTGGTGATCGAGCGGACGTTGTCGTCCGGCGCCTGGTTGACATTGAAGCGCTCCGCGTGCGAGCGCCGCAGGTACGTCGTGAACCCGCCCCGACCCGCCCCCACCGGCGCGTAGCCGGACACGTTGGCCTGCAGCAGGTCGAGGTCCTCGAAGTCGCCGACGGTGAAGTTGGCGTCCGGCGCATCGTGGAAGAGGCTCTCCGGAAGCGACCCGGCGGTCTGGGCGCGGGACTTGGCGCCGAAGCCCTGGACGGTGATGCCCCGCCGCTCGCCTCGGTGGCCCAGGTTGAGGAACCCGTTGTAGCTCTCGGCGCCGGTGCCCCGCCGCCAGCCGTCCTCCCGCTCGTACCCCACTCCAGCGTAGTAGTCCACGCCGTGGCGGCTCACGCCCCCGATCGACCCCTCGCCCGATGCCGACCCGTATGAGCCCCCCGAGGCCTCCAGCTCGCCCTCCAGCGGACCGGCTCCCCGCCTGGTGATCAGGTTCACGGCCCCACCCAGCGAGTTGGAGCCGAGCAGCGAGCCCGAGCCGCTCAACAGCTCGACCCGCTGCACGTGCTCCATCGGGAGCAGGTCGAAGTTCACCTCCGCCGCGTCGGGCTCGTTCTGGCGCACGCCGTCGAGAAAGACCGAGATGCCCGGCGGCAGGCCGACCACCGGTCCGACGTTGAACCCGCGGGTGCTCAGATTGAGCTTGTAGGCGCTGCCGAGATCGTCGTAGAGCGAGATGCCGGCCTGGGCGGCCAGCGCATCGGCCAGGAGACGGGGCTCCCAGGCGTCGATCTCCGCGCCGGTGACGGTGGCGATCCGCGCGGGGATGCCCGAGCCGATCGTCGGTCCCGCCGTGGGCGCGATCGAGCCCACCACCTCGATGGTCTTGAGCTGGACCGCCGCCGTGTCCCGCCGGGTCGAGTCCGGCACTTGCGCCGCCAGCGCCGTCGGGGCGGCCAGACCGAGGATCAGCAGCAGGCTCGGGAGGGCCAGGGTCGCGCTCCTGCGCTCAGGCAGGCGTGACCGCCGTCACTCGAACGCGGCGAGACCGGTGATGGCCTGGCCCACGATGAGGGAATGCATGTCGTGGGTTCCCTCGTAGGTATAGACCGACTCGAGGTTGGCCATGTGCCGCATGGAGTGATACTCCACCAGGATGCCGTTGGCGCCGAGCAGGCGGCGCGCCTCCCGGGCGCACTCGCACGCCATGTCCACGTTGTTGCGCTTGCAGAGGGAGACGTGCTCCGGCTTCATGGTC